>PAOO01000037.1 GCA_002708065.1 Chloroflexota bacterium
ATTCCTCGACTAGTGAGCTATTACGCACTCTTTAAAGGATGGCTGCTTCTAAGCCAACCTCCTAGCTGTTTTAGCAATCTCACTTCGTTTCACACTTAGCACACACTTGGGGACCTTAGCCTGCGATCTGGGCTGTTTCCCTCTCGACAATGGAGCTTATCCCCCACTGTCTCACTGCCTAGAAACATCTTGCGGCATTCGTGGTTTGGTTAAGTTTGGTAGGCTTACGCCCCCGTACCTATCCAGTGCCCTACCTCCACAAGACTATCTAAACGCTGTACCTAAATACATTTCGGGGAGAACCAGCTATCTCCGAGTTCGATTGGCATTTTACCCCTACCCACAGCTCATCCCAGCATTTTGCAACATACACGGGTTCGGTCCTTCACCCAGAGACTATCTGGGCTTCAACCTGGCCATGGGTAGCTCACTCGGTTTCGGGTCTAATCCAAACAACTGTACGCCCTATTAGGACTCGCTTTCGCTTTGGCTCCGGAATTCCAATTCCTTAACCGTGCTGTATAAATTAACTCGCCGGTTCATTCTTCAATAGGCACGCAGTCAGCCCGACGCATCGAGCCTTCTACGGCTTGTAAGTTTACGGTTTCAGGTCTATTTCACTCCCCTCCCGGGGTACTTTTCACCTTTCCTTCACAGTACTGGTTCACTATCGGTGGCCAAGAGTATTTAGCCTTGGAGAGTGGTCTCCCCAGCTTCCCACAGAATTTCACGTGTTCCGTGGTACTCAACGACGTTCCAGAAGCTCTTTCGCTTTCGCCTACAGGACTTTCACCTTCTTCGGTTGTCCTTTCCAGGTGCATTCGGCTAGAAAAAGAGTTTGTAACTTCTTGCCCTCATTCGAGGATAGGACGGGAGCGCGTTACAACACCGGACGGACATAGGGCCTCGACCCACTAAGCCCGACCGGTTTGGGCTATTCCCATTTCGTTCGCCACTACTAAGGGAATCTCTTTTGATTTCTGTTCCTCGTGTTACTTAGATGTTTCAGTTCACACACTTACCATACGGATTACCGTATGTCCTGGTATAACCCAGGACGGGTTTCCCCATTCGGGTATCCTCGACTAAGCTTGCTAGACAGCTGATCGAGGCTTTTCGCAGTCTTGCCGCGCCCTTCTTCGGCTCTTGGCCCCAAGGGATCCACCGTAAACCCTTAATAACTTGACCCACATTAAGGCATTTCTATTGCCTGTCTTGTTAGCTTAGAGCAAATTGCGATGCTCTAGCTATGGTCCCNTATTAGGAGACCAGGACTCGTTACATTTCGACAGAAATTCAGTTGTTAAGGTGCAAAAAAAAAGTCGGGGGATACCCCCAACTCTCGTCAGGTGACTTGAAGTTTCTTATTTTTAAATAATCATTCCCATAGCCACGCTCTATCCAATGTTCAAGTATCCAAGTCTATACTTGAGTTTGTACCTAGTCAAGCCCGAAAACACTCATTTTGAACCACTTCTCAAGCGCCATTAGTAGAGGGCCATTTTCGGGTTTTATTGTTTTTCGATCTTCGGTAATTGTGAAGACAGTACTACAATAGAAATATGTCATCGCAAGGACTTTCCAATTACGGTTACGATATTTCCATGGCTGAGGGAGAAGATATCATGTTCTCTGCCGACAGCGCATTGCTGACGAATCAAAGAGTTATTGTTGCCGAACTTAGGAGTAGGACACAATTCGGGAACAAAACATCATGGGTGGACGCCCCCATTGCTGAATCGATGCCGCCGGTATTGAAAAATGGAGGTAAGACAAGTAGAAAAAACCAAGGAGTTAAGCTGACCGTAATTGGCGGCATCTTAATCTCATTACAACTGGTGCCATTTACTTTATTTGGAACTAATATATTTCAGGCTATGGGGGACATCATCGAATCTATATATTTTCTTGTCTCAATGTTGTCGCTGACTTTGGGTATTTATTTCACGCTAGGAAGCTACATAAACCCTAAGCCGCACACAACGGTACTTTTCACATTCCCAGGCCGAGACAGGGATTTGGTAGCCGTGTTCCCAGGCTGGGATAATTCTGATGCAGAGGAATTGGGGAAAGTATTCCGTAGGATTAGAAGAACGGTTTGATAAACAAAGCTGGTTCTATCAAACTTCGCCACTAGGTATTGATTGTGTTTTGATGAAGTTTGAGGAACCTTTCTTAAGTGTTAATTGCCTATTATTGCCAGGGAAACATTTAAGCTATAGGTGAAAGAGATCATCGAAGCATCGGCGAGATGGCTAAAAAAAGGAGATAAATAGCAAATGATTGAGAGTTTTGGTAGCTTGTACGCAGGTCACGTGGACTTTGATGACATCGGATTCGATGCGATGCCTTCAAATGACAGATGGCTTTCTGAAGATGATTTAAACTCTGTTTATTCAAAGTCAGAGTCAATAGCCAAGGTGATGGACGAAAACGGTTTCGATATTTTTTGGATGGCGGAACATCACTTCCAACGTGAAGGTTACGAATGCATCCCTAACCTAATGATGCTGGCAATTCATTTGGCGCATATCACTAAGAATATAAGGATCGGTTGCGGCTTTAATGTGGCACCAATGTGGCATCCATTAAGGATGGCGGAAGATTTTGCTACTGCAGATATATTGACGAAGGGAAGGGTAGTTTTCGGCGTTGGTCGAGGATATCACTCCCGTGAGGTGGAAGCGTTTGGAAATCCAATTCTTGATGCTGANGCCAACAGGGAATTATTTGAAGAGCAAATTGAAATTATTCAGAAAGCTTTTAATAATGATTCTTTTTCCCACAAAGGGAAAGAGTACGTTATCCCCCCAGAAGTACCATACCGTGGTTACGACTTGAAGGAAATAACTTTGGTACCTCGTCCGATCAATAGGCCTGTTGATTGCTGGCAACCTATAGTGAGCGCCAGCGAGAGAGGACTTAACTTCATGGCGAAACATCGTATGAAAGGTATGATTGGAGGAGGGGCTGCAGCCGGTGGAGCCAGCGAGGAAGTAATTAGAGCCTGGCAAAGAATTCAGTCTGAGCATGGTATTGATACAGAACTCGGGGGAAATCTCTGTTTAGGATTTTCTTTTCATATAGCCGATACAGAACAGAAGGCTATAGAGGAGGCCCGACCCTACTTTGAAGAGAATATGAAAATGTTTGCACCACTGGGATTTGTCAGAGGCCTAAGCGACAAACAGATGGAAGCGCTCGCTAAAGGGGGCCATGTAGCGAGAACTGCCAATCTGCCGACATTAGAGGATGCTGTATCCTCCGGCAGCTGGCTGGTTGGCACTCCTGAGTCGATAGTAGAAAAGATTCTTGAAATACAAGATAGGTACCCTGGATTAAAGACAGTTAATGTAGGCCAAGTAGTCGGCACTCCGGAAAATGTAATTGTTGAACAACTGGAAAGATTTGGAAAAGAAGTGTTACCTAAAGTTAAAGGGTAAGAGTCGTGAAACCACGGACNAAGCATAGTAAGTCTGATTGTTTTCCACAGGACTAGATTTGGGTTGTCAATCAAAGGAACACAGATCATATGATCGATATGCGTGCAAAAAATGTGCTTGTGATCACACCACACCCTGACGATGCAGAGAGCGGTGCTGGTGGTACGATCGCGAAATGGGCACAAGAAGGGGCCTGTATCGTTCTCGTTGTCTGTACGAATGGCAACAAGGGTACGTCTGATAGGAGCATCCTGCCGGAGAAAATTGCAGCAATTCGGAGAGAGGAACAGAAGGCATCCGGGGAGGTTCTCGGCCTCAGCGAGATTGTTTTTTTGGATCATCATGATCAGGAATTAGCTGATAATGACGAATTTCGGAAAGAATTGGTTCGGGAGATCCGTAGGCATAAACCTGACGTTGTGATCACGATAGATCCAGGGCGTAAGTGGATAAGGCACCGAGATCATTTTGTAACCGGTAGAGTTGCCTTGGATGCGGTATTTCCGTACGCTCGAGACCATCTCGCGTATCCCTCTATGTTAGAAAATGGTCTCGAGCCCCATAAGGTCGAGGAAGTTTACTTGTGGGGAACTGATGAGCCCGATGTTTTCATAGACATCGATGAAACATTTGAAAAAAAAGTTGACGCACTATACTGCCACGCCAGTCAGATGAGCCGTTCAAAGGAAGAAGGTACGAGTAGACTCAGGGAGAGGTTCTCGGAGAATGGCTATAAGGTTCACAGTGCATTGGCTGAAACATTTAAAAGACTACAGCTCAGAGGCTGAAATCTGTAGGATTCAAGGCTGATTGGTCGAGTGTTCCTGTGCGTTCCACCAAGGCATGTATTTTGATGGGGGAAGTGTGCCTGCCGTCCACTGGAAACGAATCCTTGATATTTCCATTTCCACAAGTTCTATAAGTTCTTCTTGCGATCCATTATTGAGTGTCACCAGATCAGCTGCTGGTTCTCTATCTTGCCACGCACGTTGACTTGATAACCGTTGCTCTGCCATTTCTGTGGTTAGGTTGTTACGATCTTTTAAACGTTGAATTGCGAGTTTGTTGTCTACAGCAAATAGCCAAGTGAAATCGCTAAATCGACCGTAGCCGGCCTCGATAAAATTGACAGCTTCCATTAACCCGATTGCATTAGGTGACAAGGAAGTACGCCATGAGTCCATAACTCCACACACTTCGGCTTGAATATCACCTATAGCACCCGTAAGCCTTGCCATCTCTTCTGCATTACCAAATACCTTTGATCCCAGGATTCTCCTATCGATATACCCATCTTCACCTACAACGTCTCGTCCAAAAGCCCCGATAATTCGGTCAAATGCGGGCTTTCCCGGATCGTACATTCGGTGGACGAGCTTGTCCGCATCGCAGTAAACGGCACCTCTACTTGACAGGTATTCGCAAGCAGTACTTTTCCCTGAGGCTATTGAGCCGGTTATACCAATAATTAGTGGCATTGCGAATAGGTACCTTGTTGAGCTTTTTAGGTGCTTAGCTAAAAGCCCTCTGTAGTTCTCAGACTTATTAAAGAAACTCAGTGTTCTTATACCACTTAACGAAGGAAAGGGAAGATTGATTTCTCGGACCCATATTTATTTCGGTTAAGACTTGTATGCCTTAATAGCTGAGGCAACCGATGAAGGGTTCATTGGCAGTTCTGTCATTCTTACCCCCGTCGCATGAAAGATAGCGTTGGCTATCGCTGCAAGGGGAGGTACGATCGGAACTTCTCCTACACCCCTAACTCCGTATGGATGCAATGGGTTCGGCACTTCGACAACAAGAGTGTCAATCATTGGCAAATCCAATGAGGTAGGCATTCTGTANTCGAGAAGGCTGGAGTTCATCATGATCCCGTCGTCGCTCATGAAATATTCTTCGTTTAAGGCCCACCCTATTCCCTGCACGACTCCTCCCTGGATCTGACCTTCCACATAACTTGGATGTATTGCGCGTCCTGCGTCTTGAGCAGCGGTGTATCGGAGTATTTCTACTTTGCCTGTATCCGGGTCTACTTCTACGTCCACAACATGAGTAGCGAAGGCNCTGCCAGGACCACGCGGGTCGAGATTGGCTCTTCCGACTACAGGCCCACCTGTATCTGGAAGTTTCGATGCAAGCTCCTTGAACGACATGGTTAATTCTGGGTCCGACGAGTGCCTGAACACACCTTTCACCAATTCAATGTCGTCTAGACCAGTTTCCCAAACTTCTGCGGCCCTNTGTAAAAGCTGNCGCTTGACGTCCTGAGCTGCCTCATAACTCGCCCATCCGGTCTTAAAAGCTGCTCCGCTTCCACCGGTCATAGACGTGTATCCTATGGTATCGGTATCTCCTACCTGTGGGCTTACGTCTTCTACCGGGATTCCTAGCACTTCAGATACGTGTTGCGCGGCAGCTGGACGAAGGCCACCTATATCCATAGAACCGATCGTGAGGTTGACTGTACCATCAAAATTAACGTTTGCTATCGCGCACGCTGCTCCGCTGCCGTTAATCCAGAATCCTGATGCCACTCCTCTTCCCCTGTACTTACCATCGATCGTACTAGTGTAGTGGTCGTGCTCTTTGACGGCCTGGGCAGTTTCGATGCATCCAATCTTGGGATTGGTTATGCCCGATGGCCGAATAGTTCCCTCTTTTGCCCCGTTCATTATCCTGAGATCCAGCGGATCTATCCCCAATTTTTCGGATAGTTCATCCAGCAAGGTTTCTGCTGCAAATGATCCGAGGGGAGCTCCCGGGGCTCGGTATGCGGTCGTCTTTGGCTTGTTGTTTACAATGTCATAGCCATCAATCAATACGTTTTCAATATCGTAAGGTGTGAAAATGCAATTTGCTGCCGCTCCCACCGGTGAGCCGGGGAAGGCACCTGCTTCAAATTTAAGGTCTGCGTAGGCAGCTAGGATTTTGCCATAGTTATCAGTGCCAATCTTGACTTTCATATAACAACCGGACGTAGGTCCCGTAGCCTCTAAAACCTCTGTTCGACTCATAGTAACTTTTACAGGAACTCCAGCTTTTTTCGACAACATGGCGGCGATCGGTTCCAAATAAATGGTTGTTTTACCTCCAAATCCTCCTCCAATTTCCATTGGTACTACCTTGATGGAGGAGTAGGGAATACCCAGTACCACAGATGTTCTGTCCCTAATCTGAAAATGTCCCTGCGAACTGCCCCATATGGTTACCCGATTGTTTGCAGTCCACCAGCCTGTTGCTGAGTGAGGCTCAATATATCCCTGGTGAACCGTTGCAGTTCGGAATTCTCGTTCAACTATATGAGCAGAACCGGCGAACCCTTTCTCCACGTCACCTAGTCGAAGTTGCGCATGGCTTGCTATGTTGTTTTCATACTTTTTGTGAAGTAAAGGCGCCCCTTCAGCTAAAGCCGCCTCTACAGTAGAAACCGAATCTAAGATTTCATAGTCGACGGTGATTAAGTTAAGGGCCTCCTCTGCCATGTGAGGTGAACTTGCCGCTACGGCGGCGATTGGATGACCCTTATAAAGGACCTTTTCACCAGCCAGTATGTTGTCTGTTTGTTCTTTGGGGTTTAAAGGAGGTCCGGGTATGATTGAAGCTGATTTATTCTCATGTTGAGGGAAATCAGTATTAGATATTACGGCATGTACGTCGGGATGAGCCTCAGCTTTAGACGTATCAATGGATATTATACGTGCATGTGCATGAGGGCTTCGTAATATACTCCCATGGATCATGCCAGGTAAATTCATGTCGGCACCATATAGCGCCTTACCTGTAACCTTGTCATATCCGTCGTGGCGTACGGGTCGCTTGCCGACAGCACTGAACTCGGTGTTGGATGTCGTAGTCATATTCAAGACCTTTCCTTAGCTTTTTCATGATAGACGCGATTTAACGGAACCTGCCTGCCCAAACATCTGTCCCAAAGTTCAGACTTAACCGGGCACCTTGCAAGCCATTTGATTACGTCCGCGATTGTAGCACAAGAAAGATTCGAAACCGTGCGTGTTTTGTGCCTGTGTGATATACTTTCCCCACTAATTTGGCTGGCATTTATGCCCGCCTTTTTTGTTCTGTATCAGTCTTTGTAATCCGGAAGAGAANCAGATTCCGATTCTGTTTTTGCAAGTCATGAGNTCAGAGGAGTTTTATAGATGATTGAGGTTATTAAGGGCGGAGGAATTACTTCAGCNGAAGGTTTCGTGGCNGGAGNCACNTACGCAGGCTTAAAGACGGAACCAGATTCCCTTGACCTTGGAATCNTTCTCTCAGATCGACCAGCAAATGCAGCGGCAACCTTTACATCAAACAGTATCGAATCACCATCTGTAAGCGCTAGCAGAAAACGCCTGCAGCGAGGAGAGGCGCGCGGCGTNGTTGCTAACAGTGGTTGCGCAAATTGCTCTGTGGGNTCACAGGGCTATACTGACGCTGAAGAAATGGCTGAACTTGCTGGGATTCATACGGGNGTATCTGGAGAGGAATTGTTTGTTGCAAGCACTGGGGTGATAGGTGTCGAACTTCCGATGGCACTCATTAGGCAAAACATAACTAACGTGACCCTAAGCGGAGACGGTGGTACTGACTTTGCTCGTTCAATCATGACAACTGATAGCAAGCATAAAGAGAGAGCAGTTTCATTTGTTCACGCTGGAAAGACAGTAACGGTTGGCGGAGTTTCAAAAGGCGTTGGTATGATTCATCCCAACATGGCAACAATGCTTTGTTTCGTCTCCACGGATGCAAGTGTAGAACAGGACTATTTGCAGAATGTCCTTTCAGGAGCCGTAGACTCATCTTTCAACATGATAGATGTGGATGGAGATCAAAGTACAAACGATACGGTAGTGATCCTAGCGAACGGTGCTTCTGGAACTCCACAAATCAAGGATGGTTCGGGAGGCTCAGATTCTTTTGTGGAGGCTCTGACCTACGTTTGTACGGAATTGGCGAAAGAGTTGGCGGGAGATGGGGAAGGTGCTCAGCGATTAATAGAGGTAACCGTTGAAGGTGCCCAAACGGTAAGTGAAGCCAGGATATCGTCTCGTGAGATAGCTTCGTCTCTCCTTGTCAAAGCGATGGTACACGGTAGAGATCCTAACTGGGGCAGGTTAGTCATGGCTCTCGGCAAAAGCGGAATAACTCTTGACGAATCCAAACTGGACATCTTCATCAGCGACATACATATAGTGCATGGGGGAATCGCAATACCTTATTATCGGGACGCAGTAGTAAGTGCAATGGGGAATGATGAAATCAAGTTNCGTNTTGCGCTGAATATCGGAGATCATTCCGCCACTGCGTGGGGGTGTGATCTCACGGAAGAGTATGTCATATTCAACTCTGCCTACAGCACATAANCTGCCTGTAGGCATCGGATCAACTCAGAATTTATGTTTCTATCAAAAAAACCTGAAAATAGACTTCGCGAGAGCGAAGAGTTTTGGCGTGCCGAATCGGGTGCTCCTGATCTTCAATCTGAAGCAATTCAGGAAAGTGTCGCCCCCTCATTGGAAGGTGAATTAGATAATCCAATTGTCATAAAAATTGGTGGAAGCACNCTNGNGAGTCATGACACTACCCTTGANGATNTTANCGCTTTNCAAGNTGAGGNTCANAAATTAGTAGTTGTTCATGGCGGTGGAAAGATCATCTCAGATTGGATGGAAAGGCAAGGAGTCCGCCCCCGATTCGTTAAGGGACTCCGGGTAACAGATTTAGCAAGTCTCGATATCGTAGTGGCGGTGCTAACTGGATTGATTAACAAGAGCTTGGTGGCGTCAATAAACAGCAGGGGAGGAAAGGCAGTAGGACTTTCGGGAGCTGACGGAAGTATGGTTCAGGCTTCCATAGCTAATCCNGAATTGGGGTACGTAGGGAAGATCGAAAATATTAACCCCGACCCTATATATGCTGCTCTTTCTGCTGGCTATATTCCGGTGATAGCACCTGTGGGATTTGACGCTTCAAGAAAGCCAGACGAAGCGGGGTCACTGCTCAACATAAATGCTGATACTGTGGCCGGTTACATCTCCTCCTCTCTGAAGGCGAAAAGAATGGTGTTTCTTACTGACGTGGAAGGAGTCCTCGATTCATCGAGGCGTCTGATTCCTAGGATTACGCAAAGACAGGCTCATTCTCTTATTCGGTCGAATGTGATCGGTGGAGGTATGTTGCCTAAAATAGAAGCTTGTTTGGAAGCAATAGAAGGCGGAGCGATTTCTCAGATAATTGACGGTCGGGAATCACGCGCGCTCAAAAATCTTCTATCCGGGGAGAACCTGGGTACAAGGATCGGATAGGTTTATTTTTTTATGACAACAGGTTCGTTTCCCCCGTTTAACTTTGAGAACGTTTCTCTCCCCGAAAGGTTATCAGGTCGTATGAAATGGGTCGCGGTTGCCGCGGTCGTTGTGATCCTTCTTATTCTACTTTCACTGTTTCGTGGAATATATGCCGATTGGCTTTGGTTCGGCGAACTCGGATATAGAGGAGTTTTTGTAAAGGTAATACTTACAAGAGCAATCCTGTTCGCGGTGGGATTCAGTATTGTTGCTATATTCGTTGCGGCAAGCTTATTCGCAGCATATAAAGCCAGTTTTGGGCCAGTAAGCGCATCTATTCCGGATTCTGCGGTGTCGCTTACAAGAAAGGCAGTGTTAGTTGTCTCCGTACTAGTTGTGATCGTGTTGGGCGTGATATTTGGATCAATATTCTCTGCAAAATGGGAACTATTCCTGCGGTTCACTAATGCGGCTAGCTTTGGCTTAAAGGATCCAATGTATGAGAAAGACATTTCTTTCTTCGTTTTCGCGCTCCCAACCTATGCATTTGTACAAGGATGGATATTCTCGGTTTCTATCGTTGCTTTACTGGGAGCTGGGCTGATTGCTTTCGTCAACTTTATCGTCAGAGGTGTTAGCTTCACGTTGACACCTGCCCTTCGTAAACAGGCTGTCTTCATAGGCGCACTTATAGTCCTTATTGCAACCGCTGGTTTATGGGTGGACAGGTTACAACTTGTTCACTCCGAGGGTGGGGTTGTGTATGGGGCTACCTACGCCGATGCATATGCAAAGCAACTGGCCTTAANCATTCTTTTTGGACTGGGATTGCTTACAGCAGTAGTGATGGTTATCGCTGCATTTATGAATAGGATGCGTATTGTTTTTGGAGCACTAGGTCTTTGGATCATTTTAATATTGGTTTTAGGGACTGGATGGCCCTCCATAGTACAACAGTTCTCAGTTGACCCTAACGAATTCTCTAAAGAGGAGGAATATATAAGTAGGAATATGAATTTTACTCTTAAAGGGTATGGTCTAAGCGATATTGAAGAAAAATTCTATGAGGCCGAAGGTGAGGTAACCGCAAATCTTGTTTCTAATAATAGAAAGACAATTGAGAATATAAGACTTTGGGATTATCGACCACTTACAAATGTTTATAAACAAATTCAGCTTATTCGCCCTTACTACGATTTCAAGGATGCTGACGTAGACAGGTACACAATAGGCGGAGAGTACAGGCAGGTATTACTGGCAGCTCGCGAGGTAGCACCTGAAAAATTAGACGAGTCAGCCCAGACATGGGTAAATACCAAGCTAACGTACACACATGGTATAGGTATTGCGATGAGTCCTGTCACCGAGTTTACTCCTGAGGGAAGACCGGTGTTTTTCGCAAAAGATATACCTGCAGGTGGAGAGATTCCTATTTCCCCCCCCGACAAGCCAGATGAAGCAGAAATAATAGTAGAGAATCCCCGCATCTATTACGGAGAGAACACTCTAGATTATGTGATTGTTAATACGAATACGGAAGAACTTGACTATCAAACTGGGGAAGGAGATCTGGCAAAGACTAATTATGAGGGTGATGGTGGGGTACCCGTCGGCTCCTTTATCAGNAAACTTGTCTATGCATGGGAAATGGGCGATGTGAATATTCTTATCAGTAGTGAGCTTAATGCTGAAAGTCGGATTCAGTATAGGAGGACTATTCAGGATAGAGTCGAAACCATTGCACCATTCCTTTCTCTCGATGGAGACCCTTACATAGTCGCAGATGGAGGTGGACTGGTCTGGGTGCAAGATGCATACACGACGTCGGATCAGATGCCTTATTCTGATCCGGTAGCTAATGGTTTTGCTACGGGAAGTAGTGGTTCTGACCACTACAATTACATACGTAACAGTGTGAAGATAGTCGTCGATGCCTATGATGGCGGAATTGAGTTCTACCTCTGGGATGACAAGGATCCTTTAGCGGCGACTTATCGTAAAATCTTTCCCGACTTATTTTCGGACTCGGAAAACATGCCTGATTCTTTGCGTGCCCATATGAGATATCCACAAGGGCTTTTCTCTGTCCAAGCTGAGAAATACATCAAATACCATATGGATGTTCCCGAGCATTTTTACGGCAATGAGGATCTTTGGGCCATTCCACAGGAGAAATTCGGTCAAGGTGAAACACTACAAGTCGTAGAACCTTACTACGTCATCATGAAACTTCCGGGGGAGGAAACGGAAGAATTCGTCCAACTCATGCCTTACACTCCCACTGGGCGTCCTAATATGGTCGGTTGGATTGCTGCGAGAAGCGACGGGGCAAACTATGGAAAGCTAGTTGCTTACAACTTTCCTAAGGACAGGCAAGTTGATGGACCAGAACAGGTAGAGGCACGGATAGATAACGATCAAGACATCTCTGCGTGGTTTACCCTGAGGTGCTCACAAGGGTCAACCTGCATAAGGGGAAACCTCCTTGTGATTCCTGTTGGAGACTCCCTTCTTTACGCAGAACCTGTATATATTCAAGCGGAGGGTGTCAGTTTTCCCGAACTGAAGAAAGTTATCTTGGCTACCGCGCACAAGGTAGTTATGGCTGATTCTCTTGAAGAAGCTTTATATCAATTGACCGGACACCATACGGGAATCGGGGTTGCTTCAGATGCTGTCATGACTAGCCCGGTGAAAACAGAGTCAGTTTCGGGAACCGTCTCCACCTCATCAAGTGGCGATGTAAAACAGGGTGATAAGATCAAGAACTCTTTAGATATACTCCGGGCTGAACTTGATGCGTTAGAAAAGCTTCTGGAAAATCTAGAGAATGTTAGGTAAAGGAGAATAGAATGACCACCTCGGAACAATGGAAAGAACTGGAAAGTAAGTACTACATGTTTTTGGTTCGTCGACAACCCATGGTTCTTGAACGTGGTGAAGGCGCTAGAGTATGGGATGTGGATGGGAAAGAATATTTGGACTTTACTTCAGGGTGGGCTGTAAATAATGCTGGCCATTGTAATGAGGCTGTTGCTGATGCCATCGCAGAACAGGCGAGAACGCTGGTACAAACCTCCAACCAGTTTTACACGATCCCTCAATTGAAGCTGGCCGAGATACTTGTGGAAAACAGTTGCCTGGACAAGATATTCATATGCAACAGTGGTGCTGAAGCCAACGAGGGGGCAATCAAACTCGCAAAAAAGTACGGTAAGAAAAACAAAGATGGTGCATATGAAATCATCACGGCGCTAAATTCCTTTCATGGGCGTACTATGATGAACGTGTCAGCTACAGGGCAGCCACATTACCAGGAATTATTTGAGCCAATTCCTACGGGATTTACACATGTTCCTTACAATGACTTGGCGGCCATAAAGAATGCCACTAACGACAATACGGTGGCGGTTATGATCGAGCCGGTCCAAGGGGAAGGGGGTGTCAATATACCTTCCATAGAATACCTACGTGGTGTAAGGGAATGGTGTGACGATAACAATATGCTTCTCATTTTTGATGAAGTTCAAACAGGCCTTGGCAGACTGGGGACCTTGTTTGGATACGAAAGTTTTGGTGTGGAGCCCGATATCATGTCTCTTGCAAAAGGTCTCGGCGGCGGGGTTCCAATTGGTGCGTTCTTAGCCAAGGATTCGGCTTGTGCTTTTGACCCAGGGGACCATGGATCTACTTTTGGGGGTAATCCGCTCACCTGCGCAGCGGCTCATGCCTCCACGAAATATCTTATTGATAATAATGTTGCTGAGAATTCAGCCAAAATGGGCGAGTACTTAGGTGAAGGGCTCAAGAGACTACAGGCTGACTACGAATTCATAACGGATGTTCGCGGAATGGGATTAATATGGGCGGTGGAATTTGATTCAGAGCTTACCCCTGAGGTTATACCTGCGTGTAATGAGGCTGGCATACTCTTGAACCCAATGAGACCCAACGCAATTAGGCTAATGCCAGTCCTGACGATAACGAAAGAAGAAATCGATGAAGCGCTTGCCAGGTTGAACGAAGGCCTGAAGAATGCCACTTCATGATAGGAAATGATTATTGAACTGGAGTGATTTGCATTCTGAGGGAGTTATTTTCGGCGGTGCTGTCTCAGGCGGGCTTGACAGTTGTACTGTAACTCATTGGTTGTACAAGCACGGCGTGGATGTAAAGTGTTTCACCGTTGATCTTGGCCAACCTGATGAAGAAAATTTACAATCTGTAGCTGACAGGATGATTTCCTGCGGCGCTTCTGATGCGACCATTATTCCTGGGCAAAAATCCCTTGCTGAAGCAGGCCTAAAAGTAGTTCAGTCTCAGGCAAGATATGAAGGAGGCTATTGGAATACGACTGGAATAGCTAGACCAGTAACGGTTCAAGCCATCCTAGATGAATTCGAACGCCGCGAAATTGAAATACTATTCCATGGAGCTACAGGGCGTGGTAACGACCAGGTCAGATTTCAGCTGGCTGCAAATATGGTAAATCCCAATATTAAAGTCTACGCACCTTGGAGAGACCAGAAGTTCCTTGAACAATTCCCGGGAAGAAGGGAGATGATCAAATACTGCGAATCTGAAGCTCTTCCTATACGGCCAGCAAAGGAATCTAGATACTCCACAGACGCCAATTTCCTAGGCTTAACCCACGAAGCAGGAGACCTCGAAGACGTAACGATAAGTCCTGATTTCGTGGAACCTGGCATGGGCGTATGGCCATGGGATGCCTCTGATGTGCCTGAGTATGTGACCGTTAGATGGGAAGCTGGCATACCTGTCGCAGTTAACGATGCCCCAATGCCCTTAACTGAGATTTTTGTTCACTGTAATCAACTTGCAGGTCGTCATGGTGTTGGAATAGGCACCCACGTTGTTGAAAACCGATTCGTTGGGATCAAATCTAGGGGTATTTATGAGTCGCCAGGTATGGAATTACTCGGAAGAAGTTATGAATTTCTTTTGCAGTTTGTTTTAGACAGAAGGGCACGCGAGCATTTCGAGGATATATCCAAGATGATAAGTCGACAGATATATCAAGGATACTGGCTGGATCTGGCCACATCTTCGGCTCTCTCCTCCCTTGAAATATTTAGTCAGTTAGCAACTGGGACAATACAACTGAAGCTTTACCGAGGGAATGTTTTCTTCGAAACAGCAGATGATACATTCGATGCTATGCCTTACTCCTTGTATACAGACGACGGATCTATGGAGTCGACGGGTACTTATGATCACGCGGATGCCGAGGGTTTTCTAAACGTCTTGGGCGTGTCGGCTCGAAATTTTGGTAATCGACAATCCAGTCGTCTTGATCGGTAGGTTCAAGTAGCGACATACGACAGGAATAACGTCTTGGTAACTAGGACATCAGAAGACGATCGAAAGCAGATAGTCAACACGGTTCGCGAATTCGTTAAACGTGATGTTGAGCCGATTGCTTCTGCCTATGATAACGATGATATTTATCCACATGAGCTAATCCCTAAATTGCAAGAGCTCGGTCTTTTTGGTATCACTATCCCTATCGAATATGGGGGTATGGAACTGGATTTTACGACCTTCGCCATGATTTTTGAGGAAATAAGTAAAGGATGGATGAGCTTGTCAGGGATCATAGGAACCCATCATGTGCTCAGTCACATTGTCTCGACTTATGGGACTGATGAGCAGAAAAAAAGGATTCTTCCTCGCATGGCAACGGGAGAACTAAGAGGTGGTCTTGCCCTGACAGAATCTGATGCTGGTAGTGACGCGCAAAACATTTCAACAACCGCGCACAAAGACGGGGAAGAGTATGTAATAAACGGCAGAAAAATGTTCATTAGCAATGGCGAGAACGGGAACGTTTTCGCTTTGATGGCCAAAACGAATCCAGAAGCAAATCCCGCTCATCGAGGGATCAGTTGTTTCATATTTGAAAAACCGGTTGCCGGCTTCAAGGTGGGACAACATATAGATAAGCTTGGATATCGTGGTATAGACACTTGCGAGTTACTATTCGATGATTGCAGGATACCCATTGAAAATCTCATAGGAGGCCAGGAGGGCAGAGGATTTCATCATGTTATGGCAGGGCTTGAGACCGGGCGAATTAATATCGCCGCCAGAGCAGTCGGTGTCGCTCAAGCTGCCTTTGATGCTGCTATAGANTACTCTCAAAAGCGCCATACGTTCGGTAAACCTATATCAGAGCACCAAGCAATTCAGCTGAAATTGGCCGAGATGGCCTCTAA
Organism: Chloroflexota bacterium; assembly: GCA_002708065.1. Lineage (GTDB taxonomy): Bacteria > Chloroflexota > Dehalococcoidia > Lucifugimonadales > UBA826 > UBA11795. The sequence goes on from PAOO01000037.1 coordinate 15,973, forward strand.
AATTCACGCCGCCCGATTGATGGTCTACGACGCTGCTGAGAAAAAGGACATTGGGGAAAGGAATGATCTGGAGACCGCAATGGCAAAACTTTTCGCTAGCGAAGTCTGTGGGGAGGTGGCCATGGAGGCCATGCGTGTACATGGNGGGGTCGGGTACACCAAAGAGCTTCCGATCGAAAGNTACTATAGAGATGCTCCCCTTATGATCATAGGTGAAGGCACCAATGAAATCATGAAACTACTTATCGCAAAACGCCTCTTNCAGAACCACGCTATTTAGGGCAGGAGCAAATAAATGCCTGAGAACAATCTTATTATCGATTCCAAGGACACGTTCGGGGGGTGGTTTGAAGACTTTTGTCAAGGCCAAGTGTTTAAACACTGGCCTGGTAAAACTATCACGGAAATGGATAATCATCTTTTCTCTCTATTAACAATGAACGATAACCCTTTGCACACTGACGCTCACTACATGGATGGTCATCAACATGGAAAAATCCTTGTAAACGGTTTGTTAGTAATGAGCCTCGTTGTGGGGATGAGCGTAAGACAAACATCCGGAAANGCTATAGCTAACCTGGTTTATGAAAAAGTCACGCATGACGGCCCGACATTTCACGGAGACACGATATACGGCGAAAGTGAAGTATTAGAGGTAACAGAGTCTCGTTCAAAACCAGATAGNGGTATCGTTCACTTNGAAAGCAGAGGGATCAACCAAAGAGGAGAGCAAGTACTTACGTTGCAGAGGAAGTTTCTTGTGAAAAGGCGCATTGATTGAATCTGTAAATTATCTCATTCTGCACTAGGTTGACTTGCTGGTATCTGGATCATTTAGAAGGGAAAGTGCAATGTGACGCCAATGGACAGCTATTGCAAATAGGCTTAGATTTGCAACGAGCCTTAGAATGCTCAACGATCAAAGCGTGATATTGTTGAAATGTATAGGTAGTCTTGTGCATCTGACTGACAAAAAAAGCCTGCCAACTATCGTAGGAATCTTGCTCTACTGCGTAACCTAGCCGAGTAAATAGCCTCTTGGTGTAGGTATCCACGATGAAAACTGATTTCCCGAGCGCGTAAAGTAATATAGCATCGGCTGTCTCAGGTCCTATGCCATCTATAGCTAGTAGCTGTGATCTTGCCGTACCGGTTGGGAGTCTCTTGAGGGCTTCGATCTTGCCATCGAAATTTGCCATTAAATAGCTTGAGAGAGATTTCAGGCGGTCCGGTTTCACATTATGGAAGCCTGCTGAATAGATTAGTTGGGAGAGATGATCTCTTGGCATTTCATTAATTATTTCCAAATCCAGTGCATTAGCGGATTTGAGTGAGTCGATCGCCTTCTCCACGTTTGACCAGGAAGTGCCCTGAGTTAGTATTGCACCTACCATGATTTCAAAGGCAGTCTCTGCAGGCCACCATTGCTGCCAGCCGTAATGTTTTTTGAGATCTGAATATACTATCTCTGGCGAAATCACTTGTTATATCCGGCTTGGCTGAATTTCAAATTACCCTGTTAAGGATAGGATCAAAGTCATTGTAGGAATAGAATAACCGCAAGTATAACTAACTGGGGGTAGCCTAATTGTCGATGTCAGTGTTTCTAGAAAAACTTGAAATGTCTGTAAATGCAAGTAACTCTCTGGTGTGCGTAGGCCTTGATCCTGATCCCAATAGAATGCCGATCCAAAACGTTTTTGAGTTTTGTGCAGGTATAGTCGATGGTACAGCTGAATACTCCGGAGCTTATAAGCCTAACCTCGGGTTCTTTGAAGCGCTGGGAATTGATGGCCTGATAACGCTCAAGAAAATGGTTGAATATATACACGATCGCTATCCTGGCAAGCTCGTAATTGGTGACGGGAAAAGGGGTGATATTGATACTACGAGTTCACGTTATGCGACTGCCCTTTTCGAATTTTGGGATTTTGATGCTGTTACTGTAAACGCCTACGGAGGACGAGACTCCATACAACCATTTCTCAGCTATGAAGATAGAGGGGTGTTCGTGTGGTGCAAATCATCAAACCCAGACGGAGGACAGTTTCAGGGTGAAAGATCACGACCAGGAGCAGAACTCGCACTTTTTGAACGCATGGCAGAAATGTCAACGGAATGGAACGAAAATGGCAACCTGGGTCTGGTAGTTGGTGCAACTTATCCGGCAGAGTTAGAGAAAGTAAGAGAACTGGCTCCTGGCATTCCTATTCTCATACCGGGTGTTGGTTCTCAACAGGGTGACCTAGCGAGATCCCTGAGAGCTGGTACGGAAAGAGGTTTTGCAAATATTCTGATTTCATCTTCTCGAAGCATTAACTATGCTTCCAACGACGCAAAAAACTTTTCGCAAGCTGCGGGTAAGGCGGCAAATATGCTGAGAGAGGAAATCAACGCTGTTTTGAATGATATCAATCGTCAGTAGTGAGTGATTTTGATACAACCATTTAACATTGGGGATCGAGTCTTATTTAAGAAACGGCACCCATGTGGAGGCTTTGAATGGACCGTAGATAGGATAGGTGCTGACATAGGGCTTGTCTGCCAAAAGTGTGGCCGTCGGTTGGTAATGACCCGAGCCGATGTTGAGAAACGAGCAAAGTCTATATGTTCTTTTCAATCATGAAAATGCGCACAAGCCTTTCTCCCCCCAGTGAGACTTACTATAGGTTTCGTTGACAGTTATGCTACTCGTACTTAGAATTGCTGGCCCTGTTCGGGAAAACATTGATGAATATACTCAGGAGGTATAGCCAGATGAGGGAGCTGGAAATAGAAAGCATCCGCGTCAGGCAGGAAACCCAGCAAAGAGCGGTAGTCCTTCGGGTTAAGGATTCCGATTTGTTCTTGCCGATTTTTGTGGGGCATTTTGAAGTTGAGGCAATCCGCTTAAAATTGATGGACGTTGACGTTCAGCGCCCCATGACTCACGATCTTCTTGGTGCGGTTATAGGTAATCTGGGTGGATCCGTGGATAGAATTGTTGTATCTGAACTAAAGAATGATACTTTTTACGCAAAGATACTGGTCGAATATAATGGGGCAACCATTGAGATTGATTCTCGACCCAGTGATGCCATCGCACTTGCGGTTAGAGCCAATGCTCCTATATTTGCAGAGGAGGATGTGGTGGAACAGGCTGGTGTGAACTTGGCTAATGAAATTGCTGAAGCTGGAGCAACTGCCGCAGGAAATCAGACAGATACTCCTGTTGATGAAGAAGAGTTGAGGGGGCTTTCGGCTTTTACTGATTTCATTGATACGCTGGATCTAGAAGACCTGGGCAAAGACGGTTAGGCCCTCAGTACTGATTAGAGCCGGTCCGTATCCATAATTGGCTTTGGCCTTCTTTGACCGCTATCTTGACATTGTGATAATCTTAACAACCGTTCGCGAGGGGTCTTATGAACTCCAAGAGGATGGGGACAGTCCTCCGTCTTTTGGGTATTGGCTGGTATGTAGGTATATGTATTGCCGCCGGGGCGGTTTCTGGCCTGTGGGCTGACGATCGGCTTGGCCTTAGTCCATTCCTAACCTTGACTGGCGTAGGCGTGGGCCTAATCGCGGCGATAGCGGGAATGTACCGGATGCTTTTAGCTGTCCTGGGTTACATTTCTGACAAGGACTAAATTAGGAGAACTAGAAATAGTGGCGAAGCTGCTGGGCAGCCCCAAGGCCCTGTCGATAACTATAATCGTCGCGGCTGTTTTCGCGGTCAGCATTCTCGGCGGCGCTCTGGGAAACGCATTTGGGCTNGGCTTTCTGGCAAGCTCGCTNCCGGCCATCCAACTTCCAGCGGAAAGAGTGGTAAGAGGTTTTCATACCCCACTTGGAGACTGGGACCTCATGAATACCATGGTGACTACTTGGCTTGCAATNGCTGTTCTTACGGCTCTTGCACTTCTTATTAGAAGTCGGCTAAGGGAAACCCCAGGCCGACTTCAGGCTTTGTTCGAACTTATTTTTGAATTTTTTCTGAGCCTTTGTGAAAGTGTCGCTGGTAAAGAGAGAGCGAGGAGATTTTTCCCCCTAGTTTTCACGATCTTCATCTTTATTGTTGTTGCTAATTGGATGGGGATATTGCCCGGATTTGGAACGATAGGTCGCGTAGCCGATCCTACGGAAATTGCACGCCACCACGGCGATTATGAATATAGTGACCCTGCTAAGGTCACAAGCCNTACGGAAGGCAATACTGTTAAATCGANNGGTCATGTTCCTGACCCAAGTGAAGATGCTCACGGNGANCATCTTTCATCTGTAAANCTTCACGTTTTTAGTGGAACNGGGTCGATTTCATTTCTCTCACCTGGATCTCTAAGCGAGGAGCTTACTTTCTCCGAATATNAAAAAAATAACGGNGAGTTAGGGGAAGGNAAGCGNGCNGGCCATCTCATCCCGTTCTTAAGAAGCGCCAACACGGATGTCAACATGACTCTNGCTATGGCTATTGTTGCAATGATAATGGTCCATTATTGGGGATTTANCATATTGGGAGCTTTCGGTCATGCCGGNAANTTTATAAATNTCAGAGAAGGNCCTATAGGNTTTTTCGTTGGTATACTCGAACTTATAAGCGAAATTGCCAGAGTAATAAGTTTCACATTNAGGCTTTTTGGAAACATATTNGCCGGTGAAGTATTGCTTATGGCNATGGGATTTCTTTTACCCTTAATAGGCATAATACCGTTCCTAGGNCTGGAGTTATTTGTCGGTCTTATACAGGCGTTTATTTTTGCTATGTTGACATTGGTGTTCGCATCCATGGCTAGCGTCAGCCACGGTGGAGANGAACANCNTTGACGATNTTATTNACGTGATAGTTTGTTTGTTTTGANTCAAAAAACTTCAGATACTTAATAAAAAGGGAGGAAAATTAAATGGAAGGCGATGTTATGAATATTGGTGCTGGGCTTGCCATAGGCCTAGGGGCGGTTGGACCCGGTATCGGCATAGGTTTGCTAGCTGCTAAAGCTATGGAGGCACTGGGCCGAAACCCTGAAGCTGGCGCGCAGATTCAGCAAAACATGATTTTGGCGATTGCGTTTACGGAAGCAATTGCAATTTATGCATTGGTTGTAGCAATTATCATCAAATTTGTTTAAGGAATAACGTGCCACTAACATGTCGAATGGTTTCGAATGTGGTGTCGTTAATTAGGAGTTCTGAATGGATGCACTAGGGATAAATCTGCCTGGTCTGATTACTCAGATAGTCAGCTTTATTATCCTTTTCTTTATTCTCTCGAAGCTTTTGTACAAGCCACTTGTCTCTCTACTAGATCAAAGGGCTGAAAAGATCAAGGATGGTCTTGAGGCCGCTGAGCGAGCAAGAGAAGAGGCTGCCCGGTCTGAAGAATCTATACAAGAGCAACTGTTAGAAGCCAGGAGCGAAGGCCAGAGACTGATCATACAGGCCAGGGAAACAGCGGAGAAGTTTCGAGAAGAAGAAATGGAGAAGGCCAGAGAAGATATTGAAGCGGAAAGAACCCGAGCACAGGGGAATATTCAACGGGAACGGGATGCGGCTATTGAAGATCTTCGAAGAGAATTTGCCGGACTTGCTATAAGTGCTGCAGAAAAAGTAGTTAGGAGTTCCCTCGACGAGGATGGTCACAGAGAACTCATTGATAGCGTCCTAGAAGAAAGTTCAGCTGGAAAGAACTGATATGGCAAGATCCGTTTCAGCCAGAAGATATGCGCAGGCCGTGTATCAGCTCGCGGAAGAAAAGAATGAGGTAGAGAAATGGTTGGATGATCTGGCGGTTTTGGCTGCGTCAGTACACGATGAGGTGTTCATTATATTTGCCAATTCGCCAAAGGTGGAGAGTGAAAAGAAATCTGCGGTGATAAAGGAAGCATTTGGTGAAACAGTTGGAGAACTTGCCATTAACTTGGTAAGCCTTCTNGCTGGTCGGGGTGCTGTGGCCGATCTCCCTGCCATAGCGGACGCATTTCAGGAATTCGTGGATGCAGATAGGGGTTTAGAAAGAGCAGAAATTGTTTCTGCAGTGGAATTAACGGCAGATCAACAGAAAAATATATCCGATGCACTATCGGTCCTCATCGGGAAGGAACTCACTGTGGTAACGAGAGTTGATGAGTCTCTTCTTGGAGGTTTTGTGGCGAGGGTTGGTGATAGGCTCATTGACGGTAGCATCAGAACCAGGTTTGAAGATATGAGAAGAGAACTTGTTCGGGGTGTTTAGACTAAGCTTGGATGTTATTAAAATAGTTAATAACGGAGTTAAATCCGTTCGTACTGGAGGGTGATATGGCTGTCAGAGGACAGGACATAGCATCGGTTATAAAAAAGCAGATAGAAGGTTTCGGAACAGATCTGGGAATGGTGGACGTTGGGACCGTCATAGTGGTCGGTGACGGGATTGCAAGGGTTCACGGGCTATCTGGAGTTGCCTACAACGAGTTGGTTGAATTCGAAGGGGGAGTGGCCGGTATGGCACTCAACCTAGAAGAGGATAGCGTGGGAATCGTCATCCTAGGTGATCCACTAGGTATAAAGGAAGGTACTGAGGTCAGGGGTACTGGTAGGGTTATGCAGGTGCCCGTTGGAGAACAACTATTGGGCAGGGTAGTGGATGGAATTGGTACACCTATCGATGGGAAAGGGCCTGTAGAGACAAATGACACCCGCGAAGTAGAGATTGTTGCACCAAATGTTGCCATAAGGAAATCGGTAGATACCCCGGTTCAAACTGGAATTAAGGCTATTGACGCGATGATTCCCGTCGGGAGGGGACAACGCGAATTGATTATTGGCGATAGAACCACCGGCAAGACCGCCATTTGTGTTGACGCCATTATCAATCAGAAGGGTGGAGATCTGATTTGTATATATGTGGCTGTTGGCCAGAAGGTTGGGAAAGTGGCTCAAACGGTAGGTACTCTAGAGCAGTATGGCGGGATGGATCACACGATTGTAGTTGCATCTAATGCCTCCGACTCTGCCCCCATGCAATATCTTGCCCCATATACCGGTTGTGCTATGGCCGAATATTTTATGGCTCAAGGCAAAGACGTTCTTATTGCCTATGACGATCTCTCAAAACATGCATGGGCGTATCGTCAAATGTCCCTCTTACTAAAGAGGCCTCCTGGGCGCGAGGCGTATCCGGGGGATGTGTTTTATCTTCATAGTAGACTACTAGAAAGAGCAGCAAGATTGGATGATGCCCATGGAGGCGGTTCAATAACGGCATTGCCAGTTATTGAAACACAGGCAGGTGATGTTTCTGCCTACGTTCCTACAAATGTTATTTCTATTACTGACGGACAAATCTATTTAGAACCGGAGTTGTTCAATGCTGGAATAAGGCCAGCTGTCAATGCCGGATTATCAGTGTCTCGTGTGGGAAGCGCAGCTCAAACTAGAGCGATGAGATCAGTCGCGGGACGATTACGGTTAGAACTGGCTCAATATCGTGAGCTGGTAACGTTTGCGCAGTTCGGTACCGATGATCTAGATGCTGCAACAAGAAGGCAGTTGGAGCGCGGGCAAAGAGGCGTGGAGATATTAAAACAAGGACAGAACGCTCCACTTTCTGTAGAAAACCAGGTAGCGATTCTCTACGCGTTGAACGAAGGTTTCTTAGACGACGTGGAAATCTCTGAAGTTATTGGATGGGAAGAGGCCTTCCATGGATTTATGGATTCGAATCATGGAGAAATCTTGCAGAAGATTTCATCCGAAGGGGATCTTAGTGAAGATACTGAGGTGATTCTTAAGTCGGCGATTGAAGAGTTCAAACAAAGCGGACTAGCAAACTAAATGCCGAGCGTAAGACAGATAGCGAGACGCATTAGGAGCGTCGAGAATACGGCGAAGATCACAAAAGCGATGGCCATGATTGCAGCCTCGAAACTCCGGCGTACTCAAGATGCGGCCACCCAAGGTCGTTCTTATGCAGAGAACATGGCCCACATGGTCTCCAATGCAATGTCTCAACTGCAGGAGGATGAGAACTCCCAGGAGCTATCACAATATCGCGATCTAGCAAGTGTTGGACTTGTGTTGATCACGCCAGACCGCGGGCTAACCGGTGGTCTTAACTCGAATGTACTAAGGGCGGCGGGGGATTTTATTGGTCAGCAGCCTGTTCCTGTGAAGGTCGTTGCGATGGGCAAGAAAGGAATCGATTACTCACGTAGAAGTGGCCTACAGACTATTGCTGAATTTACAGGTATTGGTGATAGGCCGACTTCGGCCGAAACTTTTCCGATGGCTGAATCAATGATTACTGCATTTCAAGATCACGAGGTAGATTCGGTTCATGTAGCTTATGCCCGCTTTATTAACACAACGCTTCAAAGAGCTACAATCGAACAACTGGTGCCAGTAGTTCCTGCAGAGGTGTCTCAATCGGATAGTGCAGGTTATATCTATGAGCCGGACGCGAATACCGTTCTTTCTGAATTACTTCCTCGGTATGTACAAACAGTCATTCATCATTCGCTACTAGAGGCGAATGCAAGCGAGCAATCGGCACGAATGGTGGCGATGAATCAAGCGACAGATAACGCCAATGAGATGGTTGACGATCTGACATTAGTGATGAACAAACTCCGGCAAGAGACAATTACCAAGGAATTACTCGATATTGTTGGTGGAGTTTCTGCGGTCGAAGGTTAAAAATTTGGTACTGGAATTTCCTCAGGCTTAGGAGCATAGAATGGCAACCGGAAAAATTGTTCAAGTAATTGGAACCGTTGTAGATGTTGAGTTTCCACCTGACGGCATGCCTTCTATTTACAATGCACTTGAGGCAAAAATCGGTGACAGTCGGCTTGTTCTTGAGGTGGAACAACATATCGGAAACAACTGGGTGAGGTGTCTGGCTCTTGGTCCTACAGAAGGGCTTAAGCGGGGCGTTGATGCAGTTGATAGCGGTGCACCCATTGCAGTGCCAGTGGGCGACCCCACTCTAGGTCGTCTATTCAACACTTTAGGAGAAACTCTTGACGGCCTTGAAGAAATAGAGGGAGCAGAGACCTGGCCTATACACAGGCAACCTCCAACTTTTGAAGATCAGGCAACAGAAATAGAGGTTTTGGAGACCGGTATCAAAGTGTTGGATCTTGTAACCCCATTTACCAAAGGAGGCAAGATCGGAGCTTTTGGTGGTGCGGGGGTAGGAAAAACTGTAATTATTCAGGAGTTGATTAACAACATTGGCACGGAACACAAAGGTGTGTCGGTTTTTGCAGGTGTCGGGGAACGTTCCAGGGAAGGTAACGACCTTTGGCATGAAATGCAGGATGCAGGTGTTCTACCCCAAACAGTCCTGGTGTTCGGACAGATGAACGAACCCCCTGGCGTTAGGGCAAGGGTTGCTCAAGCGGGGCTAACAATGGCCGAGTATTTTAAAGAGGAACGTGGTCAGGACGTTTTACTGTTTGTCGACAACATTTATAGGTACATTCTCGCAGGAATGGAGGTTTCAGCACTTCTAGGGCGGATGCCATCTGCTGTCGGATACCAGCCTACTCTTGGCACGGAAATGGGAGCACTTGAAGAGAGAATCACATCCTCTAAGAATGGTTCAATTACTTCTGTGCAGGCAATCTACGTTCCTGCAGACGACTACACTGANCCCGGGATCGTAACNACTTTTGGCCACCTCGACGCNGTTATGACACTCGAACGATCGCTTTCCGCCCAAGGACTGTACCCGGCGGTCGATCCGCTGACTTCTTTTTCAAATATTTTGGAAGCTGCCATTGTTGGCCAGGAACATTACGATGTGGCCACCGAANTGAGACAAGTTCTTCAAAGATATCAGGAACTGCAAGACATTATCGCCATCTTAGGAATAGAAGAACTATCTGATGAAGATAAGACAACAGTAGCTAGGGCTNGGAAGATTCAAAGATTCTTGACACAGCCTTTCAATGTNGCTGAAGTGTTTACTGGACAACCTGGGAAATATGTTCCGGTTAGAGATACTGTGCAAGGATTTAAACAGATTCTTGATGGCACACATGATGAGCTTCCAGAGCAGGCTTTTTACATGGTCGGAACGATAGACGAGGCTGTTGAGAAAGCCAGCGAGATGGCAGCCATTTCCTAACAGTAAAGGATAAAGAATTTGATACTAGAGGTAGTTACTACAGAAGAAACACTCTATTCCGGAGAGGCCGATGTTGTGATCGCGCCGGGAATAGAGGGCCAGCTGGGGATTCTTCCGAGACACGCCCCATTGTTGACAGCGGTAAATAAAGGGGAAGTGGTTGTTCGGAACGAGGGCATCGAAACCTCGATAGACGTGAACGGAGGCTTTTTAGAGGTGAAGGATAATAAGGTCACAATACTCGTGACAAGTATTCTTTAGGATTAGGAAATAGACCTGATCTAAAGTAGGTCTTTCATGTAAAAGGTCATTGACTGAAGGGACAATACAGGATCGATGTTTCGCATAATTATGTGAGATGGAACTTGCGGTGCCACTGGGGCGTAATTTAGGATCCCTTTTATCCCATGTTCGATGAGTATGTTTATTACACCTTGTGCCTCTACAGAAGGTACCGCGACTACCCCTATAGATATGTCCCTTTCCTTTATCGTATCGGGGACCTCACTCATTTCTTGAACCGTTATGTTCCCAAGCATTGTTCCGGACTGGGCCGGATCACTATCGAAGGCCGCTACAATCTCAAACCCTTCGGGAGAAAAACCGGGATAATTAATGATCGCCCGTCCAAGCCTGCCGACGCCAACTAAGCATGCCTTCCAAGCCTGGTCGATTCCTAGGATCTGCCTGAGTTCCTCCATTAGAAACTCAATGTTGTAGCCTCGTCCCTGTTTCCCGAAGCGCCCGAAATAACTCAGGTCTTTTCGGATTTGAGCAGGTGTCATCTGAAGCAACTCACCTAATTGATGGGAGCTGATAACGTCCGTGCCTTGATCAATCAATTGATTGAGTACTCTTACATAAATGGGAAGCCGTAGAACTACAACTTCTGGGACTTCAGTGTGGTTGGTGTGTCTGTTTCGTAGCATCGTTTGTATGTTTGTTAATCGACCTACTAACAGAAAAAGTGCAGCCAATTACTGGGGCGAGTATAACCGAACACCCACTAATTGTGAAATGAATTACTAAANNNCCCCTTATCTAGGAAAAGTGGCTTGGCCTGAATTGGCGATTTACAAAATATTCCTTGACTGATTTTCTGAGGTATTGCTAGAATTGCAGGGCTTTTCCGGCTAATAGCTGTGGCCGTGAGCGACATAATATAAGGTGACTAACCACATGATGCACTGCTCTAGATTTGGGCTCACTTGGAGGTAATCGATGACCGANGNGAACGTAGNGCTACATAGAGGTCTAAGGGAAGTCTACATAGATAGAACTACCTCAAGCTTTATAGATGGCAAGGTCGGAAAACTCTATTACCGAGGTTACAATATTGATGACCTTGCTACGAACTGTTCATTCGAAGAAGTAATCTATCTTGTCATGTTGGGTGAACTACCCACGGAGACTCAACTNNAGAATTTTACGTCTGAGTTAAGATCTAATATGGTCCTGCCTGACCCAATCCAGGACATTATTCGAGCCACGAAAGATGCTCATCCAATGGACGTTCTTCGGACCGCCATTTCGGCTCTTGCGGCATTTGACCCGGAAGTAGATGATAATTCCGCTGAGGCCACTTTACGCAAAGGCACACGCCTTACTGCCATGGCGCCTACTATTGTCACTGCTCATGCACGAATAAGGGATGGGAAGGATCCTGTGAGCCCCGACCCAACTCTCGGACTTGCAGCCAACTTTTTGTACATGCTTTTTGGAGAGACACCTGACCCTAGGGACGTGTCTCTTATTGACAAAGATTTTGTTCTCCACGCAGAGCATGGTTTGAATGCTTCGTCTTTTGGAGCCCGGGTTTCAGCGTCTACTCAGGCGGATTTGCACTGCGCGATTACTACAGGAATTTCTGTTCTAAAAGGGCCGTCCCATGGAGGGGCGGCCGAGTCAGTAATGTCTATGTCACTTGAAATTGGGACTGAAGATAATGCCGAAAAATATGTAAAAGATACATTGGCTGGGGGTGGTCGAATTATGGGGTTTGGGCATAGAGTATATAGAGCCGTAGACCCCCGGTCGTTGCATCTCCAAGACGATCTTAAGGAGCTTGGCGAAAGGAAGGGTGAACCGCAATGGTACTCTATCCTTCAACAGGTTGTTCAGGTCATGCAGCCGTATGCACGGCGCGGGATCTGCCAAAACGTTGATTTTTTCTCCGGAGCTATGTATTTCCTTTTGGACATACCGGAAGATCTGTTCATTTCGATTTTTGCTATGGGAAGGATTCCGGGATGGACCGCCCAAGTCGTAGAACAATTCGAGAACAATATTTTGCTTCGACCTCGCCTTCAATATGTTGGGGAACTGGACAGAGAATTTATCCCGATTGGCGACAGGGTATAGCCTGTCATAGAGTTTTGTCTGAAAGGAAAGGAGAAACTGTGAATAAACAGATTTGCGAGGAAGAATGTGTGCACCACTGGATATTGGATCAGCCAAATGGGCCCACAAGTGGCGGAATATGCAAGCATTGCGGAATCACAGAGGAGTTTCGTAATTCTATGCCCGGTTCCGGTTGGGACCGGAGCGGCCAGGCTAGGAAAGCTAAACAAGCGAAACCCTGATACGGGCAAATAATGGAATACAAAAGGGTACCGGTTAGCCGGTACCCTTTTTTTATCGTTTAATTCCTCACAGAGAGCCGTATATGAAAAATCCCGCTCAAGGTAAAGCCTACGAAGTTGTTGCAGACAGGATTCGTAATAANGGGCCAATCAATTTTGATTTGTTCATGGACATGGCCCTTTATTCAGAGAGGGGATACTACACGAATGAGGCCCCTTTCGGGATGAAGGGTGACTACTATACAAGTCCCACAGTCCATCCTATGTTTGGCGCTATGATCGCTTTGCAGCTTTGCCAGATGTGGGAATGTTTGGGTCGTCCTGATCCCTTCACTGTATTAGAGATTGGATCTGGTAACGGTGTACTGGCGAGAGACGTTGTGACATCTCTGAAAGCCTCTAATTCCCAGTGTATTGATTGTTTAGAATATTTCACTGTTGACAGGATTTATCCGACAATTCGAGTTGAAGGCACGGTCCCACTGATGCCAGAACATCTTTCTAATCTTCAAACTACGGGCGTTGTTTTCTCTAATGAATTATTGGATGCTATGCCTACGCGAGTAATAGAAATACGNTCGGGCAGAATACACGAAGTAATGATTTCACTAGATTCGGACGGGAATCTGGTTGAAGTATTGAGTGAGAATCCAATGGAGGAACTGGAATCGTTGAACATTATTGCAAATNTGCCTAGCNTGGAAGGTTATAGGGGGCCGTTAAGTACCCGGTTGAACGATTGGTGTCGATCCGTCAGTTCTGCTTTGCAAACGGGATTCGTTGTAACAGTTGATTACGGTATGGAACGAGAGGAGTATTATTCTATGGATCGATCCCACCGGTTGATTCAAACCTATTATCGCCACATAGATAATCTGAGCTATTTGCAACATGTTGGAGATCAGGACATCACTGCCCATGTAAACTTTTCGTATTTTAGAGAACTCGCACTGCTCAATAACCTGAAGAGCCTCCATTCAACGAATCAGCGGGATTGGCTCTATGATCTCCATTTCGAAGAAGTATTGAATGTCAACACAGATGGTGAATTTACGTCGAGAAGGGAGGTAGCACTGGTAAACAGATTGGTTGAGCAAGAGGGATTGGGAGGATTTAGGGTGGAAATTCTGCAAAAGGGGTTACGTGGTATTTGTTACGAAGATCTCATTCCGACTGTAAAATTTGCGAGGGATAACTTCAGNATTCCGCCAATAAGTGTCCAACACATGGCCGCGGGTTTGTCACGCAAATGATCATTTAGGTATCTTCGTCTCTTGGGACACACTTTCTTGCGGTCGTTATAAACCCGGTATGGGCCACCATTCGATGGGATGGACGAANGCTTCGAGCGCCAACATCCCATGGCCGCTCTATAAGTTCTCGCGTGTTGATCAGCGCGAATTTGCCGGTGTCTTTTAGTGAATTTACAAAATCGCTGACCTGCATGACCGTGGGTAGGAAGGAGAGAACTATACCTCCAAGCCTCAGGCATTGATGAGCATTTGACACGCAGTGCCAGGGCTCTGGCATATCGAATATCACGCTGTCGACGTCAGATTCGTCAATTTGCACACTTGTGTCCCCGACTTTGAAAGTGACGTTATCAGGGGTTTCGGATATACGTGACAAGTTTTCCTTAGCCAGTTCTGACATATCTTTTCTGAGGTCGTAGCTGTATATATGTCCAGATGGTCCTACGGCATTCGATAGGGCTATGGTGAGGGCTCCGGAACCTGAACCAGCTTCTACTACCCGTGCACCAGGGAATAGATTTGAATAATTGATTATTGTTCCTATGTCTTTCGGATAGATAACAGTCGCTATCCGTTTCATATTGACGGTGTATTCCGCCCGTGTCGGCTTAAAAGCTATTAGCCAGTGTCCAGTCTTCGTGTATACCCAAGAGCCTTCCGTTTTGCCAACAAGCTCTTCATGATCTATGTTACCGATGTGAGATTCAAACCTTCCACTGGGTTCGAGAACGAACATGTATTGCCTTTCCCTGCGATCCGATAAGATCACAGGGTCTCCTATTTGTAAGACGCTTCGGTCTTCTAATTGGGAAATATCGGTCAAAAACGTATTCGCTATAATTTTTTGACTTTGGCTAGAATATCGTTTGGATTCAGATCCATTGCGGATTTGTAAGTCTCGCTGAATTGTACGATGCCTTCTTTGTCGATAATCACGATCGCTCTCTTGGGTACCCCGGTATCTTTATTGAATACTCCGTAATCAGTAGACATTCTTCCATGGGGATAAAAATCCGACAGGATGGGATACGGTATAGAGCCCAACGTGGCCGTAAAAGCCGTTTGAACCGGTTTAGCGTTACAGCTGATGCCCAGAACTTGGGTATCTATCTCTTCAAATGCTTCGTTATATTGGCGNAATGAAGAGACTTGATGAGTTCAACCACCTGTAAATGAGTGAATATGGAATGATAAAACTACATTTTTATGACCCTTGTAGTCTCCTAAGCTGACTGGTTTGCCTGAATGCGCCGGCAAAGTAAATTCCGGGGCTATCGCACCTATTTCTATCATTAAACACTCCTGTATACATTTAAACCTAACGACTGCCGTAATTTTAATCAGAATTCGTGTCTGATTAGTGTACTATAGGCGCTCGTAAATGGAGTCAGTTTATGCCATTCAGAGGATAATTTGAAATGCAAAGATATGATCTGGTCTTAAGGGGAAGTCGGGTTTTAGATCCAGCTAATTCTTTTGACTCGGTGTCGGACATAGGAATCCGGGCTGGATTGGTCGAAGCTATCTCGGATCGAATGCCTGAATCTGAGACTGATCGTTCGATTGATCTTTCAGGACTCTGGGCTATACCTGGGCAGATTGATACTCACGCCCACGTCGCAGGCATGTCTAGAACCGTCGACCCCGCGATAGGCTATCGGATGCTTGCGCGAGCAGGTACGACCACAGTTTTGGATATGGGAGGGACAGGAGATAATCTCATCAATGGATTAAATCGAAAGGGGGCTGGGCTTAACGTAGCAGGTCTTCTAGCGCTGGTTCCTGGATTGACCATACCCTCTGACTCCCCGTCAAAAGGAGAAATTGCAACAACAGTATCGGGTGCATTGAGACAAGGTTGTATTGGTGTGAAGATACTTGGAGGATATCATCCATTTTCTTCAGAAACTACTGCTGATATCGTTAGTGAATGCAACCAGCAAAATGCGTATGTTGCTTTTCATATTGGAACGAAAGATTCCGGAAGCCATCTTGGTGGATTAAGAGAGATACCTGACATTGTAGGAGATGGGCGGCTTCATGTATGCCACGTGAATTCTTATTGTAGAGGAGTAATCGAACGCCCTGAAGAAGAATGTGTCGAAGCTATCAGTATTATGAAAGACATGAGGGGTCAATTAAACACCGAGGTATATCACGCAATACCCAATGGAACTAATGGATCCTGCGATAGGGAAGGCAATGTGATTGCTAACGTTCCCCGGAATTGCCTTCAGGCTAAGAATTATTCGCCTACATTTGATGGCATGAAGGCTGCGATACTTGATGGGTACGCGTCAGTAATTCAACAAAAGGGAGATGATATCTCTTATGTAAAAGGGTCTGAGGCACTCAAGTTGTACGAGTCTTCTAAGACCAGAATCGGAATGAGTTTCCCGGTTAACCTTCCGGCTTCTGCTTTTTCCCTGACTACGGCTAAGAATTCCGATGGGGAGTTTATAGTAGATGCTGTAAGCACTGATGGCGGATCACATCCCAGAAATATAGCCATACAAAGCACGATGTCTCTCGTAAAGTTTGGAGCTATATCACCGCTAGAAATGTCGAAGAAATTGTCACTGACTCCTTCAAGGATGCTAGGGCTAAAAAACAAAGGCCATTTTACGGAAGGAGCGGACGCGGATATCACTGTAATTGACCCCGTATCGGGGGAGCCGGTAATGTCCTTCGTCGCGGGAAATGCCATCATGGCTAATGGAAAAATTTTGGGAACAGGAGGAACCCTTCTTGTTACGTCCGCCGCAGAAAGGAAAGCTGAAAAAAGCGGTATTCCATTCCAAGTAATTGATCTTGGACAGAGCAAACTCTACAAAGGGTTCTAGTAGAGTTAACCTAGATCCCAGTAANCCTATCTGGTTTTATCACTATTATTACTCTGGTATCTTGAATATCACGACCCTCGTACTCTTCCGTGTTAAGGTATTTTTTTGCTAGAAGGTTGATGTGTTCGTCAGCACCATCTTGTGTGATTCTAGTCACAGTACCAGTGATATTAACCACTCGTGAATATGCATTTGCAGGATCGTAGACCCCGACCGCTACTCGACTATCTCTCTCAATATTGTTTGTTTTTAATCGTCCAAGGGCTGAGTTAACTAAGACATTAATACCGTCAGTGTCAATCCAGACAGGTGAAATCTGAGGTGACCCGTCGTCCATCAACGTTACGAATTGAGCGATATGAGGTTCTTTCAGTAATTCAATTTGATGGTTACTTAATCCCGGCATAATGCTCCTTCCAAAGGTGGAGCCAACGGGCGGATTTGAACCGCCGACCTGCTGTTTACGAAACAGCTGCTCTTCCACTGAGCTACGTTGGCCAATATGAGATGGCGAGTCAAAATACTAGCACAGCAAAGCCGGTTACTTTACCCTTACTTCGTTTAGTTGCTAATATTTATAGACAGGTATTTCAGCTTAAAATCCTTTCATATCAGCCAATGGACTTATGAGGCAACCGTGCAAAGATGGCGAAACGATTTAGTTCCATTAAAGTAATTGCACATCGGGGATATTCCTCCGAACGGCCAGAGAACACCATTTCTAGTTTTGACTGGTCTATTGAATCTGGATTTCCATATATTGAGTTGGATATTCATTTGACTGCGGACCAGATCCCGATTGTCATGCATGATGAGCATGTGGACCGTACAACAGACGGCTCCGGCGCGATTAAGGGGTTTACATTAGCCCAGATAAAGGAGTTGGATGCTGGTTCATGGTTCGGCCCGAAGTTTATTGGAGAGACCGTTCCGACGCTTGAAGAAGTCCTTGTTCGCTATTCTGGAAAAGCACACATATTTGTTGAGCTTAAGTCGTTGGAAGAAATCCTGATCAACTCGTTAAGAGAACTGGTTACAAATCTCGGTTGGATGCCGGTGCCCCTGTCGACATCGGATAAAGGTGATCTCCAGGTACCAGGTATATCTGTCATTTCTTTTGCTCCTGAACAGGTATTACTTTCAAAGAAAATACTACCCGAATTGGGACATGGCCTTCTATTAATGGAGCCAAGTCTCGGTATGATCAAGTTTTGTGTACAAAATGGAATCGAAGGATTCTTTCCCTTTATAGGAGCCCTAAGCAAAGACATCGTTCAAAAAGCCCATAAATCTGGACTTTATGTGGGGGCATGGGGAATGTCGTCGCCAAGCCAAGTAGAAATTGCAAGAGAGTTAGGCATCGATGGTGTAACTGTAGATTGGCCTAAACAGGCGCAGGATTTCTTGGAAAACTCTGTTTAAATCGATACTTATCCTAAAAGGATTTCCTAATGCGTTGGTCTTCTTCTCTTGCTACGCGTGATCCGGCGTCAACATCCACCCATTTAAGGACTATTGTCCCAGCTACTATGATCAGCAAGATTGAGAATATAGCAGATCTTGTGTCCAAAATACCGGTGACAAAAATGTAGAGCATGGGACCGAACACGGATGACGCTCGGCTCATGAATCCGAAAAATGAAAAGAACTCGCCACTCCGAGTTTCTGGAGAAATCTGGGCAAAAAGGCTTCGGGAGAGTGCTTGGCTTCCGCCCATTACTACCCCGACTGCTAACCCAAGTAATAACCATTGATAGACCACTTTTATTCCAAGAGGCGCCCATAATGTTTTACGTACTAGGGATGGCCACCAATCCAAGGTGCCTGAACCCAATATAGACGGGTGAGAACCTCCTATCACTCGCTCATTATCCAGGGGGCCTTTCAAGGCCGATATGCTATATGAAGAGTTTCGTGATTTACCTACGCTGCTAATTAAGCTTCTTGCATTATCAACGGACAACATGTCACCGGATATAATTTGNCCTGATTCTCCCACCCACAATTTCTCGACACGGGAATCACCTAATTCGGGAGCTGATGTAACCGTGTAGGCTCCTTTGTTCTGGTTAAATTCNAGCTGGTAATCATGATCNTGATGATCGGGCGGTATAAGAGGGGCAATTGCAACTCCAAATAACACTATAAATATCCATCCTATAAGGGATACGGTCAGTGCCTTCTTGGTTGTTATTGCAGATGATAAACGGCTGAATGCCATTGCCCCACCTGCGGCCACAAATTGGATAATGAGGATTGTCGCCATATTGAAAACTAGTGGGATGCCAAGGGTGTCTGCGGCAAAAGCCCCTGCAATCCCTAGAACGGTTTGTATACCGTCGTTAAACAGAAGATAAGCACACAGGTAAAGAAGGATTACCTTGAATCGACGTAATTCACGAAAGGTATTTCCAATTTCGCTGAAACCAAGTTTAATGGCCGAAAAGGTTGTTAGACCTTCAATGGGGATCAATATAGCTGGTTCAGGTATTACCCGTAATGTGTACAGAGACCAAAAAAACCACCAGAGACCTACAGATGCTATGGAGAGTCTCGTCACGAGATCACTGATTTGACTCTCTGAGGTGATTACATTGAGAGCGAGATGAACAACCAAAAGCAGCCCACCCCCTATGTAACCATAGGCGAATCCTCTCGAACTCACGTCGTCTAGCAGATGCCTAGGAGCGATATGTGGAAGGAATGAATTGTAGAAAACAAGGCTTCCTGCGAAACCGATATTGCCTAGGAGAAATGTTCCAAAAAGCCATGCCCATGGAGCTGAAGTGTATGCAGAAAAAAATGCTAGGAAGGTGAATAGAGAACCGGCAATAGTGTATGCCCAAAGGAGAGCCTTCTTGATGGCTACCCGGTCAGCGATGACTCCCAACACAGGACTGGTCAAAGCAACTATAGCGGTCGAAATTGCGATACCCAGACTCCACAATGAGCTTCCTGTGAAAGTCAACCCAAGGAATATAGCTTCGTCTCCAAGGGCGTTCTTGAAAAGAAACACAAAATAGACAGGAAAAATCGCGGCTGTGCCACTTGTAGCAAATGCCGAATTCGCCCAGTCATACATACACCAGGCCCGGATTATCTTTCGCTCCGTTGTAGGTAAATCGTGTAACTTTGTTGTGTTCATTTATCCCATTCGTCCCGCGAAACGACTGGTAGTCGAGGCTAATAGAGCACATACTATTACCTCGAACGCTCAATCTCTAGGACTTGCAGTATACGTGTAGATGAGAATGGAGAATTAGATGCTTGACTATTACGCGGTGGGTGAACTCTTCGAGACAGAAGACAGACAGATTCAGTCCTCTGCAAGAGAATATCTGGAATCCGAGGTTAAACCTAGCGCGTCTATATGGTGGGAGGAAGGTGAATTTCCCAGGGAACTTGTTCCTACGTTTGGGGAAATGGGATTTCTTGGGGCTAACCTATCAAGAGACTACGGATGTGCAGGTGTGGGCAACGTTCCGTATGGATTGATCATGTATGAGCTTGAGAGAGTCGATTCGGGACTTCGTAGCTTTGCCAGTGTGCAGGGCGCACTTGTTATGTATCCGATCAGTAGGTACGGTTCAGAAGAGCAAAAGCGTACATTTCTACCCGCAATGGCGGCAGGTCAGACCGTAGGCTGTTTCGGTCTCACAGAACACGATGGTGGTTCAGACCCGGGAGCTATGAAAACCAGAGCGCGCAAAAGTGGTGAAACGTACGTACTGAACGGAACTAAGATGTGGATAACGAACGGCAACATAGCGGATGTTGCTCTAATCTGGGCCAAGGATGATGATGATGCAGTAAGGGGATTTCTTGTGCCGACGGAGTCAGCAGGCTTCCGAGCAAACAAGATCGAGCGGAAGATGAGTATGCGGGCTTCTGTTACAAGCGAATTGGTCTTAAACGACGTTGAAGTACCGGCAACTGCAATGTTGCCCAACTGTAAAGGCCTTTCGGCTCCCCTTTCCTGCCTAACTCAGGCAAGATACGGTATAGCGTGGGGTTCTCTAGGTGCTCTTGAGGGGGTNTATGAAGATGCTCTTAGCTTCTCTCAATCACGTAGTACCTTTGGCAAACCAATAGCCAGCAGACAGCTTATACAAGATAAGCTGGTTGATATGGTCACAGACCATACAAAAGGGCTATTGTTGGCCTGGAGACTGGGCAAGATGAAGGACGAAGGTACTATGGATTACAATCACGTATCAGTCGCAAAAAGGGAAAATGTAAGAGCTGCGCTGAAGGCGGCGCGAACTGCAAGGGAGATCCTCGGAGGCAGTGGAATAACCCTGGATTATTCAATAATTCGGCATATGTTAAATCTTGAAACAGTCGATACTTATGAAGGCACTCGTGACATACACACGTTGATTATAGGACGAGACATAACTGGTGAAAACGCTCTNATGTANAACTTGTGGTTTGCTTAGAGATTACGGCGAAAACNNGGCATAACCTCGTTGGCGAATAATTCCAAGCTTTCTTCATTGTGTTGTTTGGATAAAGTACCTACCCTGAAATGGAGAATAAGCCCTCCAACGGAGGCATCTTCTAGCCTTTGAATTCGGGACCTAATCGTCGCAGGTGATCCGTACATCAAGCTGTGATCTATACCAAACCGAGGATTCGACANCCCTTTTCTGACCGACTCAAATTCTTCCCTTGTGTTTAGATATTCTCTGGCATGCCTCACGAGTTCAGTTGACGCCTCGAATGCTGGTAGAGCGAGTGATTTGGCCTTTTCATCAGTCTCTGCAACGATTATGTTTCGCCAAACCCAGCAACTTCGAAGATTAGTCTTAATCTCATCCTGTGAATAATCATGATCCTTCATAGCGTCTTGGTATAGATGGAATCGGCGAACAGTTTCGTCGTCAGACTGAACAACCAACATAAATGGTTTGCCTTCCCTGGCCATTTCCAGCNTTGTCTCTTCNGTGGCCAGGGCCCGAATTAGAGGCGGGTGAGGTTTTCTGTACACGCTTGGTCGCAAAGGAGACATATCGAGGTTGAAATACTTTCCTTTATGAACAAACTGTGACTCATTAGTCCATGCAGCGACGAGAATTTTCTCAGATTCGATCAATCTGTCTTGTGCCTCCGCAAAAGGTATACCGTAGGCTCTATATTCGTAGAAGTTATATGCTGTACCTCGTCCGAGACCTAGTATGATACGTCCTCTGCTTAAGTTATCCAAAAGAGAGATTTGCTCTGCCAGTCTTGTCGGATGGTGTAGGGCCATTTGTACGGCTGAGAATCCGATTGTGACTTCTTTGGTGGTGGCAACAACAGCCCCTGCGAAAGTTACGGGATCGACATATGCACATGCCCCGTCGAGATGGTGTTCACCTAGCCACACAGCATCAAAACCCAGTTTTTCGCTCAGAATGGCTTCTTCTAGGGCCTCCGTAATGACATCGAAATCTTTTTCCGGTCCACTGGAATGAGGGAATAAAAAGTTACCAAACTGCATATACTTACGATCTCTTTAATTTTTCAATTCTTCTATTAGGATTACAACAGTGATACGCCGACAACTCCACCAACAGTCAATACTATTCCCGTAGTTCTAGTCATCAAAGCCACGCCCTCCATTGATTCTTTAAATAGACCAATGAATGGGATGCTAAGGAAAAGCGTAAGTGCAAATACGAAGAGAGGCCTAGTAGCCATCACTGTGGCTGTAAGATAAACCTCACCTGAATAAATGGCCCTAAAAAAGAATAGTATCGCAAAGAAAACAAGGACGATNTCAGTCAAGGCTATCAGAGAAAGGGTTTTAGGTTTTCTGAGAACCTCGAAAAGGCCATTTCGGATTGATGGTGACAATATCAAGCATCCGCAAACGATGCCGCCTCCTATCCCGCGTAGCATGAACTGACCCCACAAAGTCATGTCATCTGCAATTGTTTTCGAGAGAAACTGGCTTAGTCCAAAAGACATACTCGCAATAAGAAGGACGGCCATTGCAACAATACTTTCTCTACCACCCTGAGATCCAATACTAGATGGAGCCAATGAAACCAGGGCTGCTCCAGCTACGGTGACTACTACACAGATCCAGGCAATAGGGGTGACCGATTCTCCAAGAAACAGATATGCCAGTAAGGCTACAAATACTGGATATGTAGACACTACCGGAACTACCCTGGATACATCCTGAGATTCCATTATTATGAACATTGCCACCAGGTAAGCCCCTGAAAATACCCCGGAAAGAAGAGCAATTATTACAGCGGTGATTGGGTAAGGTGATTCCAATGCGAAGGGCAGNGCGAAGAGTCCAAGTAAAATCTGAGCTATTCCAACTGTTGCAACGAAAACCCTGCTATTTGCCACATGGTTGGAAATCAGCAGTTTGTCTAAAACGGATACAAGGGCAAAGGTGAAGGAACTGGCTACGGCAAATAACATCCATTCCATGCAGAAACCCTCAGTCTATGAAGTAAGAAAGATTCATCATTTTGGATCGAATGTTTTGACCCAGATGCCTGGAGAACCTGCAACATGTTGCATCGCCTTTCTCATACGGGGGTTTGAAGGATGGGCTGTCTGCTGTTTAAACCACTCGTCGGTCCTGGATGTTTCTGGAGATTCCATCTCATAAAAGGTCATGTAGGCGGGTTGACCCGATATGGCCCTATAACGCCGACCTCTTATGACCCCGGAAACAGTTTCATAATTTGGTACATAAACAGTGTTATACCAGTGATTCCATTCATCCTCCAGTTCCATTGGAATGTTCATCCGCCCGATTTGCAACGCCTCAGCTAAAGGGCTAATCAATGATTTGTCATCGGGATGTTCGGGGAAAATCTGTTGGTATATATTTCTGATGAATGTGGTGCCGATTACTTCTGGAGACATTCTTTTCGACCAATCAGACGGGTTATTTCGCAAATTGAGGTACTCGTCAGATTTGAGTACATCGGGAGATTCAAGTTCGTAAACCGCTAGATGCTTGGGACCGCTAACTACAGACTCGTACCTCGCTGCGCTAAGGACACCAGGGACTGATAAACGTTCATATACGTGTTCNTCGTTGTACCAGCGGTTGAACTCGTTTTCAACAGTCTNCGGTATATCACACCANACGGCTAGCATACCNGTGCCTCTNGTTTTGGTCATCAGANTATCCTCCTTGTTGCAATGACGCAGAATGTACCACAATAGGTTTGTATCTAAGGATCCCTTTTTCTACGGTTGAATGCTAGTTNCTACTATCCTCGAGGAAAGAGGTTATGCTGGTCTCTACTTTTTCCTTGCAAACATTCCAGGCCGCTGCATGTGGTGCATGTCGCAAACGCACATACGTCACTAGATCCGGTCTTTCAGCGGCAAGAAGATCGCTAAGTTTTACGGGAACTGTCCTGTCGTCTTCACTGTGTATCAGGAGAATCGGTGTATTAAACTCATGTGACCTGGAAAGATAATTTAGTTCCTTCCANTCAAATCCAACTAACTTTGAGACAAGCTTTTTCGCCGGCAATAATAGTGTCAACGCGGGAAATGGTAGTGANTTTGCCTTCTCTAAGACTATGGCATTGAGGTCTAGTGCAGGAGACTCCAATATAATATTTTCAACCGCGCAAGAAATGCTTGATTCTAGAAGAANTTTTAGAANTATTGATCCTCCCATGCTGTGGCCGAAGAGAGTGATGCTTGTGCCCCCTTGCCGAACCACATANTTGACGGCTCCTTCCAGATCCTTCCATTCAGTGAGTCCAAACATATGATANCCACCGGTATCTGACAGAGCCTCCTGATCATTCCTATATGTAATCATTAACTGATTAAACGAGAGTTTCCTAAAGAGATTGGCGAATCGGAGGCTTTCTCGTCGATTAGACCTGTGACCGTGGATAAAAATTACCCANTTATTGGAGTTTTGCCTTATCTCCCAAGCCTTGAAGAAACCTAGTTCACTTTCAAACTCAACATCATCGTAACTTATTCCTAGNGATGTTTTTGGATCCGACTGAGAGACAAANAGGTCAGTGCGGACATTACTGCCTTTTCTTATTGAACCACTGCTCGAAAGCACTTGCCTTGTAATGGCGTCTGGANGATGGATTGAGGTGCCCCCCGCTACAATACTNCCTTCCTCGGAAACCAGCCCTACGATAGGAAGAGTGATAANTCTGATATCGTCTCCACGTGGGGACAGTGTTACATTTTCGTCNTCCACAGAATTCACTGTGGAAAAATACTCGACCTTTTNCCTGACGATTGCGAACNCTTGACGTCGCGCCTCTAAGGCGTAGTAGACCACTGCAAGAACAATGATCAAAAGCACCACTAACAGAGTCAAACNGAATATTATGAGTATCAGGGAGACTTCCTCCNGGCTGTTCTGACGATATAAACGTAATTAGAGTAATGGCGTGAATTAAATATGGTCAAGAAGTTCGTCCAAAAGGATATTCCCGTTTTCCATTACTGGGGAAAAATGGCTGAGGCAGATAGTCTCGCAATCTATATCTTTGAGTTTTCTTAACGAATGCGCTGCCTGATGGAGGTCTTGGCTGAAAAATCTTGAGGGAGGNTGCANTTGACCCCCTTTGTGTTCCATGGCATCTCCTCCTACTAACAATCGTTTTTCTGGTATGTGGAAACAAACGCTCCCAGCTGTATGTCCAGGTGTATGAACCACTTCGATCTTGGTAGAAACTGGCAGGGGCATCTCATTTTCAAGTATTAAATCAGGGTGGACAGATGGACCTCTGAGGAGATTCAAGAACGGGTTAAAAAACATTTCCCCATACCAAGTCTTGACTACGCTCGGCATCGATATTTCTTTCGATAGGACCAGAGCATCTTCTGCATGCATAGCAACTGGNGCTCGACTCTCTGATTTTATGGCTTTTGCGCTTCCACTGTGGTCGGGATGGAAATGTGTGATTGCCAGCAATGCGACGTCTTCAATCAGGTAACCAAGTTCCCCGAGGTTTTTTTGGATTCGGGCCCGACTCCATACCCAGCCGGCGTCTATAAGNACCGGTCCCTCTTTGGTTTCAATTAAGGTCGCAGATGTACCACCAAGGCCAATTTGATATATTCCATCCCCCACTGTCAGAATATCGTCGGCTAACATGATAATTTATTTGTCCCTACCANTNTGGACGCCACCGACGTTTCAAGCATTTGATGCTGTCTTTTGTGATACAAGTGGAATCTCCCACTGAAAATAGTGAAGTGGTGAATTTGAAATGAGAATAGTGTGTGGGGGTTCAAGCTAATTTTCAAGATTGGATTTAATTAAAGGTATTTAATGCTNGACAAAATGTTTTACGATGACTCTGGTGGTCGCNCNAAAAATTCTCAACCCCCGATTCCTGAAGTAGTATGTGTTGGGATAGTTTCACCTGCAGAAGTTTACACGGTAGACAGAATGCCTGAGTGGAACACAGGTGCCACCTGGTCNGGTAGAGCGGACTATATTTCAGAAGATGCTGCTATTGTGGCCACATCCCTCAAACAATGGGGATTGAATGTAGGGCTTGTAGCAAACAGACTGGGAGACGATCCGTCTGGTCACAACGTGTTAGACGAGTTAATGACCCTGGGCATAACAGGTCATTTCGAATTAGATACCACNCTCANAACACCTTACGAAATAGTGTTTGCNGACACATCAGGGGGCCGGACATTCGTTTGGGATAGAAGAATTGAGGTACTGAAGACNCTTAGTCAAGCTGACATCNCTATNATTGAAGGTAGTCGACATGTTTATGCGGATTGGTACGACTGGCCTCACAACTCNGTGGCACTTGAAGAGGCTCAAAGGAATGAGATACCAGTGCTCATTAACATGGAAGATCGNTATACCGACTCCAGGTTAGCTGACGACCTCCTCCCTTATGCATCGACGGTTCAAGTCAGTTTGCCGGANCATGATGATACCGATCCTGAATTAGTTGCAACANANATGCTTAGAAAAGGAGTTTCTTCTGTCCTGATAACAGGGGCCTCGAAAGGGTCTAAATACATCTCGGGAAGCGAATNTTTTTCGGTAAAAGCGCCTTCGGTAAACTTGGTAGATGCTAACGGGGCTGGTGCTGTTTTCTCCGCTGGCTATCTCTACGGCGTAACCAAGGGTTGGGATTCAAAAGAATCTGTAAGGTTTGGAGTCGCAGCGGCATCGATTCAATGTGAGGTNNTTGGGCCNACAGCTGCAGACCTAGAAATAGTCATGGAAACTGCCTCATGTCTAATTACCANAGACAGGTTCGGTTGGACNTAAATGNCTGACTCGTCAATATCTAGGGTTTGTCAGGTCTTCTATAAGATCAATGTGAAACGGCAAGTGGTTGACCTCGGGCCTGAAAGAGCCAACTTTATTAAATCCTTCCACNCCTATGCGTTCAATAATTTGGTTAAATGCTATGGAAGTTAGTTCTGGGAGGCTCGCAACATCTTCCGCGTTATATCTGATAAGAGTGGGGAGGGCTCTTTGGTCTCCTAATATGTGAAGCCTCCACATTCTGACCGCATCATAACCAGAGAGGCCACGGAGTGAAGAAGGGCGACCNACTCCTAAATCCGATTCGATTTTTTTCAGGCCACCACCGTAACCAATGCGTCTTAATAATCTCATGAGGTCTATATGGGCACAATTGCGGAATATGTTTCCCAAATAATGTTCTATAAACGGGATGTCAAATGATGATCCATTAAAAGTAATAATCAGGTCATATTTGTCTATAGCACCTCGGAAATCTTCCAGATTCTCGCCTGAAANGAAGCTNCTGTATCCATATTTATCAGCGANTCCTATAAGGGTTAGTTCGCTGTAATCCCGGCTTAGTCCGGTCGTTTCTATATCGAGGAATCCAGCATTCTCTAGAAAATCTGGATACAGTCTCCAGAGCTCTCCTCTTGGTAATGCGTCCCTAAAATATCGAACGTCACCATCGTTAAGTTTTTTTACCGATTCCCTCACAATTCGCAGCTGCTCGGTTGTCCTAAGCGAAGGAGGTAGGTCATGCGACTTATGACTAAGGAAATCATTCCAACTCAGGATGCCACATTTCCAAATACGCAATTCCTTTTTTGGACCGATGCCTGGAATATGCCTGAATGTGCTGGAAATCAATACCTGGTCTTACTCAGAATCTTCTTTTGGAAGTAATGCAGTCGGCAACCCAGTTTTGTAGATACTGCGGAGAGTCATTAGCCACCAACTAACCAAGACTGTCACTATAAAAATAATTCCGCCCACAGTAAGCATTGTCCCCGCAGGTATAGTGTCCCACAGACCGCCTAAGGCATGTAGTCTGAGAACAGGGAGATCTGCTATAAATCCATTCGCCCAGTTCATGGATGCCATGATTCCCCCGATGTGAACGGAGTACACAGCCCCAACTCTTCCTCTAATCGAATCTTCCGTGACAGTTTGGATCATAGTGTGGGTGAGAGTCATGTAACCTGCTTGCGAAGCACCCATGAGCATCGCGGCAGCAATTGCCATTGGCATGTTTACTGAGAGAGCAAGTACTACTGGCGCTAGCCCACTTAGGATGCCTAAGTTGAGAAACAAACGTCCTTTAGTTTCTTCCTTTGTCACGCCGGAGAGAAAAAACACACTTATGAGTGCCCCAGCCCCGATGGACATCATCATGATACTAAAGTCAGCGCCTTCACTAGCTCCAAATTTATTTACAGATAACACTGGAAGTACTGATTCGAACGACATAGTGAAACCGCAATGGAAAAATGCCATTAAAACAATCACCCGCAGTTGAGGATGTAGGTAAACGTAGGGAATTCCTTCTGATAAATTCGATAAGAATCCACGGCTGCGATCCATAGCACCTG
This sequence comes from Chloroflexota bacterium, assembly GCA_002708065.1. Classification (GTDB taxonomy): domain Bacteria; phylum Chloroflexota; class Dehalococcoidia; order Lucifugimonadales; family UBA826; genus UBA11795. The sequence continues at coordinate 44,564 of PAOO01000037.1, forward strand.
TCGAAGAAGTCCTTATTCGTAGGGTCTGAAAAAGGCTTATTACGTAAAATCCTGAGCACAGTAAAAATGCCCATTCGATTCCCAACGAAAGAAGTGGCAGAATCGCAAGGGGCCCGACCAATCGGGAACCATGCATCGTTGCCTGATTGAGTGCTATTGCGTTGAGCAGACGTCTCTTGGGCACGAGGTTAGGCAGAAGTGCCTGGCCAACTGGCATCTGAGCTGACCTAGCCGAACCGTTTACGAATGCGAGCACCATAACATGCCACATCTGTATGTCACTGCTGAATACAAGTATTGCAAGAACCAAGTTGTGTGCCAGGTTCAGCGTGAACATTCCCGCCATCACCTTCTTACGGTCGAACCTGTCGGCGAGGTATCCGCTGAATGGAGGAATGATTACTCTCGGGATCATCGCTAGGAAAGTAACCATTCCCACCATGGATGATTCGCCGGACATGTCCCAGACCAACCAACCGCGGGCAACGATCAAGGCCCAGGCTGCCGCCCCCGAACTAAGGTTGGCAATCCAGAGGATCCGATAATCCCTGAACTCTAAAGCTGACAGGAATCTATTTGTTGAGATATTTTTGAGCAAAAAAACTTTACCTGGACCTTCTTCGGTCTTTGAATATTATATCTTTTGAAGATCCCAGATTAATGTTTATACACTAACATGAAACTTAAGGTAATTAGACATATTTGATTTTCAGGGGATAACAAATGATGGACACTATACTTACAGAGAAGCAAGTATTGGATTATTTTCGGTCCCTCAGTAATTGGGGTAGGTGGGGAAAGGAAGACATGCTGGGACGTTGAATTTTCTAAATGAAAAGAAGAGGAAGGAAGCTGTATCTTTGGTCGAGGATGTAGTAACAATCTCTTGCGCAAGGCCGATTTCTTTTCAAGAGAGCCTGGATTCTACGGCACCTGTAGTTCGCTGTATGGTGGAAAGTGGAGAGGATGGTCAACAGGGGATAAGGTCACGTCCCGTGTGAGCCAGGCGGCGACCGATTACATAGATATGGTATTTCATCGTTACACCGTCACTCATATTGATAGTCTTGCCCATTTTTTAGAAGGCCAAATGTATAACGGTAGACCCGTCCATCTCGTTTCCACTAATCTCGGTGCGACAGCTGAGTCAGTAGAGCTGGCAGGGAAAGGAATATTTACTCGCGGGATATTGGTCGATGTGCCCCGGATTAGGGGTACAAACTGGATTGAGCGTGGGGGTGGTGTTTTTAATTCCGATATCTTGAAGGTGGAGGAGGAATGCGGATTTATAATANTTTAAGGCGATGTTCTGCTTGCAAGANCTGGGCAACTGCATAGGCGAAATATCGAAGGACCTGTTGATTTCCGGCAAACGGGATCGACAGCCTGCCACGCAGCATGTTTGCCTCTCTCCCACGAGCGGGGTATAGCTGCATTGGGAACGGGTACTGGAAACGACGTCATTCCTCNACCGTACCCAAACGTGATTCAGTCTATCCATCAGATTGAAATATTGGCCATGGGCCTATGGATATTGGATAACGCCAACCTGGAGGATATTGCCGAGGCTTGTGCCAAACGTAACAGGTGGGAATTTGTGCTCTCTATAGCACCATTGAAATTGACCAATACAACGGNATCCCCGTCAATCCCATAGCGATATTTTGATCAACTTCGAATCTTTAATTGGACAGATTTAGGCTATTACATTATCCTTGGGCGCTGCCAAAGCTACGTGTTTCGTTTGATCAGATAAACTGGAGGCAAAANTTGGCTAAATATAAAGTGGTAACCCAAAAGCCCGCAGGCGTCACCTTTGATCTGGCGGACGGGCACTATAGTCTAGAAAGGCAATCACTCGATCCGATTGGGGCAGAAATTGTGGAAATAGACGCCGCTTCTGAGGAAGAATTCATCTCAGAAGCAAGAGATGCTGACGCCATTATCGGAAGGGGCCGCAGAATAACAAAGAACATTATCGATTCTCTAGAAAATTGCAAAGTTATATCACTTGGTAGTGTTGGCGCTGATACTGTAGATGTAGGAGCAGCTACTGAAAATGGTATACCGGTGACAAACGTTCCTGATACATTTATTGAGGAAGTTGCTGATCACACGATTATGCTTCTGCTAGCCTCGTTTAGGCGACTCAATGTGATGGATGAAATGGTCCGTACGGGGCGGTGGTCTGAGGGAAGNCCTATGCTGTCAGAGTTTCCGAGGCTTTGGGGCCAGACACTCGGCTTTATTTCATTCGGTCATGTCGCTAAGGCTACTTCTGTCAGAGCGAAAGCTTTTGGCGTACATATGATTGCCTTNGATCCNTATATAGAAGAGCTTTCCATGACTGAGTATGGGGTTGAACCGATTAGCAGCCTTGAAGAGCTCTTGCAACGTTCAGATTTCGTTTCTATGCATGCCCCGTCGACTCAGGAAGTCCATCATTTAATGTCNGAAGACCAATTCAGAGTCATGAAACCCTCGGCACTATTCATTAATAACGGAAGAGGCCCAACTGTCGATGAGAAGGCCCTCATAAAGGCTTTGGAGGAGGGGTGGATTGCTGGAGCTGGTCTAGATGTTCTGGAAGATGAGCCGCCGGATCCTGAAAATCCCCTGTTACACATGGACAACGTAATNTTGACGCCTCATGTTGCATCGGCCTCTCAACGTATGGCCCCTGAGACGCGGCGGCGAGTTGGTCAGGAGATATCTTTAGTTCTGACTGGAAGATGGCCTAGAACATGTGTAAATCCTGCCGTGTTGGCCGATACAGGACTGAAGAGATGGCAGCCTTATTCAATGGGTCGTGGTCCGGGCTCTGGATAGAAATACCGGCGCTTAGAAACCTAGGAATTACGTTAAAGAGGGGATCTTCAACAGATCCCCTCTTGNNGTTTGNNNNCNGTCNNTGANTAGNTATNTTCTTNGGNACAATTGCTGANANNGTCANGAATATAGCCANCAAAGCCACCACAGNCATNGTGTAGAACGCCAATTCGTAGCTTNCTGTTCCATCNCTGATGANTCCNGATAGTAGTGCTCCNATTGCNTGNCCAAAGGCNTTAAATGGTTCNGTTATNCCTCTAATAGCNCCNAGAGANTCTCTGCCGAAGTANTNNGCGAATGCTACTGGTGGAATCACTAACGCTCCACCCAAAGAGATTCCAAACAGTGAGGCTACNATTANNGCTGTTNGGGGACTATTGACTGCTATAAACANNANCGCAGNNGCCGCCATTAGNGCNGCAACAAGNGCATAGCAAAATCTNGCAGNCACTTTTTCNATTATCAAACCCCANCCAAGCCCACCNAGNCCTGTGAANACNGCNGTTAGNCTCACNGCCGNNGCTGCNACTTTTGAATCCANATTTATGTCTTGTAAATAAGCAGCCATATGTATATTNGTACCTGANTGGATAACATAGAGGAACCCTGTGCCNANNGCCAGCTGCCATAGGGCTGGTGTCTTNATTGCCTCNCTAAGNGTCCAAGATATTTCTNCNGCTATNTCTNGNTNTGAGGCCTCTNNTTCNNTNTCNGTTAGTGGAGTTTCTCCGTCNGGNAATACNCCNACTGACTCGGGTGTCTCTGCCAGAAATAAAAATACAGGGAGTAAGGCAACTATCCAGACGGCCACACCCAGAATTTGCCAAGTAACCTGCCATCCGTATATTCCTATCAGTATTGATGCCATTAGAGGGAATCCGGTCATTCCTATCGAGTGGCAAAATGAAAGTATTCCGTTTGCTCTACCTCTGCTCTTTATAAACCATCGTGAGACCACAACAGAAGATCCAATTTGCACAGGGCTGCTAAATATAACTCTGCCGATTCCGTAAGTGATGTAAAAAAATATAGGTACTGTTGCCCAACCGGTTAAAAAAGTTGTTATCCCAAGTACTAGAACGCTCATGCTGAGAACGGTCTTAGCTCCGTACTTGTCGACCGCCCAACCTGTCACAGGTGATAAAAATGTAGACGCCAATCCGCCCGCACTTGCTGCTCCGGCAAGAACCGTGCGGCTCCAACCAAGATCATCTGCCATCGGGTACATAAACACGGCTAAAGTNAGGCTGGCCGCNGCATTGCGCACGACCTGCGTTGAACCGGATGTTGCTAGAATTACCCAGCCATAGAAAAACGGTGTCTTTCTTGACAGTAAATTCGCTAGGTTCAAAGAAGCTTCCTTCCTGCATGAGAGCTGATAGCGTGGCATGCTAGCATGCGCTCTATTGAGGGTCAAAGAATTCGTATTTAATTTAAATGCATGTTCTTGTTGTGAACGGCGGAATCAAAATGCTAGACTGAATTTACAGAAAGGCGGCTACCCGCCTTTTTCTGTGCATATCGCGGAACTGAATTCGCGTGTTCTACTTGTAAAGGAGATTTTTGAACTTTGGCTGATATTAAAGTCGCGATCGTTGGGGTTGGAAACTGTGCTTCATCTCTGGTGCAAGGGATCACTAAATACGCCGATGCTGGACCGGATGATGTGATCCCTGGACTTATGCATCCAGTCCTTGGCGAGTATGGAATAGGAGATATTAATGTTGTAGCCGCGTTCGATGTGGATGCCAATAAGGTCGGAAAAGATCTTTCAGAAGCGATATTCAGTGAACCCAACAACACAGTTAAATTTCAAGATGTACCTAATCAAGATGTTGTTGTACAAAGGGGAATGACTCATGACGGTATTGGTCGGTATACGTCAGAAATTATAACTAAAGCAGAAGGGGGGACTGACGATGTAGCTGCTATCCTGAAAGAGCGAGAAGTTGATGTTGTTATTAACTATTTGCCAGTCGGTTCAGAAGAGGCAACGAAATGGTACGCTGAACAGGTTCTTCAGGCAGGATGCGGACTTATTAATTGCATACCGGTATTTATTGCAAGCGGAGAGAACGACTACTGGCAGAAACGTTTCCGAGAAGCTGGTGCCCCAATCATCGGCGATGATATAAAATCCCAGGTAGGTGCAACGATTACTCACAGAGTGTTGACACGGCTTTTCATGGATAGAGGGGTGGAACTTCTGCGAACCTACCAGCTTAATTTCGGTGGCAATACAGATTTTATGAATATGTTGGACCGGGACCGACTTNTTTCNAAGAAGATATCCAAAACTCAAGCGGTAACTTCCCAAGTGGATGAGTTCATACCGGATAGGGATGTACATGTCGGACCTAGTGATTATGTTCCCTGGCTGACCGACAGGAAATGGTGTTATATCCGAATGGAAGGTAAGAGTTTCGGCGATGTTCCCCTAAACATAGAATTGAAAATGGAAGTATGGGACAGTCCAAACTCTGCCGGAGTAGTTATTGATGCCGTGAGATGTGCAAAGATTGCAAAAGACCGTGGGCTTGGTGGTCCTATCCTAGCCCCTTCGTCATATTTTATGAAATCACCCCCAGTACAATACACAGACGATGAAGCAAGGCAACTTGTGGAGGATTTCATAGCAGGGGAGGAATCTGCACAAGGCTAGCGTATAAACTCAACGCTTCCTACGTGTGTTCGGGAGGAAATCTCTATCGTTAAGGAACGATCTCTGAAGATTGGTCTTTTTTCTCCGTACGACTTCGATTCCCACGGGGGCGTTAATGATCACGTTTCGCATTTAAACGAGCAATTTCGTAGAAAGGGAATTGATTCTCGTATCATTGCTCCATCTTCAAGATCAGAATCGGATATTGACGATGATTTCATACCGATGGGGCGTCCAGTGCCCGTTCCGTCGGGCGGATCAATTGCACGGGTTTCGCTTTCGGTATGGATACGACCCAAAATATGGAGGTTAATGGAGCGTGAGAAATTCGATGTAATTCATTTACATGAGCCCTTTGCAAGTGCGGTTACGCTGAGTGCCTTGACATTTAATTTCGGGGACATCCCTATAAAGGTAGGTACNTATCACACTTTCAAAGGTAGCCACTTATACAAATTTATTTCTAGTCGGNTTCTACGAAAATATTCTAACTTTTTACACGGACAAATTGCGGTATCAGAACCGGCCCGCGCTTTCATAAGCGCCCACATTCCTGGAGATTACAAGGTGATACCAAACGGGATTGATGTTAAGAAGTTCTCTGAAGCTTCACCCTTTCCAAGGTTCTCCGACGGCAAAACAAATATACTTTTTCTTGGTAGGTTNGAAAAGCGGAAGGGACTGAAATATCTTCTCGCCGCATACAGTGATCTTAAATGGGAATTTCCAAATACGAGACTGATAGTAGTTGGCGGGGGAAATCTCGACGCCGAATCAATGAGAATACTTGGCGAGCGTAGTCCNGGAGATGTGATTCTTGCAGGCGCAGTATCTGAATNCGATAAATGCAGATACTTCGCCTCGGCTGATATTTTTTGCGCCCCCGCTACAGGGCAAGAGAGTTTTGGAATTGTGTTGCTAGAAGCCATGGCAAGNAGAACAGCAATAGTAGCGAGTGACATAGTGGGNTTCTCCCAGGTAGTACATGATGGGCGAGAAGCTTTGATGTTTAAGTCACGGAATGTTCAGTCTTTAAAAGAATCTTTGGTTAGACTTGTCAATGACAAAGCATTAAGAAGCCGACTCGGAAACAGTGGGCGCATCAGGGTAGAACAGTATCGGTGGGAAAATATTGCTGCTCAATTGATAGATTACTACCGGATTCTGCAAACAGCCGATTCAAGCAAAGGANTGGCGAATGTACTCTAAGCAAAACAAGTATTTTTTCTATCTCCTCTGTTCTCGATGAACCGTGATTCCATGAGAGCGATTCTTTCCCGTTATTATGAGGAACCTGTTTCAGCATTTTTTGAGAAATTAGGGTTTTCACCGAACGGAGTTACCCTGCTAGGCCTAGCCGTGACATGTGTCTCTGCCCTATTCATAGGGGCTGGAGCTCTTCTTATAGGCGGCCTAGTGATGCTGTCTGGTGCCGCCCTAGATCTTATCGACGGTGGTTTAGCAAGAAGAAAGGGTATAGCCACTAAATTTGGAGCCCTACTGGATTCTGTTTCAGATAGAATCCAGGAAGCTATAGTTTTGTTGGGCTTATTGATCTATTACCTAAATGCTCCTTCCGATAGTGTACTTGGTGTGTTCAGCTACGATAAATTAGGGGTAATACTCTCATATACTGCATTTATCGGATCGATCTTGGTCAGTTATCTCAGGGCCAGATCAGAGGGGCTTGGTATTGAGTGCAAGATAGGCATAATGACGAGGCCTGAAAGAGTACTTGCTCTTGGGTTTGGACTCGTAGTTGCCCATTGGGCTCCATNGGCAGTCATGATAGTGTTATTTGTTTTAACAGTGCTGGGGCTGCTCACCACGGCTCAAAGACTTTATCATTCATGGTCGACTTTGGAAGAATAATGACATTGGTGACATAGTACGGGGAGGTTAATAGATGCGATTCTTGAATGAAAATGACAGCAATTTTGTGAGAGACAGGTTTGAGAAAGAACTTGTAGAGGATGTCACTGTGACTTTGTTCACTCAACCAGACTTAAAAGGGTTAATTGTTCCAGGCAGGGATTGTGAAACTTGTCAGCCTACGGAGCAGCTTTTGAGAGAGGTAAGTGACCTGTCAGAAAGAGTCATATTACAAACTGTGAATCACAGAGAGGATAGAGAAGCCTCAGAATTAGCTAATGTAGAGAGGATTCCAACGATACTCATTTCCAAGGGAGAAGAGAGTAATGTCAGATATCTTGGAATACCTGCTGGGACAGAATTCCCAGTACTGCTTGAGGCGATTGTTAATGTTTCGTCCGGGGCACCAAACCTTAATGAAGAAACTTTAGAGTTTCTCAAAGATCTTGAAAATGAGCTGACCATTAAAGTATTTGTTACTCCTAATTGACCACATTGCCCGGTCGTTGCCAGTCTGGCACATTCGATGGCAGTAGTTTCAGATCTTGTTACTTCAGAGGTAATTGAAGTGCAGGAATTTCCAGACCTTGGTACTTCTTACAATGTGAGAGGTGTGCCTCTTACAGTGATCAATGAAAAAGTTTCATTTACCGGGGCGGCAAATGAAACTATGTTGCTCGAATATATGAAGTCGGCAGTTAGCGAGGATACCGACGGATAATCTGGTCGTAAGAACAAGGATGATGAGAATAATCCTTTCGCTTGGGATAGGGTTAGTTTTCCTTTTTATATACCAACAAAGCGTTTCCCCAATCTACGCTGGACCAATCACCGTGGAGACCGCTACATCGACACCAGTCACCGTGTCTGCTACTACATCAAACGGGATGATAGAAGTGGTATCAGCGGAGGCCACTAGTGATTTTCCCAGAGGTATAAATTTCAGAGTTGAAATCAAATCTGACATTGTGATCGAAGAAATTGCCTTGAGGATGAAAATCGGCCAGCAGAAGTCTGGGGTTTACGAGTACTTTGATATTGAGCCATCCCAGACAGTTTCAGCNGATATGTTTTGGAACACCAATACTTCTAGCCGGTATATACCGCCGGGAACGGTAATTTCGTATAGCTTGGAAGTATCGGCGAAGGACGGCCTCACCTTGGAAACAAAACCGACAGAAATTGTTCTTCACGATGTCAGATTTGAATGGAAAGAGATCGAATTCGAAACAATAAGCGTTGCTTATCACGGACCTGTTGAATCAAGGGCAGAAGAGGTTCTGAACGCCATAGTTACTACTATGAGTTTCATGGAACCGGTTTTAGGGGAGAGTCAAGAGGACCCTATAAGGGTCACCATGTATAACAACGTAAAAGAAATGTTGGTTGCTCTCCCTCCTGGTAGTTCCACTATCCGCCGGGAGTTGATCACTGAAGGACAAGCTTTTAACAATATTGGAACCTTGCTAGTACTAGGTGGAGGACGCCTTTCAACTGGAACGGCTTCACACGAAGTCACTCACATTCTTGTCCATCGGGCGGGGCAAAGCGTTTTTGGAAATGTTCCGGACTGGCTTCACGAAGGTCTCGCAGAATTTGGGAATGTGTCTCCAAGTTTTTCTTACGACATTGCTCTTGATTTTGCTGTTCATTCTGGTCGTATCCTGCCGATTACTTCTATGCCTGGNAAGCCAGGTAATCCGGAGGATGTAATCATTTACTACGGTCAGGCAAGTTCGCTTATAGAATATATGATCACTAGGTATGGCCCGGGCAAGATGAGAGAATTACTTGCTGATTTAAAGAGTGGATCTAATATTGACGACGCTATGACAAACGTTTACGAGAAGAAGAAGATTGAAATAGAGAATGGGTGGAGGAAACATATCGGGGCTCCAGAATATGAAATGCCTGACGGTTCATCTATTCTTCCTACACCGCTGCCACGCCCAACAGTAACCGTCTTTTCTCTAACTCCGCAGGCCGGTTCTAAGGCGGTAACGTCTTTGAAGTCAGTGAAACCTACACCTACACCAAATTTAGAGCTTGGTTCAGAATCTTCATCACTCGATTCAAATGCTCAAATCGAAAACCTACCTGATGCAAGAGATTGTGGCGTCTCGATGACCCATAACAGAGTAAACGGGTCAATTTTCTTATTGATGGGACTTACCGTCGGTATCGCCGCTCGAAGAAGGGGAAGGATCAAGTAAATTCTTCTTCAATATTGACGTTCTAATATAAATATCGGCTAAATATTGTACAATTTCCTGATTGGAACAATGAAACATAATTCATGTTTACTATAATGCAATGAATACTTATCCTGACTGGCTTCGCGCTGTTGAACAAACTTATGTGGTCAAGTTTCCACTACAACATCTGGCCACTTTTGGTGTCACCAATATAGATTATTTTGTCGTAACAGAGCCAATATATACGGCNATCGACTCGGCTAAAAAGAATCTTGAAACNGTTGTGAGAAAAGGTAGGGTGATCGCTGAACAGCCGTCATTGATTACCCCGACCTATGCGTTGAACTTGAAGGGGTTTAGTGATNATGCNTACGAGTATATGCGNCATGTTTCTCAGAGCTACGGAGCGAACAGCCCAGGGATCCTTTATCAGTACCGAAATGAAGCGGAGAACCTAGAGATATTGAGTGGTATTCCAGCGGAGGTTGGTAACCGTATTTCCACAGATCTGAAAGAAAAAAAGAACGATCTGTCGGTTGTGATTGTTGGTGTAGATGAGTTCTGGGATGTTGCATTAATGAAATTCATTTATGAGTTCACTGCTTCGTCCGCTTCATACAACGCAAAGGAAATGAGAACTAGGGGTCTCATGGAACCTAAGTCATCAGCAGGCGGTATACCTCAGGCCGCTGTTAACCAAATTGAGGAGATGTTTAAGTCTGTGAAGATGGGAGGAAGCCCCGAAATGCTTAAAACAGAATTAGATAAGTGGGGGGTGTTTGAGTTTTACCAAGACAGATTTCTGAACCTGTTTCGATAGCATGACAGTACTTTCACTAGAGGGAATACTGCCTGGGGGTGACTTCTGTTAATGACTCCGCTGATCTATAACTAGCCAATACAATCGATAGGTCATCAAGACCTTTCTCACCGGACATCACGGGCTCCCTGTCTTCTATTATTGACTCCCGGAATTCTCTAACCATTTTTCTTGTTCCACGGTAAGATTTACTAGTCCTGATCTTTCTCTTGGTTGCGCCCTTTTCTAAAATTACCTCGCTACCATATGGCATGAAAGTTAATCGTCCGTGACTCCCGTCAACAGTCACATGTTGCCTTGTTTCAGATATGTTTGTGGCTCGCGAGAACAGGATCGTACCTGAAGCTCCCCTGGGAAGTCTCGCCAATAAGTTGATTCCGTCTTCGCCTTCAGAACTCTTAAAAACCTTGGGTAGCCATGTCGCTGATATACGTTCAGGGAATCCACCGAGACTTATAAGCAGGTTTACGAAATGGATCCCTCCGTCTATAAATACTCCTCCCCCTGTTCTTCGAAGACTGCGTCTCCACTCACTTGGCTCCCTATATCCTTCGCAGGTAATTCTGATTGAACGTAGCTGACCAATTCCATTTTCGGCGGCGGCTTTCATCACATCAAGAGCTTTGTCTAAGGCCGGTATGAATCGATAATTCTCCGCTACCATCAAGTTAACTCCGTTTGATCTCGCACATTCGATCATACGTTGAGCTTCTTCAATCGTTCTTGCTATAGGTTTTTCAACTAGCACATGTTTACCGGCAGTTGCCGCCATTTCAGCGTGACCGAGATGAAGGTCGTGGGGGCTAAATATGTATACCGCGTCATTGTCGTCATCTGCCAATGCTTCTTCGTAACTTCCATATGCTTTAACGCCAGAAAACTTATTTCGGTACGATTCTGCTTTTGCAAAATCACGGCTGGCGAAAGAGAACTCCACACCGGACAAACCTTTCGTTTCAGTCATCACGGTATTGGCATATCCTCCACATCCTATTACACATATACGCAATGACTCTTTGCTCAATTTGGATATTCTCCACAAAATTTTTTGGGAGCTACCTGATCTGACTAACTGGAATCTATATTCAAGCGATCCGGTGCTTCCCTTCAACGAGTAGGGTAACAGTAAGAAGATTCATAGGTTTGTCACCTCNGCTATGTTAGACTAGTAAACTGCGCGAGGGCGCTTNAAGTTATGTATAGACAAGAAGAACCAGAAGTAAATCTCGAAAAGATCTTTTCCCGTTTCAAATCTATTTTTGGAAGNTTTGGNGGCTCTGGAAAAGGTATAGGCCCTGTGGTAATACTCGTTATCATTGGAGTTGCTGNGGCCGTTTGGGCAGCCAGCGGTGTGTTTACAGTCAATCCAGGGGAAGANGCAGCNCTCAAAAGGTTTGGANCTTATTCTGATACCAAAGGACCAGGNCTTCAGTGGTGGTGGCCAGGGCCAATCGGTGCCAGGGACNTAGTTCGGGTAGATGAGGTTCGCAGGCTAGAACTTGGTATTCGTGGTGATACTCCCGTTCTTAGCGAGTCTCTTATGATTACCGGTGACCCGGATGAGAATGGGAGACCTGGTGAAGCCCCAAATATAGTGGACGTACAACTCCTTGTTCAGTACGACATAAAGAACTTGAAGAATTATCTATATAAGGTCGTTTCTCCTGAAGGAGCTACTCTTAAAGATGCTACCGAGACTTCTTTAAGGCAAGTGATAGGCAGCCGGCCAATTGATGATGTCATTAACAGATAAAAAAGAACAGGTTCAGTTCGATACTAAGAAGAAGCTTCAGGATATTCTTGATGACTACCAGTCGGGAATAAATGTACGNGAAGTAAAGCTTCTCAACGTTTTTGCTCCNGAACAGGTGAAAGATGCCTTCGACGACGTGGTCNGGGCGAAGGAAGATAAGGCAAAAATCATTAATCTGGCGGATGCCTACAAAGAGGATGTACTTCCTAGAGCGAGAGGTGACGCTGCCAAGGCACTCCAGGATGCTGAAGGCTTCCGGCAACAAAAGATTGCGATTGCGACTGGTGAGGCTGAAAGATTTTTAGCNATACAGCGNGAATATGTGAAATCACGNGACATTACNCGAAAGAGGCTTTACTTGGAAGCGATGGAGGAGATTCTCCCGGGTATCAGCAAGATTCTTGGAGACCCTGGTGAGATAATAATAATGGCTCCCAGNAAAGACAGAAGTAATNTAGTTCCGGTGCCAGTACNAGGTNGNAACGAGTAATACGAAATATGAAGTCATTTGCGATAATCATAGTTGCNGCGATAGTANTCGCAGCCATTTTACTTCCTCAGCTGTTTTTCACTGTGGACGAAACAGAGGTAGCTGTAGTAACTAGGTTTGGTGAAATTACTAGCGTTAGGCAAACTCCCGGGCTCAATNTGAAGGCCCCATTNCTAGACGCTATCACGCGGTATGAGAANCGCCTGCTGATTTTTGANGCGCCGCCAGACTCATTACTTACCAAGGATAAGAAACGACTCATTATCGACATGTACGCTAGGGGNCGGATCANTGATCCAAGANTATTCAGGCAGAAATTCGTCGATGAAGTTGATGCTGCAAGCAAGGCTGTAGACATTATTTCTTCCGAGCTACGAAGAGAAATCGCAAGCCATGATCAATCAGAGATTATTACCACAAAGCGCGATGAAATGCTGGAGAATGTATTACTCTCGGTGCACCCAATTCTTGCTGAGTTTGGAATAGAGGTTGAGGACGTAAAAATAAAAAGAGCAGATTTCCCGGGTGAAATAGCTGAAAGTGTGTATGCAAGGATGCAGGCTGAACGGAAGCGNAAGGCCGATAAAGAGAGGGCAGAAGGTGCCGAAATTGACGCACAAGTAAGAGCGGACGCGGATCGAAAGGCGACGATTATCAGCGCTAATGCAGAGAGGGATAGCAACATCATAAGGGGATGTGGTGAAGCCGACGCCACCAGAATATTTGCAGCGGCACTCGAGCAGGATCCAGAATTCTATTCCTTCCAGAGATCACTTGAATCTTTAAAGGAGATACTGTCNACAGANACAACCGTTGTCATGCCAGTTGTGGGCTTCGGAGAACTCTTTGAGCAAATTCGTACAGGTATAGATCAGGCTACTGAGATCAAGAGTGATGCTNCCTCCGCGCCAGTATCGNCCGACAGTGAAGATGGGGCGAAATGTGCAGAGGTTTCCGCAGCATGGCATCTAGCCGGCCACTTGAAGGTGGATCAACCGGATTTGACTTTCCTTTCTATAGAAAGTGAAGTATGGCCAGATAACAGCCTCGGTTGCTCGGTTGATCCGGGCAAAAATAAGGTACCGGGATTCAGTGTTCGATTCACTTATGCAGGAGATTCATATGATGTGCGGACCAATAAGTATGGGTCAATAGTAAACATCTGCTGAAACTTTCCGCTTTCTAATTTTCCTTAAGATCCGGAACCTCAAATTTGCAGCTTCGATACTATTCTGTCGAAATATTTATCTACAGGTACTGCCTTTGAGGGATGACATTCAAATTGAGTTGGCAATCGATATCCCCGACGCTAACGATATTCTCCCCTACCTTCATGGAATGAAAGAGATCGCTACGGTCGTGTTGCGACACTGCGGGATTTCGACCGGAGCAGCAAGTCTCGCATTTACTGATGATTCGACGATTCAAAGCCTTAATAAGATTCACCGTGGACTTGATGAGATTACTGACGTCTTGTCTTTCTCAAATAATTATGAGGGCGAGTACTATGGTAGCGAGAAAGGGTGTCTTGCAAGAGACTTCGAGGGGCAATTTGTACTTCCACCCGGGGAGTTATTCCAAATCGGCGAGGTTCTTATATCGGTTCCTCAGGCCGGCAGGCAAGCTAAAGAAAACGGGATCAATATTGAAGCTGAACTCGTAAAACTTGTTGCCCATGGATTCCTTCACCTGCTAGGCTACGATCATACGAAACCCGACGAGCGCCTAGAAATGGAAAAGATGGAAAAAGATATAATCCAAAAGGCTTCAAGACATGACTGAAGTCCTCTATAGAAAATGGCGTCCCGGTTCATTGTCAGAGCTTGTGGGACAGGACCATGTGGCCAAGACTCTCACCCAGGCAGTTCGGTCAGATAGGGTTTCCCATGCGTACCTTTTCTGCGGCCCTAGGGGGACGGGCAAAACTAGTACGGCAAGAATAATGGCTAAAGCGGTTAACTGCCTTTTTCCAGTCGACGGACAGCCCGATAATGAATGTGCAATGTGCACTTCCATCACTGAGGGTAGGGCAATGGATCTCATAGAAATCGACGCGGCCAGTAATAGAAGAATTGCAGATATCAGAGATTTAACCGAGAAGATTCACTATGGTCCTGGTGAGGCAAAGTACAAGGTTTATATCATCGATGAAGTTCACATGCTCACCCAGGAGGCTTTCAACGCACTCCTCAAGACATTGGAGGAGCCTCCGCCTCACGCTATTCTAATTCTTGCAACCACTGANGTACAAAGGGTGCCTCTGACAATAATATCGCGATGCCAGCGCTTTGACTTTCGCAGGATTCCGATTGAAGCAATGTGTGAGAAACTTGCGTCTTTATGTGAGGGGGAAGGTGTTGAGGTCGAGAGGAATGCATTAACCCTCATCGCCCGTAAGTCCACGGGTAGCCTTCGCGACGCAGAAAACCTGTTGGACCAGGCAATAGTTTCATTTGATTCACCGGTCACTGAAGACAATCTTCGCACATTGTTGAACATGGGTGATGAGTCTGTGCCAGCAGAGCTAGTCAAAAAGATAGCCGAACGAGATCTCAAAGGAAGCCTCACACTTCTCTCGGAACTTTTATCTGGAGGCAAAGAGCCCAGGCAAGTTCATTCGGATGTTATAGAACTAATCAGATCTCTCATATTATTGAATGTGGGTGCTACGTCTGGAGAAGATCTTGGAGAATCGTTACTGGAGATCCTTCAAGAGTTATCATCCTCTGTAAATTTGGATAGGCTGGTTTATTTAGCAAAAATATTCGGATCTGTTGATTTCAAGGATTCTACAAACCAATCCCTTCCTCTTGAACTTGCGATAGTGGAGTCTATTTCAGATCCCAACACTAACATTAATGCCATTACCATGCCCGCCCAGTCTTATGGTAATGGCAGCGCTGTGCCTGCCCCCACCTCAAGGCCACAAGCTAGACCCTCAAAGAAAGAAGCTACTTCCCTTCCCATGAAGCCGGTTAACAAACCGGGGAGGCAAGAGACTGGTAGAAACATACCATCTGCTAAAAAGCCAAGACCTAACCCCCCCCGGCAGAAGCCACGGGAATCCTCAAGAACAGAGTCAGAGCGGGACTTAGATGCTAAATGGAACGAACTGTTAAGGTCCCTAAGACAAATAGGGAATCGATTCAATGTGGGGGCTCTTCTAAGAGGATGCATGGAAAGAAATATTCGAGACGATTCAATCGTATTTCTTTTCCAACATTCCTCTCATGTCGAGAGAATTGAAGGAGAACTTGATGACCCGATCGTTATGAGCCAACTAAAGGAAGTTGTGGAAAAAACCCTAGGGAAACAATATGAGATCCAGATCGAACTAATGGGTGACTCAGCTAGAGCCAATAGCAAGCCTGCTTCTCAGAGAAGNCATTTAGTCAGGGCTGCTCAATCGCTTGGAGCCCGTATAGTTGAAGAGAGAGAGGTAAGTCGACTTGATGAATAGGAATATGATGAAGCAGGCGCAACAATTGCAAAAGCAGATGATAAAACTTCAGGAAGAGATTGAAGCATCTACTGTGGAGCACTCTGCAGGTGGGGGGGCTGTTAGGGTTGTGGTAACGGGTAAGATGGTTGTTCAAAGCATTGAAATTGACCCTGACGCGGTAGATCCGAATGATGTTGAAATGCTTCAAGATCTGATTCAATCAGCTTTGAATGGAGCAATTGAAAAGGCACAGGAGCTAGCGTCTTCCAAGATGGGGGCGCTCACAGGTGGATTAAACATTCCCGGGCTGATGTGATTGATTTGAATTGCTATACAATCAGGCATCAGTCATGGTAAATGAATCTTATGGGGGAACCCCCCAGGTACAACGGTTGGTTGATGAACTTGGTCGTCTGCCTGGTATAGGCCCAAAATCGGCTCAGCGTCTTACTTATTATCTTATTCGGATGCCGGCAGAGCAGGCTGAGAATCTGTCTTCGGCAATCGTTTCGGTAAAAAGGAATATTACTTTTTGCTCGCGATGCTTTCATATTACGGAAATGGATCCGTGCGGAATTTGCANTGATAACAATAGAGCGACGGGAACACTTTGCGTGGTGGAACAACCGCTCGATGTTGTTGCACTAGAAAAAACGTCAAGTTTTGATGGTATTTATCATGTTCTACATGGGTCAATTTCACCGATGAATGGAATTGGACCTGAAGATCTTAAAATCAAAGCTCTTCTCGAAAGGCTTAAGTTGGAGGAAATTGAAGAGGTTATTTTGGCTACCAATCCCAATCTTGAAGGCGAGGCTACCTCCATGTACATTCACAGATTAATAGAAGGACTTGGTGTCAGGATAACTAGGCCTGCCAGGGGATTACCCGTTGGAGGTGATATAGAATATGCTGACGAAGCGACACTAGGCCGGGCACTTGAAGGTAGACAACAATTCTAATTGTTCGATAATGGCCCGTCTTTCTCAAAAGCAATGAGATGACCAGAAGCAGGAGCTATCAAACTACTGCAGCAGTGCTGAGATATAGGCCAATTGGCGAAGCTGACAGGATCGTCACACTATATACGTCAACTTTTGGCAGGATCACGGCGGTGGCAAAAGGCCTGAGAAGACCTGGTAGTAGATTTGGCGGNACATTGGAACCACTGAATCTCGTTCATATTTCCCTTTCTCGCGGTAGGTCTCTAGACAATGTTAATGAATGCGTAGCTATCAATTCGTTTGTAGATCTCAAATCTGACTTAGGAAGGATTGCCCAGGGAATTTACCTTGCTGAACTGATAGATACTTTTGGCGACGACTGGGCTCCAAACCACAGNCTATTTAATTTANTTGAAAAAACACTTCGGATTCTNAATGATGGAAATATCAGCGATGTGTTAATNCCCACGTTTGAGCTTTGTTTGCTCCAATACTGTGGCTTTCGTCCAGAGTTTGGTCAATGCGTTGAATGTAGAAAAGAACTTGAGCCTGGGTCTTATACGTTTAATGCCGATTCTGGGGGAGTGCTATGCGGGTCTTGTGACACGATCTTATCTTCATCTAGTTTCCANTTATCCATGGACGCGATGAAGATTCTAAGGTGGATTCAGAACCAGCATGGCGATATAGCGAGACCACCAGGCGTGTTATTTCCAAAAAAGGCACTATTTGAAGTTACGACGGTTTTAAGGAAATATTTAAAGTTTGTGGCAGAAAGAGACCTTCGTTCTACCCGTTTCCTAGACCACATAGAGTCGGATAAGAAATGAGTTATTCCCGAATGGTCACGTTAGCGATATTTCTATAATAGTCGGTTTCATTAGTATTCGACCCGTCTCTATTCGGGCATAGTTTTAGGTACGTAGGTTTAACNTGGCCCATAACCCGTTTTATAGATTCNTATTNGGTACAATNTTTTGCTGAGAAGTGTAATTGGCCCCTATAGCTCAGGAGGATAGAGCACCGGTTTCCTAAAGGGACTCCGAATTGCCTCAGTAGCTATCAGAGACTATCTCTAGGCACAACCAACTCTCACC
>PAOO01000038.1 GCA_002708065.1 Chloroflexota bacterium
CGCTTCCAATTTAAGTTGGAAATATTTTCCTGATCTTACAGCTCTAACATTGTTGAAACCCAATTGATTCAAAGCTCCGGCGATTGTGAGGCCTTCGGGGTCGCTTACCGTAGGTTTAAGGCTAACAAATATGCTGGCTTGAAGACGCATTCTAATTCGCGTATGGCTCTGGAGCATTCTTTGAATTGTGGTGAGAATCTATAAACTCAATTATCCTATCTTTATCAAATGCATCAAATGAATCTATAAATGTCCAGGCCGTAAGCGAAATTCGTTGTTTTGTCCCTGGATAGGGTGATAGGAGAACCTTCATGCCCTCGTTTCGCGCTCTTTGTATGATTTCGGTGAGACTCTCTACTAATTTCGGGCAACTTGGAGCGCAGCTATAAGTGATGGATATGCCTCCATGCTCCAAATTATGAAGCCTCTTTTCTTCAGGAATAAATGTTTGGTGGATGCCCCAACTCACTGGGGCTAGCGGTTGCGGGTAATGCCACCCGGATGTTGCAGGTTGCGAATTGTATGCTGGATGTTCTTCGCCTTCCTCGATGTGGTGAGTTCCTTGATCTTCAACCTTTTCACCCGGCCCGTCCGGGGAACCGGAGATTGGATTTCCAAGGCTACCGACCATCGGCATTATGAGTCCTAAAATCAGTAATAGGGCTACGACTCCAACTGCGATACCGATTCCCCAACGGGTAACTCTACTGCGATTTTGTCGCCTTGACCTTCTTGCAGCACGTGCCTGCGTCGGGGTTAGTCTGTTCTTACTGGTTGACATTACTTAATCTACCTATTTGAGGTTACGGCCCGTAATTTTAACGAATGCGTCTTCATATCGCACTGCAGTTTTTGACACTATTTCAGCGGGTAAGTCAGGTGCTGGTGGTTCTCGATTCCATTTTTGGCTGTTCAACCAGTCTCTTACGAATTGTTTGTCGAAATTTGGTTGAATACTGCCAGGCTGATAACCATCCCTATCCCAGAACCGACTGGAATCCGGGGTGAGAAGTTCGTCTATTAATGTGATATTACCGTCGATTAACCCAAATTCTAACTTGGTATCGGCGATGATGATCCCTTTATTTAAAGCGAACTCATGTGCGAAGTCATATATCTTTAGAGTGATATTCTGTAATTTGCTTGTAAGCTCGGCGCCTATCAGATCTGCCATGTGTTCCACACTAATGTTCTCGTCATGACCTTCTTCCGCTTTAGTCGCTGGAGTGAATATAGGGCTAGGGAACAAATCGCCTTCTACCATTCCTGACGGGATCTTTAAGCCAGCCACGGTACCTGCGTCTGAATACTCCTGCAGTGCGCTACCGGTGATGTATCCCCTTGCGACACATTCGATGTCGATTCTGTCAGCCTTCCTTACATACATGGACCTTCTTTTTATTGATTCAGGAAGGTCTGTTGCTCTATCAAGCCCCATTTGTACAAGATGATTTGGAACAATGTGTTCCGTTTGAGCAAACCAGAATGCCGAAATTTGGTTAAGAACAGCACCTTTACCAGGAATTGCATTTGGGAGAACAACATCATATGCCGAGATTCGATCTGTAGACACCATTAGTAGTAGGCCGTTTCCCGCATCGTGAGTATCACGGACCTTACCACTATAAANCAGGTCTGGCATCGTAGATTCTATAAGTACGTCGGANGGATGGGTCATAGGCCAGCCTTTTCATATATGTCGTCCACAAATTCAGTGTATTTTTCATAATCGAAGAGNCTCTCTAANTCGGAAGNAGTCACAAGGTNAANTACACGCTGGTCGGAGGATATCAAGGATCTAAAGTCACCACTTTCGTCCCAAGTCTTCATGGAGTTCTCCTGAACGATTTCATAAGCAGATTCTCTACTTAGGCCTTTCTCAACTAGCAATAACATAGTTTTTTGTGAGAAAACCAAACCTTTTGTTAGCTCCATGTTTGCGAGCATCCGNTCNTTGTGCACAACAAGCCCTTTAATCACCTCATTTAAAAGGTTAGTAATGTAGTCTAGGGCCAGACAGGAGTCCGGAAAAATCAGACGTTCGGCAGAAGAGTGACTGATATCTCTTTCTCCCCATAATGCGACATTTTCCATAGAGGTAACGGCGTGGCCTCTTATCAGCCTTGCTAGCCCACATATCCGTTCCGTGAGCTCAGGGTTTCTTTTNTGAGGCATCGAAGANGAACCAGTTTGTCCTTTGCTGAANGGCTCCTCTACTTCTCTAATCTCCGTTCTCTGGAGCCCACGTATCTCTGTCGCGATTTTTTCCAACGTTGCGGCAATTAATGCGAGTGTAGTCACAAAATGAGCATGCCGATCTCTTTGTATAANTTGGTTTGAAATCGGCGCAGGTTCGAGNCCCAACTGAGCACAAACGGAAGCCTCTATGTCTGGTGGAGCAGTAGCATGAGTACCAACCGGACCAGATATTTTTCCTACAGCTACAGATTTTTTGGCATCTGAAAGTCTTTTACGGGCTCTTTTCGTCTCATCCCACCAAAGGGCGACCTTGAGTCCGAACGTCACAGGCTCAGCATGGACACCGTGGGTTCTCCCAATCATTAAGGTATTNTTGTGCATGAGAGCTTTTTCTTTGAGAGANTTTTCTAGGCCCNTGAGCTCTTCGTCTAGNAGCTCGCTTGCCTCTACTAATTGTAAACTGGTTGCTGTATCCCACACGTCACTTGTTGTAAGCCCTTGGTGCAGCCATCGTCCCTCTCTCCCTAAGCCGGCTGTAGTTGATTGTAGAAATGCAGTCATGTCATGTTTAGTGCGTTTCAAAACCTCTCTGAAAATGTCAAAATCATAGCTAGCTTCCCGTATCTTCCTTATGTCTTCATCGGGAATAAGTCCTTTAATGGCCCACGCTTCACACACGGCAATTTCAATAGATAACCATTTATCGTATTTGTTTTTGTCTGACCACACTGCAGACATATATGGTCGCGAGTACCTTTCAATCATTTCCCTATCCTAGCTACATTATCTAAATGAGTCTCCTAGATTCCAAGAGCAATATCATCCCTGAAATAGGAGTTTTTGAACCCAATCTTATTTATGTTCCCGTATGTGTTCATTTTGGCCTCATTCAAGTTCCTGCCCTTGGAACTGACCGACAGAACCCTTCCACCGCTAGTATTGAATGTGCCGTTTGTTGACAGAATTGTCCCTGCATGAAAAACCGTGGATTTGTCTGACACATTTTCTAGCCCAGTTATTGGGAACCCAGTGTCGTATGTTGCAGGATATCCCTCAGAGGCTAGAACTACCGTGACACATGATTCTTCTGACCATTTGACCTCAACAGATTCTAGATCGCCGTCTATGCAAGCCATAGACATTTCAAGTATATCGGCTTCTAAAAGAGGCATAATAGTTTGAGTTTCTGGGTCGCCGAGCCGGCAGTTAAATTCTAGTACCTTGGGACCAGACTCAGTCACCATAAGACCCACAAAAAGTACACCTGAGTATTCGTTATGGATTCTTTGCATCCCGAGAAGGGTTTTTTCTACTACTTCTTTGCCGATCTGATCTTCTAAACTGGGGTTCCAAAATGGGGCAGGGGAGTATGCTCCCATGCCACCTGTATTTGGACCTTGATCATAATTTCCAATTCGCTTATAGTCACATGCCGCCACAAGTGGTGAAATCGTTTTACCGTCTGAAAAAGCGAAGACGCTTAATTCTGAACCGGTAAGATACTCTTCTATGACCAAACTATCACCGGATTTGCCAAAGATTCGCTTCACTACGATGTCGTCGATAGCCGTTCTCACCTCTTTCACGGACTCACAAATGTAAACGCCTTTTCCGGCTGCTAGACCATCGGCTTTCAAGACTACGGGTAACCCGAAGGCATCGGCGGCTCGGACCGCTTCATCTCGAGTATTTACTGTTAATGAATCTGAAGTCGGAATGTCGTTGTCTTTCATGAAAGTTTTGGCGAATGTTTTGCTCCACTCGAGCTGAGCTGCTCTCCTATTAGGACCAAACGCCTTGAGCCCAACAGCACTGAATTTATCGACGAGCCCAGCTGCTAGAGGGCCTTCCGGACCGACGATGGTCAAATCTATGTTTTTTGATGTTGCGTATTCAGATAGCCCATTAATATCGCTGTCTTGAATAGATAAGTTGGTGCCTACTGAGGCAGTTCCTGCATTTCCGGGAGCTATGAAAAGTTCTTCCAATAATGGACTCTGGCCAATTTTCCAGGCCAAAGCATGTTCCCTTCCACCGCTGCCTACCAACAGGACTCTCATAGGCTTCTCCTAGATTTTCTAAAGTGACTTTGTAGTAAGCGAACATTGATACGGAATGATTATTCCCATTCAATGGTGCCGGGAGGCTTGCTAGTGATATCGAATACGACTCTATTGACATCAGGAACTTCATTTGAGATACGGCTCGATATTCTCGATAACACATCATATGGCAGTCGAGCCCAGTCCGCTGTCATCGCGTCGTCACTTTTTACTGCTCTAATCGCAATCACATGGCCATAAGTCCTGAAATCACCGGTTACTCCCACTGATCTTGTATCCGTAAGTACGGCGAATGTCTGCCATAATTCTCGATATAAGTTATTCGCTTTAATCTCATCCATTACTATCCAGTCGGCAGCTCTCAATACTTCTAACTTGTCGTGAGTGACTTCACCGATAATTCTTATTGCGAGGCCAGGCCCAGGGAACGGTTGACGATAAACCATTTCCTCAGGAAGCCCGAGTTCTAGTCCCACATCTCTAACTTCGTCCTTAAATAAGTACCTGAGAGGCTCTACTAGTTCCATCTTCATGTGTTCCGGGAGTCCGCCCACGTTATGGTGAGTCTTTATGGTGGCAGAAACGCTATTCTCCGCGGTTTTGCTCTCTATTACATCAGGATAAAGAGTNCCCTGTGTTAAGAAGTCTACCTGTCCAAGTTCGGCAGCCTCTTCATCAAAAACGTTAATAAATTCGTTTCCTATAATCTTTCTTTTCTGTTCCGGATCGGTAACGCTTTTCAAAGCGCCTAAAAATCGTTCAGTGGACTCGCTAAATACGAGGTTTACATTCAAGTATTTCTCGAACGTATTCCTCACTCTCTCCGGCTCTTCCCTCCTCATCAGGCCATTATTCACAAATATGCAGGTAAGTTGGTCTCCGACAGCCTGATGGACTAATGTGGCAGCCACTGCTGAATCCACTCCACCTGAGAGCGCACATATTACCTTTCCGTCACCAACCTGCTCTCGGATTCTGGCAATGGATTCNCGGACAAAATTACCGGAAGTCCAGAACTTTCCCATCCCACAAATTTTGTATAGGAAATTGTCAATTATCTCCACTCCATGAGGGGTATGTGCAACCTCTGGATGGAACTGAATGCCTAACATTCCATTGTCATTCCCAATCACGGCGATAGGNGCATTATCCGTGTAGGCCTTGGCAGAAAATCCAGGCGGTAGTTCGGTTATTTGATCCGCATGGCTCATCCAAACCGGCAAGGAAGCTGGGAGGCCACTTAAAATCGGNTCATTTGATGAATTCTGATGGAGTACGGCGTGACCATACTCCCTTTTGTTAGCTGGGGCTACTTTACCCCCGAGCTGATGGACCATAGTTTGCATCCCATAGCATATTCCTAAGACGGGTAACCCACTTTCATAGACCCATGTCGGGGCNAAAGGAGCGTTATCATCGTAAACACTTGCAGGTCCGCCAGAGAGTATTATTCCCNTGGGATTCAATTCTTTTACGGAATTCCAAGTTGCGGAATGCGGGATAATTTCGCAGTAGACTTTGCTTTCACGGATTCGTCGAGCAATTAACCTACTGTACTGGGATCCAAAATCAATGATTAACAAAGATTCTCTCTGCGGGACGTGACTGGATTGCTCTGGGCTGCCACGGCCCACTTTCTCTTGAGCGATTTCAAGGTAAGCTGATACCTCCAGATCGTCACTGGAAGTTATTCTACGAGTAGGATCAGTTGGTGTGTCTGAAGACATATGATTTCCGAAATAAGGCTCCTGTGCCGTGCTATACTCCCACCATTCTGACTGAGGGTTTCACGCTATTACGCAGGTACTTGCGATAAGTGAAGAGTCTTTGTCCCTCGCCGCCAATATTTTATTAGAAGGCGGTGTGGTTTGCATACCCACCGATACAGTTTATGGACTTGCCGCGTCTGTCTCATGTAATGAAGCAATAAATGAGGTTTTCATTATAAAAAATAGATCTGAGAAGAGTCCGATTCCCGTTTTGATCAACTCAGAAAATCAACTGTCTTTGTACGTAGATGATTTTCCTGAAATGGCCCGGATTCTAGCACACGAGTTTTGGCCCGGATCACTAACCATAGTTCTAAAAAAGTCGGCGCGACTACCTGACGCTCTGTCAGGAGGATTGGATACAGCAGGTTTCAGAGTGCCAGCGCATGAGGTACCCAGATTGCTTTGTTCAACTACAGGATCTGCTTTAACAGGCACAAGCGCTAATAAAAGTGGGTTTCCGCCAGCGAGAAGCGCGAAACAAGCGTTTGATCAACTGAAAGACACTTCGGTCGAACTTATTATTGACGGAGGGACTACCGATTCTGGCACTCCCTCAACTATCATTGATTGCAGCGGTATACAGCCAAAATTAATTAGGAGCGGTGCCATTCCAAAAGAACGTATATGGGAACTAATAGAGGATATGAGGTAGGCATGGGATCATGAGCAAAGTTACGCCTGAAATCATTAAACATCGCATAGATGGAACCCTTAAGGGCTTGTTTGAGTCTAGGAACTTACCGCTTTATGACATGATGTCCTATCACTTTGGACTCCATGAAGATTCTTTATCCAAGCATGCCAGCCTTCTACACGGATCTACACTTTTACTTTCGGTGGATGCTTTTGGCGGTAAGGTAGAAAATGCTTTGCCTGCTTCTGTAGCGGTTGAGCTTGTAAACGGGTTCTGTGAGATTCATGATGATGTTGAATCCGGAAGACCACAACGTTCTGAAAGAGACGCACTTTGGTGGATATGGGGTCCCGCCCAAGCCATAAATGCAGGAGATGGCATGCATGCTTTAGCACGTATTTCAATCTTACAATTAACGGAAAATGGATTCTCATCTGAGTTAACTTACAGTGCTATATCATTGCTTGACAGAGCAAGTTTACTAGCGTGCGAAGGCCGATTCCGGGATCTTGAAATGCAGGAACGAGTTGAGGTTTCTCTCGACTCCTATACCCGTATGGCCTCCGATAGATCGGGGGCGCTTTTCGGGGCATCGCTATCAATAGCTGCTCTATTGAGCGGGTTGGACGAGTTGGATCAGGAAAAGCTGACCCAATGTGGAAAATGGATAGGTGAGTCACGTCAAATTCGCAGCGATATGGAAGAGTTGTGGAGTTCAGAGTCAGGCCAAAACTTAGAATTTTTAAACAAGAAAAAATTATTCCCAGTCGTCGCGGCCATGAGGAACGCGAGCCCTAATGAGAAGAGAAGATTGGGGGAAGTGTATTTCAAAAGGGTTCTTGAGCTTGAAGATCTTAAGCCCGTAAGGGATNTTGTGGAAGGTCTAGGCGGAAGAGAGGAGAGTGAAGAAAGGATCAAACACTGTGAGGAAAANTGCAGGACAGTTTTCGACGAAATTTGCAAGGACGCTGGTGGAGGCGATCAGTTGCTAGATTTCTTGACTGACATAACAAGGTAGGAGAGTGGCTGACAAAAAGACTGTAAGGGATATTGAAGTTTCGGGTAAGAGGGTACTTGTCCGGGTTGANTTCAATGTGCCCTTTAAACCGGGAACCGATGAAATATCGAACGCAAACAGAATAGTCGCTTCATTACCAACTATCCGATATCTTCTTGGACGCAGAGCCTCCGTTGTTCTTTGCTCTCATCTGGGCCGTCCCAGAGGGAGATCTATTCCGGAACTCTCTTTACGACCCATAAGGGGGCGACTCGCCCAGTATCTGGATATGCGGATTTCGTTTTCAGAGTCCACGNATTTTCGAAGAATTCAGGAGGATGTTTCTCGGATAACCCCTGGTGAGGTGATACTCCTGGAAAATATGAGATTTCACCCGGGCGAGGAGACAAACGCCCCAGAGTTTTCGAAAGAGTTATCTGATCTAGCAGAATTTTATGTAAACGATGCATTTGGNGCCTCCCACAGGGCCCACGCTTCAATTCAAGGAATAACTGGATTTTTACCATCGGTCGCTGGGCTTCTGTTGGAGGAAGAGATCAGATCACTTGAAAAGGTATTATTGGATCCATTGAGACCTTTTGTTGCNGTGTTGGGCGGTGCCAAGGTCTCTGACAAGATAAATGTCGTAAACAATCTGTCNCTNACTGCGGATAAGATANTGATTGGGGGAGGAATGGCNGCGACGTTCTTGAACTCCACAGGAATATTTGTTGGCTCATCGCCAGTCGAGGAAAATTTTTTGGAAAAGGCCAAGAAACTTCTTAATAATTCACCCAATACCAATGTGGAAATAGTTTTACCTGTAGATGTGGTTGTATCTGCTGAATTTGATTCTCAATCCCCTTACCGAACATGTCCAGTATCAGAAATCGGTGAACGGGAAATGTTGCTAGACATTGGACCTCAGACCAGGGATATATACGCTAAGGTCCTATCTGATAGCTCTACGGTGCTGTGGAATGGCCCGATGGGAGTCTTTGAGTGGGACCATTATTCCGAAGGAACGAGACTAATTGCTAACTCTATTGCTAGGGACGGCATTGTTTCTGTTATCGGAGGAGGTTCCACAGTTGATGCGGTTTCTAAATTTGGCCTCGAGGCAAGAATGACTCATATATCAACTGGGGGTGGAGCCTCACTGGAATTTATGGAAGGTAAAGATCTTCCGGGCATTGTTTCCTTGTTGGATGCGGANGAATCTTATGAAAAAGGAGTGTCCGGGTGATAGATTTTCCTTACTTGTCGAACATATGTAGGACAACCAGCAGCAAAATAATAATGGTTGTTGTTGATGGCCTTGGCGGAATGAGACATCCGAAGTACGGCATGTCAGAACTTGAAGCCGCTAAAATTCCAGCACTGGACACGCTAGCATCGGGATCATCGTGCGGCGTCACAATACCGGTACTCCCCGGAATCACCCCAGGAAGTGGACCTGGTCATATGGCGCTGTTCGGATATAACCCTGTGAAATACCTATTAGGCAGAGGAGTATTGGAAGGTATGGGGATTGGGGCNAATATAGGTCCTTCTGATGTGGCTGCTAGAGGTAACTTTTGCCGAATTGATTCTGAAGGAAAAATAATAGATAGAAGAGCAGGGAGACTCGATTCAAGTGAGTGTAAAAGACTTGTAGAACTGTTGAATCGCATAGAGTTAGACAAAGTCGAATTTGAAGTATATCCAGTTATGGATTACCGTTTTGTTTTGGTTTTACGTGGAGAGGGAATATCACCAAATATTACGGAAACAGACCCACAAGTAGAGGGAGAACTGCCTAATAAGTCAGAACCCTTGCCAGGGCTACCAAATATGACCGCGAATGCGATTAATGAGTTCACTCAAAAGGCTACGGGAGTCCTCAAGGGTGCAGGTTCTGAAGCAAACGGAGTCCTGCTTAGGGGTTTTTCAGGACTTCCTAGTATTCCTCAGTTCGGTGCCAGCTATGGCTTGACACCCGCCGCAATTGCAGCATATCCGATGTACAGAGGTCTTGCTCAACTGGTAGGAATGGATGTGATTAGTTGCGAATCAACGTTTGAAAGTGAATTGAGAGTACTTAAAGCTAACTATGTAGGGAAGTTTGACTACTTCTTTATTCACTATAAGTTGGCTGATAGTGCAGGGGAAGATGGGGATTTTGAGATGAAAATAAAAAAGCTGGAAGAATTTGATGCTCATTTAGAGTGTATAACCGCTTTAGATCCTGAGGTCTTGGTGGTTTGTGGCGATCACGCTACTCCTAGCTATACGAGTTCGCATAGTTGGCATCCCGTGCCTTTCTTAATTAAATCCCAATACTCAGAGGGTGCTGCAGGTGCTAGNTTTAGTGAAATTCCGTGCCGTTTAGGTTCTGTCGGGTCTATAAATGCAGAACAACTTATGTTGTCTGTACTTGCGCATGCAGGTAAATTGAACAAATTCGGCCCATAAAGATATAACAATATGGCTATATATATTTATGCAAACTGGAAAATGAACTTTACTCAAGATGAGGCCTACCGATTCGGATCTACACTGACAGAAGCGATGGAGAATTTATCTAAGCAGATAGAAATAATTCTGTTCCCAGGAAACGCTTTACTCACCACGGTTTCCAAGGCAATTAGAAATTCCAAATATATAGGACTAGGAGCCCAAAACGTTCATTGGAAAGGTAATGGGTCGTTTACCGGCGAGACATCCATCAGTATGCTGCCAGATCAATGTACACATGTGTTGATAGGCCACTCGGAAAGACGCAGGTTATTTGGGGAAACNGAAGCAATCATAAACAGAAAAACAGTCAGTGTGATAGAAAGCGGGCTGAAAGCGGTGTTATGCGTAGGAGAAGGAAAACGCTTGCCGTTGAACGAGTGNGCNGAAGACGTTATTGGAGGGCAACTAGAGAGTGCTCTGGGGGATCTTAAGNGAGGGTTCCAAGACAATTTNATGATCGCATATGANCCTGTGTGGGCGATTGGGTCTNATTTGCCTGCGACACCAGAAATCGTAAATACCCGTGCAAAGTTTATAAAAGAGTTTATAAGTCAACTTGATTATGTTGAAAATGGTGNATGCACACCCGTTATCTATGGCGGTAGTGTTACGTCGGAAAATGTTGGCTTTTATTTGGATATGGAAAATGTAGACGGAGTCCTTTTGGGGGCATCAAGCCTGAATATAGAAAGTTTTAAACGGGCCATCAGGGTTGCCGAGAATTATTGAGATAGATTTGTACCTCAAATGCTGGTAATAATAGGACCTACTGGGGTAGGGAAGTCAGCTTTATCCAATCTCATAGGCGTCAAATTCAATGGTGAGATTGTCAACGCAGACAGCAGTCAAGTATACCGGGGTATGGATATCGGCACAGCAAAACCTTCCCAGGCCGAAATTAACAGTCTCCCTCACCACCTTTTTGATATCGTTGATCCCGACGAAAGATTTGATGTGCACATGTTTAACATAAAGGCGAAGTTGGTCATTGACCAGATCAATTCAAGGAAAAGTATTCCGATTGTCGTAGGTGGAACCGGCCAATATATTTGGTCTATTGTGGAGAGCTGGGACATCAATAAATCAGGGTCTGATCCTGAGGTCAGGAGTCGAATTGAACGCGAGTATATGGCTGAAGGTCTCGAGCCATTGGTGAGTGAGCTCCTGCGTAAAGACCCTAAGAATTCTGTTCACGTAGACTTAAAGAACCCAAGGAGAGTCATAAGGGCTTTAGAAAGGGTTGAACTTGGATTTGATGCTACTTCGCCAAGGTCTAAAGTTATCGATCTTTCTCCCGGGACTTTTATAGCAGGCCTTTCATTAGGGAGAGAAGAACTTTACAAGAGAGTCGATCAAAGAATTAATTCGATGATTNATTCGGGCTGGCTAAGGGAGGTTCTTATGTTGAGGAGCTCCGGATACAAGAAAACTTTGCGGTCAATGGGAAGTATTGGGTATAGAGAATTGCATGGATTTTTGGAAAAAGAATTCAGTTGGCAGGAATGTGTAAAAAATATACGTTCCCGCACTCACAGACTTATTCGCACACAAGAAAACTGGTTTAAGAAGGATGATCCAAGAATTCATTGGTTTGACTTATCCAAAATGAATTTTGAAGAAATCGCTGCAAGTGTCTATAACCAATACAAATTAACGACTATAAAGTAGTAGTTCTTAAGATTTCTTATAGAGTTCCTGTTTCCGCTCAGTGCTAATATATTCCTTACGATAATTTATAAGGAAAACCCAATGAAGTTCACGAAAATGCATGGGGCGGGCAACGATTATGTTTATGTAAATGCTTTTAAGCAGGATCGTGACTGGCCAGAGATCTCTAGAATGATAAGCGACCGCCATACCGGTATAGGCGCTGATGGACTCATAATTGCGATTCCATCTGAGAAGGCCGATTTTCAGATGAGAATGTTCAACGCTGATGGTTCGGAAGGTGAGATGTGCGGTAACGGGATTAGATGTCTGGTGGCATTTGCTATAGATGAAGGTATTGTAAAAAAAAGTGAAGGAATGAAGACAGTGGAGACCGGAGCTGGGATATTAACTGTCACACCAGAATTTAATGGCAGTGAGATGACTTATGCTTCTGTGAGTATGGGGTATCCAGTGTTTGAACCGTCGAAAGTGCCGGTTAATCTTTCGGTAGGGGATTGGCCAATTTTGGATTACAGACTAACGGTTGATGGATATGAGTTGGAACTCACGTTTGTCTCTATGGGGAACCCGCATGCGGTAGCGTTTATCGACGACGACGTAGATAACTTTCCTTTGGAGAGTGTTGGACCAAAAGTCGAGAATCATAGTTTATTTCCCAACAAGGTAAATTTTGAGATAACGAACGTTTTGACTGAAAGCCATGTTAAAACGAGAGTGTGGGAGAGAGGTTCAGGAATAACTATGGCATGTGGAACGGGAGCTTGTGCTGTTGTAGCCGCAGCTAGACTAAAAAATTTGGTTGGTGATTGTGTGGACGTAGAGCTCCCTGGAGGAGTATTAGGGGTACGTTGGCCCGGATGTGGTGAATTGCTTATGCGGGGTCCAGTTAAAACAGTATTTAAAGGGGAATGGGAAGGTTAATGAACATATCCATGAACACTTTTCCTTAATGAACAACCGTCAACATATCGTAAAAACTTGGAGGAGAAATGAAATTCGCCAACAGGCTAGATAGGGTGCCTCCTTATCTATTCGTCGAGATCAGCAGGAAGATCGCATCAAAAAAATCTCAGGGCATCGACGTGATTTCATTTGGAATCGGCGATCCGGATTTGGCGACTCCTGACCGGGTAATAGAAGAATTGAGAGAAACTGCTCTTGACGCACCAAACCACAGATATCCGGAAACTGATGGATTGCCAGAATTCAGAGGAGCGGTTGCGGAGTGGTATTTGAGGCGGTTTGGGGTAACGCTTAATGAGGATAGAGAAATTCTCCCTCTAATCGGTGCAAAGGAAGGAATAGGGCATGCATCATTATGCTTCATAAATCCAGGAGATATAGCACTCATTCCTGATCCCGGTTACCCAGTTTATTCCGTCGGAACTTGGTTTGCGGGTGGAGAGTGCTATTGGATGCCGCTAACTGAGGAAAACGGATGGCTACCTGATCTTGACTCCATACCCTCTAAGATATGTGAAAAAGCGAAAGTAATATGGCTAAATTACCCGAATAACCCCACCGGTGCTGTGGTTGATGCCGGATACCTTGNAGAGGTTGTTCAGTTTGCTAAACAGTACGACGTGGCCGTAATGCANGATGCAAGCTATACCGAAGTTGCATTTGATGGATATCGACCTATAAGTTTTTTGGAAATCCCCGGCGCATTCGATGTTGGTATGGAATTTCATTCTCTTTCCAAGAGCTATAACATGACAGGTTGGCGCGTGGGAACAGCCGCTGGTAACAGTGATATGATCGACGCACTCATGGTTGTAAAGTCCAACCTGGACTCAGGCATACCTAATGCCGTCCAATACATGGCAATTGAAGCCTTGAAAAGCTCGGACGAAGATATACAAGAACGCAACCTCGTATATCAGAGGCGCCGAGACAAAGTTGTAGAAGCACTGTCTAAGATGGGCCTTGAAGTCGACCCTCCCCATGCTAGTTTATACGTTTGGGCNAGGATTCCTTCCGGTTATACATCAGCGGAATTTGCAGAGCTATTGCTTGAGGAGAGAGATGTAGTCGTAACCGCAGGGAATGGATACGGTCCCAGTGGTGAAGGATACATTAGACTCTCTCTCACCATCTCTGAAGATGATTTAAATGAAGGATTGCGCCGACTGGAAGGTTGGGATATACCTCCCAAAGCCTGACTAATTTATAAAAGTGTTGTGAGGATGTTTAGATCGTAAGGAAACTTGTAGACGTAAAAAGACGCAAAGAGCGTGCCCTTCTAATTGGCGTGCGAAATGGCANGGCCCGGCAGGTCTGGCGTTTAAAGGATTCCGTAAAAGAACTTGGGGAGTTAGCCTCCAGCGCTGGAGCGGAAGTAGTAGGAACAATAACCCAAAATCTCTCCAAGCATTCCAACACATATTTGGGTAAGGGAAAGATCGAAGAACTCAAGGATTTAGCAGCGGATTTGGAATTAGATACCGTTATTTGCGACGATGAACTAAATCCCAATCAACAACTCAATCTTGAGAAGGCCCTGGATGGGGTTAAAGTCATAGACCGTACTGCTCTAATTCTTGATATTTTTGCAGCAAATGCATTGACGAGGGAGGGCCGGCTTCAAGTTGAACTGGCGCAGCATGAATACCTACTTCCTCGGCTCGCCGGACAGTGGACCCATTTGGAGAGACTTGGAGGGGGGATTGGCACCAGAGGTCCTGGGGAATCTCAGATAGAGACGGATAGGAGGCTCGCAAGGGGAAGAATACTGCGCCTTAAAAAGGATATTGAAAAAGTGCGCCAACACCGATCTAGGTATAGAGAACGGAGACGGTCTTCTGAAGCGAAAATCGTCGCCTTGGTTGGTTACACAAATGCAGGCAAAAGTACACTACTCAACTCTCTAACGTCGGCAGAAGTAGTAGCCGAAAACCGTATGTTTTCAACTTTAGATCCCGTTACGAGAAGATTAAAGCTGCCTAGTGGCTCAGATGTGCTTCTAACGGATACTGTCGGGTTTATCCAGAAATTGCCCACAACGCTAATAGCGGCTTTTCGAGCGACACTTGAAGAAATTAATGAGGCAGACCTAATACTTCATGTGTTGGATGTTACACATGATAGGCGCGTGGAACATTCAGAGTCGGTTAAATCAATCATTGCTGAAATAGGGTTGACCGAAAAGCCGATAGTTACAATCTTGAACAAATGGGATAAGTTTCCTCATGAATACGACCCGTTCTCTGACGATCCGCTCAGGCAATTCATAGAGGGATTCGAATCAGCAATTTTTTGTTCAGGGCTATCAGGTGTAGGGAAGACTGAAATATTACGCACTATAGGAGAGAAGATTTAATACCGAGGGTATTTTGGGTTTGATTGACAATAAAGACAGAGAAGAAATTAACTTGCGCACTATAAATGTTATGTTAAGTTAATGCCCAAGACTCCTTTGCTGTGGAATTTCTCAAGTATACTCAATCCTATTGATCGCACGTTGGACTCAATAATTTCCTCACCAGAAGACCTGAGGCGAAATGAAGTATCGGGATCCGTTTTTTCCTCACTGACTTGCAATACCCGGTTCGGTGCTATTCCTTGTGCTAAGCCAAGGGCATAGGCGTTTTCTAGTTCTCGATTCTCTCCCGATCCAGCTAAAAGGACAATGGACCCGACCGCCCCGTTCAGATCGGATGGCATAGTGATTTCTTTTGTCGGCTGACCGGTAGGATGATAGAGACATTCAATATCTAATTTCTTGAATAACTCGGATAGTTGATATCCCGTGTCTCTCGCGATTGACACATCGATCAACACCAGGAATTGTGTTATNGCGCTTGANCTCTCTAGGCTTTNCTTTTTTATTACTCTTTTCTCTTCAGGTTCTGGCAATCTAGATATGGNTGGTTTTGTTTCACGNTCAGATGGNGGTCCTTCATTTGAGCCTCCCAATAAATTTCTTAGATACGTGTCGTTCGCTTGGTATATTCTTGCAAATTCGGATGTTTGCTCTCGGCTAATTCCCACATCTCTCATTAATAGGTTGGATAGGAAATGTCCCTCTGGGATTTCCATGCCTTGCAGTAATGTACGAAGTTTTTGAAAGAGTGGTGGTTTTAAAGCTGCGGTGGTAGCTGCTCTCGTCAGCTCCCCATGACTTCTATTTGCCACGAGTGAAGATCCCAAGTCAGTAAGGCTAACTGTGGGATCGCGATACCTTCCTCGAGTCAAGCCGTAAACCTCTGACGATGCAAGCTTTGTGATAAACGAACTGCTGCTGACCGTCGTTCCTAGTCCTCTAGCTAACAGGGTTCTGTCTAGCGGAAGGCCGGCATTATCTTCATAGATAACTAGGGCCAGCGGCAGGACATCTTCTAAACTGTGAGCCGGATATTGCCGAACAAGACGTTTTCGGCGAATTGACATCAAATAGATCCTTGAAAAACTAGTTTTGAAATAACATTTGAAATAGATTTGAAATAAATATATCACGGAAATGAGTGGAATCAATTGTTCAAGAGTCCCTAATTCTGCAAGGAATCCATTCCCAACTGTTCTTACTTGCTACAATTACTTTAACTTTTAAGTAGGAATATAGGCATTGAGATATACTAACTTGATTTTTTTGAAAACCTTTGTTCTCGCAACGCTCATAGNGGTTTGTGGCAGTACCATAATCGCTTGTACCTTNTCTTCTGAATCAGACTTTTCAGAATCAGACAATTCCTCACGAATTGAGGTGCCTCCTACAGGGGATTTGACTCCTTCAGGGAGTGTGCCTGAAAGCACTTCTTCCAGCGCACCCTATCAACCTACAGTTACCCCTCTTGACATTCCCTTGGGATCTTCGAAGGGTACTCCTTCTGAGTTGGAGGCCGTTTGGGAGGCATGGGCCCTTCTAAACAGGGACCACATCGACAGGGAATCATTTGACCCAGAAGAGTTCGAAGAATTTGCTATCAAAGGGATGGTAGCCTCCGTGGATGATCCGCACACATCCTATGTAGAGCCGATAGTTTTAGAGATAGAAAAGGAGGATCTGTCGGGCGAATTTGAAGGAATCGGTGCTCATGTAAGGCGGCGTGAGGATGGTGCAATACAAATTATTAGTCCAATAGAAGGGGGGCCTGCAGAGGCGGCGGGGATTCTCCCAGGAGATATCATTCTTGCAGTCGATGGGGAGTCTATTGATGGATATCCGCTTCTGCAAGCCGTTTCGAAAATCAGGGGTCCGAGAGGAAGCACGGTAGTTTTGACGATTAAACACGTCGGAGACTTAGAACCCGAGGAAATTGCCGTAGTTCGAGACGTCATAGCCCTTCCAAGTGTTCTAGTTAGAACAGAGCCTGGAAGTGAAATTGCGCATATTAGGGTGACGGAATTTAAGGCAGACACCCCAGAAAGATTGAAGGAGGCATTGAACCGAGAGATACATGCGGGATCAAAGGCCCTTATTTTGGATTTGAGAAATAACCCCGGTGGCTATCTACAACAAGTATTCGAGATAGCCGATATGTTCCTAGATAAGGAAGTCATCCTAGTCGAAGAGCGGCAGGATGGCGAAGTTATTTGGGAATCCCGAGATGGGGGCTTGGCGACTGATCTACCCGTTGTCCTTCTCGTTAATAGGTATAGTGCGAGCGGTAGCGAGATAATTATGGGTGTTTTCCAGGACACAGGGCGGGCAAAAGTAGTTGGGGAGACTACTTTTGGAAAAGGCACAGTAAACGTTTTTCGACAATTGAGCAATGGTGGTGGTCTTTATATGTCAGTAGGCAGATGGTTAACACCACTTCGCCGCCCTATTGAAGGACAAGGACTGGAGCCAGATTATGAAGTTTCGGTAAGAGATCCCCAGAAATCTGATGTTCTTCAAATTGAAAAGGCTACTGAAATATTAAACGAAATTATAAATAATTCCGTCTCCGTGAATTGATGTCTGGTTACAAAAATATTGCGGTAAATAGGAGAGCTACATACGATTATGAAATACTTGATCGGGTGGAAGCAGGGTTGATTCTCAAGGCTACTGAAATAAAATCNATTCGAGCGAACCGNGTGAATCTTAGCGGTGCCTATGCCTATCCCATGAATGGAGAACTTTGGTTACAAAATTGCCACATTGCCCCCTACCCTTCCGCCGTTAGGGAGAATCATGAACCGCTTCGCCCACGAAAACTCCTTTTAAGGAAGGAACAGATCAGGCGATTTGCTCAGGCAGCTCAACAGAAAGGCCATACCATAGTGCCACTCAGACTATATATATCCAGTCACTATGCAAAGATTGAATTAGGTATAGGAATAGGTAGAAAGCGTCACGATAAAAGGCGAATAATTGAAGAGCGAGACCGCAGAAGGGAAGCTAAAGAGGCGGAGCGGAGATAATNCTAGTCAANTGTACGAAACAGGGCTCNCATNNNATGNNATGNGAGCCCTGTTTCNTNCCCGAGCCAACAAAGCAGTTATTTGTCTAATCTGGTAATTTGAAGCGAATCTCCCGGTGCGAGAGCTACTCTCCTAACGTCTATTCTAAATTTAAGGAGCCAATANCCTAGTGTAGCTTTACTTACACCGAGGTANTCTGCTGTTGCGGTTNNCCCTTGCTCTGTGACCATTTCCGGCAAGATTTTTTCAAGAGGTTGCCTAAACCTCTCTTCAACTGCCAACATCTTTCTAGTTTTTCGTGTTGCCATTATTCCCTCCATTTAGGGTTGTCAACGTCCAAGAATGTTAATGACCGAGCATGACAGTGTCAATGCCTTTTCATACATTTCTTTTACTTTTCTAATCTTTTCANCAAACATTTAGACTGGAAGGAGTTATGCTTAACGGCATTATGCGTTGTGTGTATGGAACCGCTCGATCCATAAGCTTGCTCAGAAATCAAAATCCAAAAAACCTGGGAAGGTTGGGGNTCATCTANGAGCTNCATATACTGGGNATTNGTNNCAAATGGATCTAAAAGGCTCCAAACTATAGAATTCTCTTCCGGTGGCTGAGTGGTGCCTTATTAAGACAACATTNCTGTCNGAATCTTTTCNTNTCGGNTNNGGGTGTTTCCCTGAACTCGCNAGGCGGAGTGNTCCGTGTNANCCGNCTGATTCTGGTATTTGATTATTTNCGTNCCCCTTATATATANAGGGNAATNAANAATATTAGTTTATCANCCGANNNGTGTCGCCATTTGTAGACGANGCNGACTGGNTAGGTT
>PAOO01000039.1 GCA_002708065.1 Chloroflexota bacterium
GTGATCATAATTTGTGCTTAAGATCACTAAGCCTAAAATTAGTGAATAAAGTTCCATCGGATAAGGACTGATTGATTGAAAGGAATACTTGTACCTGATAGCAAAGTCGTGAAGTCTTTCCTTAGAAGACACAGATTTGAGCGGTCCTCAGAAAATGGTGGCACCTTTTTGTCAAATAAACTACACGATGTAGTTGTTGTATCCGGAGCAATCGGCGAAAAGTCTTATGAAGTAGCACTTAATCTTGTCGAAAACTATTCACCCGACTTCATAATATCGGTAGGTTTTGCGTCGTCATTAAAAGATGAAGTTCCTATTGGAACGGTGATCCTTTGCGAAAAATTAATCTCTTTGAGCGGTCCCATGGCTCTTTGGTCTAATGAAAGTGCAAAAAGCCTTGATGTCCCTATTTGCCGTCCATTGCAGTCGCTTTTTGATAATTTAGACCACAAAGGCAGAACATTTATAAAGGATGGGTTGGTAAGTGCTCCAGAAATAGTTTCTAATGAAAAAATGAAATCATGGTTTGGTAAGGAGCTTGGTTCAGCTGTTATGGACAGAGAAGGAGCTTTGGTTGCGGAGGCATGCAGTAAAACGGGAGTTCCCTTCGCCTTAATACGGGGAGTAACTAGTGCGAGAAGCTCAACGATTTCTACGTTTAATCAGAAGCTAGAAATCGTCGGCCAGCCGGTTGCCTTCCGCCTTCTCCTATCCCCCGACAAACTACCTGCTTTACTCGCTTTCCGATTTAGAAGGAGAAAAGCTGTCAGGAAACTGAATCAGGTGGTGTCGAGAATTCATTCATTGTCTCTACCATAGCTTAAAGGAGCAAGGATCGTACTTTGTCTTCAACAAACAATCGTGCAAAGAGACGATGTGATGAATGGCTAAACAAAAAGGTTTAGAATAATCCAAGGATCAGCTTTTTTCATGCATTTTTTTGCTTATACCTCAAGCCCTTAATAAAGAGGTTATTTTAGATGAACGTATCAGACGCCGTGATGAAAACGTATGCTTACACACTGATTGTCGAGTCGGCCGTAGCGCCAGATTTTATAGACATCACAAGGAAAGTGGAGGAATGTATCAGGTCATCCGGCATACTGAACGGGATAGTCGTCGTGTTTTCCAGACACACGACCGCTGCTATCGTGATTCAAGAAAATGAACCACTTCTTATCGAAGACTTTAAAGGACTCTTGGAAAGTTTTGCGCCAACCAAAGGTAATTATCGGCACAATGATTTTGATGTCCGCACCGTACACATGCATGAAGACGAATGCCCAAATGGCCACTCACATTGCCAGCATTTGATACTAGGCTCAAGTGAGTCTATACCTTTGGTGGATGGATCAATGCCTTTAGGAGAGTGGCAGAGAATCTTTATGGTGGAGTTAGATGGGGAGAAAGCTAATCAGGCTGGCAATCGCGAAGTTGTTGTGCAAATACTCGGTCAGTGTTGAACACTGAGCTTTTAGCGATGACGTAGACAATTTCTCAGACTCTCCAAATTATTCCTAAAACTTTATGTTAGATGGCTACCGTCCTTTATGACATGAGTCAACCGCCGATGAAGATAACAATTGATACAGATCCCGGTACAGATGACGCTACCGCAATTTCCGCTGCATCGGGTTCTTCCCTAATCGACTTACTGGGCCTCACAATAGTGTGCGGTAATGTGCCTCGGGCGCTAGGTACACGAAACGTATTAAAGATCCTGGATTTCATTGATAGTGAGGAAGTGACCGTTTAGTAGTGAGCTTTCCGGCCTCTTAGGGGCTCCTTCGTGTACGCATACAACTATCACGGACCTAGTGGACTCACTGCAAAAATCAAGTCCAGAAGTAGAAGTTACGAAAGCCAAAAGGGCGAAGATTTTGTCGCGGAATCTGTTAATAGATATCCGGGAGAAATAACCATAGTCGCGTTAGGCCCACTGACGAGTATAGCGAGGGCTTTTAGAAAAGACCCTACGTTGTCCCAAAGAGTGGATAGAATATGGGGCTATTGAGTGCTCGGGAAACGTAACTCCGTGAGCGGAGTTCAATATATATGACGATCCTGTCACGGCAAATGTGGTATTTTCAAAAGGGGCGCCGGTAACCCTTGTAGGGCTAGATGTATGCCATTCGGTCTTTGCAAATAGGACAGACCTTCCCTGGCCTTTCGTCAACTCGTCGAAGCGATCAGAAGTGTGTCGTAAGATCTTGACAAGCTGGTTTGCTTATTAGGAATGACCTCGAAAAATATTCGCTTTGATATCCGTTAACCGTAGTCAATGCTTTTCATCCCGAGGATATGGGATATCGCTCTGCCAATATTAATGGTTGTGGATTCAGGGGATCAGCTTGGAAGAACTGTTGCTGACTATGGAAAAGGTAACGTCAATGTTGCATTAGAGGTAGACGTTCAGAAAGCCGCGCCTAATCTCATCGAAATGATTTTATGACTGTAATGCCTGTGCTCGTTTCTTTGACCGCCAACTGGTGGCGATGATATATTTCATAGCACATTGTTGACCTAATCACTCAACAATGTGTCGAGGCGTGTTTAAATTCCAACCTCGTTGCGCCAATTTTGGCGTGTCAAAGTCGATCCTTGGCGAGGTATGTTGAAAGGAGAGCGTGAATGCATGGCCGAACAGAAGGTCATATCCCGACAAACCGGAGTCGAAGAACAACAGTATAGATGGGGCTTTGAATTTGATATCGAGTCCGATGTTGCACCTAAAGGATTGAGTGAAGAAATCGTTAGGTTCATATCGGCGAAAAAAAATGAACCGGAATGGATGCTGCAATGGCGTCTTAAAGCCTTCAAACTCTGGCAGGATCAAGGTGACGATTCTGCTCCTACATGGGCTAAAGTTCATTTCGATGAGATTGATTTCCAAGATATCATCTATTACGCAGCTCCCAAATCTAAGGAGGGTGCCGCCAAGAGCCTAGATGAAGTAGATCCTGAATTAATCGAGGCTTTTAATAAACTAGGAATTCCTCTAGAAGAACAGAAAAAGCTGAGCGGCGTTGCCGTGGATGCGGTTCTCGACAGTGTATCGGTGGCGACGACATATCAAGATACGCTTAAAGAAGCTGGGGTAATTTTCTGCCCTATCAGTGAAGCTGTTCAGAAATATCCTGAATTGGTTGAAAAATACCTCGGTTCAGTCGTGCCTTATAGCGACAATTTCTATGCGACTCTTAATTCGGCGGTGTTTAGCGACGGGTCTTTCTGCTATGTACCTCCGGGAGTTAGATGCCCCATAGAGTTAATGACATACTTCCGGATAAATGAAGTAGATTCTGGGCAGTTCGAGAGAACGCTGATTATTGCGGATGAGGGAAGCTACGTAAGTTATCTTGAAGGCTGTACTGCTCCGATGCGAAAAACCCATCAATTACATGCTGCTGTAGTTGAACTGGTGGCTCTTAAGNATGCGGAGATCAAATACTCNACTCTTCAGAACTGGTANCCCGGAGATAAAGANGGGAACGGAGGAGTGTATAACTTTGTAACAAAGCGTGGCGCGGCCAGAGGAGAGAACTCTAAAATTTCATGGACTCAAGTTGAAACAGGCTCTGCNATAACCTGGAAATACCCGAGTGTGATATTGCAGGGTGATAANNCNGTGGGGGAATTTTACTCAGTAGCTTTAGTTAATAATTTTCAGCAGGCTGACACTGGAACNAAAATGATCCATATCGGGAAAAATACGAAGAGTACCATCATAGCAAAGGGAATCTCTGCCGGTAAGGCGGAAAATACATATCGTGGACAAGTAGCAATTTTACCGACTGCGGATAATGCAAGAAACTTTACACAATGCGATTCTCTACTCATAGGCGATGAGTGCGGGGCGCACACCGTTCCGTATATTGAGGTGCGAAACCCCAGCGCTCAAATGGGACACGAGGCNACTACTTCAAAGGTCAATGATGANCAACTTTTCTACNTGCAGCAAAGAGGGATCGACCTTGAAGAGGCGAATTATATGATCGTCAACGGGTTCTGTAGGGGGATATTCAAGGAACTTCCCTTCGAATTTGCAATGGAAGCTTCCCAACTTTTACGGGTNAGCTTGGAAGGGGCAGTTGGATAAATGGTTAATAAAAAGAACTTATTAGAGGTAAAGAACCTGCATACCTCAATAGAAGATACTGAAATATTGAAAGGAATAGATCTAACTGTCGGGCTGGGAGAAGTCCACGCGATAATGGGGCCNAATGGCTCGGGTAAAAGTACTCTGGCGAATATCATAGCTGGTCGGCCGGGATACAGTGTCACTTCAGGAGATATCNACTATTGCGGGGAAAGCATAATTAGCACGCAACCTGAAATNAGGGCTAGAAAGGGNATATTTCTTGCTTTTCAATATCCAGTNGAACTGCCNGGGGTACGGACCTGGCAGTTTTTGAAGTCTGCGCTAGACTCAATTCGTAAGGAACAAGGATATGAAGAAATGGGAATTAGAGAATTCGACAAGCTTCTTGAAGAAAAGAGAAAACTTGTAGAGATGGATNAAGATCTTGTGAAGAGGTCTGTAAATGAGGGATTNTCAGGGGGTGAGAAGAAAAGAAACGAAATTCTACANCTTGCGTTGCTGGACCCAAAACTTGCTATGCTGGACGAAACAGATTCCGGACTAGATATTGATGCTTTAAGGATAGTTGCCGAGGGTGTGAATAACTTTAAAGGACCTGAAAAATCGGTGCTTTTAGTTACTCATTACCAAAGAATNCTTGATTACATAACCCCCGATTACGTACATGTTCTGCTCGACGGAAGGATTGTAAAATCNGGGGACAGTGGACTAGCTCTTGAACTCGAGCAAAAAGGATATGAGTGGATCAGGGAATCGATCACATCAGGAGCCAAAATGTGATGGTTCAAGCTCCATATAAGAACGAACAATTATTGGCAGATTTTCAAACTTTNCAAGAGAATTCCGTTGCCTGGATTTCTGAAATACGTAGTACCGCNATGGATACTTTTGGGGAGATCGGGCTTCCCACTGCACGAAAGGGNAACGAGAAATGGAAATACACGAATGTTGCCCCTATAGCGAGAATTGAATATAANTTATCGAAACCCGCCGCAGTTTCCTTGGATCAAATAAAGGCAACTGCACCTTGGGATGATTCGTGGTTAAATCTCGTATTTGTAAACGGTGTGCTCAGGTCAGATCTGGTTCGCTCTGACGTAGATGGCGTCTCGGTNTTCAGCATTGCCGAAGAAGCGAATTTAGACGAACCCTGCTCGACTATTATTGATTACCTTGGCTCCGTCACTGATGTTTCTGATGAAGGGTTTGCGGCCCTGAACACCTCGTTCTTGTCNGACGGTATTGCTATAGAAATTGCTCCTGGAGTTCAGAGCGAACTTCCACTGAATATCATCTTTTTTGACGATGGGACAACTAACTCAATCTCTCATCCACGGGTCCTGATAGTTGCGAGGCCGAANAGTGCCATTTCAGTGATAGAGAGCTATGTGGGAGGAGGNTCCAAATGTACCCTTACGAACTCGGTTTCTGANATTATTGTTGGTGAGNGAGCTTCAGTCAGTCACTATAGATTATTGGCTGAAACTGATGAAACGTACGACATAGGTTATGGCAGGGTGAAACTTGGGAGTAAGGCAAAATTTAAATCAAGATCATTTTTCCGCAGCGCCAAAATTGGAAGATACGATCTAAATGTCCTTATAGATGGAGAGGGGGCCACCTGTGACCTTAAGGGNCTTTACTTCACGTCCGGNTCACANCACATGGACAACTTTATTAATATAGACCATGCAAAGCCAAATGGAACTAGCTACCTTTTCTATAAAGGCATTCTCGACGGCAGATCCCGAGCAGTATTTGGAGG
Organism: Chloroflexota bacterium; assembly: GCA_002708065.1. Classification (GTDB taxonomy): domain Bacteria; phylum Chloroflexota; class Dehalococcoidia; order Lucifugimonadales; family UBA826; genus UBA11795. The sequence continues at coordinate 5,868 of PAOO01000039.1, forward strand.
TACTGTTCTTGTTAGAAAATTCGCACAAAAGACTGATTCTATCCAGTACGACAAGAACCTCCTACTCTCACCTCACGCAGAGGTCGACAGTAAGCCTTCGCTTTTCATATANGCGGACGATGTAAAATGTGCGCACGGAGCTACTGCAGGGAATATTGATGCCGACACGATTTTCTACATGAGAAGTAGGGGCATGGACCTTGAAACAGCTAGCAAGCTACTCATTTACGGATTTGCAGGTGAGATTATAGATGCCGTCGAAATCGATGGCTTGAAGGACTTCCTTCAGGACATGTTCCTTACTGCGCTTCCCAGTCACAAGTTTGAGTTTTAGATATGTTTGACCTCCAAGACCTATATCAAGACATCGTTATGGACCACAACAGGCGGCCTCGGAACTTCGGAGTCCTAAATGACGCCACGTTTACAGCAGACGGTTTCAATCCACTGTGCGGAGATCAGATCACACTTTATCTTAAGGTGGAAGATAACATTGTTACAGACATAGCCTTTGATGGAGTTGGATGTGCAATTTCTAAGTCGTCTGCTTCTATGATGACAGATAGTGTAAAAGGGATGACTCTAGAGAAAGTTGATGGGGTATTTAATGCTTTCAGAGGTATGATCACTCGAAGGCCTGGGGATGACTATGATTCCGAAATACTCGGGGACCTTGAGATACTTCAGGGTGTTTCTCAATATCCAACTAGGATCAAGTGTGCCACTTTATCATGGCACACTCTTCATGCTGCGCTAGCACAAAGTGGGGACACCATNACTACGGANTGAATGCTATTACGAGCCGTAGCGGACGATCGGGTAATTTAAGTAGGAGNTAGCTTCATGCACGTTCCGATCAAAGTAGATTATGGAGTCAGGGCNTTAGTNGATCTTGCAATTTATGGGGAAGATGGCAAAGTAATCCGGTCGGCAGACACGTCTCGCCGCACTGCGATACCGCAAGCTTATCTGGCTCAGCTCCTGNACTCCCTAAGAAAGTCTGGNTTCGTAAAAAGCACTCGAGGTCCCAGTGGAGGACATACTCTTGCACTTCCACCTGGTGAAATAAGGCTGAGCTCTGTGGTGGACAGCTTAGATAGTTCTGAAAATCTCGTTCAATGCTTTGANAACTCCAGTTTTTGTGTCCATATTCCAGCATGTGCGCAACGGGAAGTTTGGAAAAATGTGGAGGATGCTGTTTTTGGAATTCTCGACTCGATCACTATAGCGACTCTTACTGAAAAAACAAAAGCGGCCCAGGAAACATTGGTGTTTCGCCAGAATGTNANGATAAGTCGATGAGNNAAATCAGTCGTAGGANAATAAGTAACATGAATGNTCTTCACGAAAATCGGGAAATCACCTGACATTCACCGTCGGACGGCTTAAATAGATATTCTAAATTCGTAGTTGGANATAGTTTTAAATGTCCGGGCTTTCCTAAAGTGAAATANGGAATGTCTGTACTCATGAAGAATATTNTGTTNATGGTGAAGTTCAATAAGATCNTGAAAAATGNCGCTATCTGCATGATTTAAATTTGGAAGCATTGAGGAAATGTACATTAGGAAGTCCGTCTCGGAAGTTTTGCTATCAGCAAAGACAATAAGGATTTGGAAGTAGATCTATGAAATTGTTGCGAAAGAATTGGAATGAAACNGGCCTGCTGCAACATGTTTGATGTTGAAAGAATAAGGGAAGATTTTCCTATCTTAAGTAGGAAGATACACGGCAAGCCGTTGGTTTATTTGGACAACGCGGCCACTACCCAAAAGCCAAGTCAGGTGATTGATTCTCTTGTAAATTATTATGAAAACTTTAACGCCAACGTGCACCGGGGAGTTCACTCGCTGAGCATGGAGGCGACTGATATGTTTGAGCAAGCAAGGGTGAAGGTATCCGATTTTATCAATGCCGAGACTTCGGAGACGCTTATTTGGACCCGTAATGCTTCTGAGAGTCTTAATGTAGTTGCCCATTCATGGGCAAGNACTCATATCGGAGAAGGAGACGANATACTTCTCACACCAATGGAACACCATAGTAATCTCGTACCATGGCAAGAACTGGCCCGGATAAAGGGAGCTAATATTCGGTTTATTCCGATGACAGAAGATGGATTACTTAACCTAGAAGATATTGAATCCCTTATAAACGAAAAAACCAGGTTGGTTTCTGTTGTGCACATGTCCAATGCACTAGGCACGATCAACCCCGTCAAAGAACTCGGTCAGATGGCGCATAGTGTGGATGCGAAGTTTTTAGTAGATGGGGCGCAAAGTGTCCCTCACATGCCAACAGATGTTCAAGATATGGACTGTGACTTTCTAGCATTTTCTGGCCATAAGATGATGGGCCCGACTGGTATTGGCGGGCTCTATGTAAAGATGGATACTCTCGAGACTATGGAACCATTTATGACTGGGGGTGAAATGGTGCTGGAAGTCACCTATGAAAAAGCTTCGTGGGCCGATCTTCCGATGAAATTTGAAGCGGGTACTCCTAATATAGCCGACGCGGTAGCTTTNGGCGCGGCTGTAGATTACCTCGAGAATTTGGGAATGGACAATGTACATCANTACGAGCAAGAATTAACATCATATGCNCTCAAAAAATTTTCTGAAGTTGAGGCATTGGGAATCGATCTTTTTGGACCTCGCGATACAAATAATCGTGGCGGNATACTCTCATTCACGACAGCTGAAGTGCATCCTCACGATCTAGGAACCATTTTGGATAGAATGGGCATTGCTGTAAGGACAGGTCATCACTGTGCAATGCCTCTCATTCGCAGCCTCGGGGTTGCGGCGACGGCAAGGGCCAGCTTTTACATCTATAACACTATAGAAGAGATTGACGCTCTTATCGAAGGGATCACCGAAGCTCTCAGGTACTTTCGTGATGAGCCCAGNAAGCCTTGATGATATTTACCGGGATAGAGTTATCCTGGATCATTGCCGCAACCCAAGGAATAGGAGAACGCTGGAAGCTCCCGATTTTTCNTNTGATGCGATAAATCCCTTCTGCGGTGACGAAATACATATTCAGATCAAACTTGGANATAACGGAAGAATCAAAGAGGTCGGTTGNCAGAGTGAAGGNTGTGCCATCAACNAGGCAGCAGGCTCTTTACTTTCGCAGTCTATTCACGGATTNACGATGGATGAAGCAGGTAATCTATCATCGAAATTTGTCACGATGATGAAAAAGAAATCCTCCGANCCTGNTTCCAATCACGGAGATGAGATAATTAAGATGAGTGAACTATNCGCGCTTTACCAAGTTCGGGAGTTTCCAGTCCGTATAAAGTGTGTACTTCTGGCATGGACGGCACTAGATAAAGGACTTGAAGGTTAATTCCCATCGTAAGTGAACTCAAAATATCCTCATCTGCTTATCCATACCTTTTCCCAGAATGAGTATTCGTTTCCGGCAAAGTTAGGGTGAAANTCCTGGAGATTGTTCTTCCATGTCCAAGGCTGAATTTTAGTGATTGGCATNAATCTATACCNATTTTCAAGCAGGGATATATTGATATCCTGAATCANGGCTGCTCTAGACTCACTGTCATACTCTGAGGCNTGGGCGANAATTAAGCGGTCCAANTTATCGTCGGAATGTTTTGTAGTGTTCCACGCTCCTCGACTATGTAAAACNGGTAGAAGATAACCATTTGGAGATGATTGCGGGAAAGAAGGCCCTATAAGCATCTGATAACCTCCAGCCTTCCACGCCTCAGCAACATATTCTCTGCGACTCAGTAGATTGATTGATGGTTCAAACCCTCCCCTTGACAATTGGTCAGCGAACATTTGTACGCTTTCCATGTGCTGAATGCCATAGTCACTGGATGTGATCGTGATGGGTAAAGGAGACTGGATGGAGGTCTCTTTTAGAATTGCCAGCGATTTATCGTTAGAACTGAAATAGTTTGACCAAACATTTTCGTGTACTGTCCATTCTTTATTTGCGGAAGGAAATCCGAGAGAGAAAAACGCCATACCTTCCCAAACTTTATCGATAACCTCTTTTGGATCGAGTGCGTACATTGCAGCCGCTCTTACTTTGGGTTCGTCGAATGGTGGTGATCCTGTCGAAAACGCTATCTCTATTCCTGACCCTGGCTCAAAATAATATAGTTTAGGATCTGGAGAATCGATCTGATCTTTAAAATATTCGATACGGTATATATCAATAAGGCCGACGAGAAAAGCGCTAAGTCTCGTTTCTGGTTCTTCTATCAGATGGAATTCTATTGCATCTAGAAACGGTTCTATTTCTGATTGTTCAGATCTAACCATGCGAACCATTGTTTGCGGTTTAAGAGTTTCTTGTAACCATGGGCTGGACCCTGTTATCGATGTTGGCATTTGTTGATTTGAGCTGGACGTCGCAATCTCGGGAGTAATCTTACTTCTGCCATCGGCCAGCGCGACGAATACATCTGCGTCAGGCGCCATTAAAGTGATTCTTAATTCGGTGTCTGAGGGAGCTTCAATTTTATCCACCATATGCAGTATGTGAGAATTAGGCCAACCTTTTGTCATTTGTTTTACGAAGCTAGATGCGATGTCCTGAGCGTTAACGTAGTTGTGGCCTATGCCTAATTGGTTTTGCCACTTCACGTTATCTCGTAAGGTGAAAGTTAGTGTAGTGGAATCTTCAAGATTCCAATCCAAGCATAGTTCACATTCAACTTCCATTGACGGAAGCTCAANATCTGGACCACTTCTGAATCTCATGAGTCTGCTATACGCGATTCCGGGGCCCCAAGCTACGAAACTTGTAGAAGGCTCCCGGTGTGGATCAAGACCTTCGAACCATGTGTGAGTAGCGACTCTTAATGTTCCNCCCCTCGTTTGCCTCGGTTCTTCGCTGATAGGTTTGATAATTGATATTGCTGAACGAGAGGACGTGCCTTGTTGCAAAGGTATTGGATGANNAAGGTTAGACTGATTTAAAGTAGCTGGAATCGGAGTCAGCGGTACTATAGGAGATGGCAAATCGGTGAGGTTAATAGGCGTGCCTATATTCAGGAAACTTGCAATCGGCGTTAAAGTTGCCGGCGTAANTTGATTCCTAGATGAGAGGGGATTGNTACTCTTAAAATTTGGGCGATCTGGATGCGTTNTGCACGATGNTAGAACCACAATAAGTGCCACAAATAGAGATATGAGTTTTGTCGACCAAGATGTGTCAAACATAAGTATGATAAATATATAGGGAACTCTTCCCAGTGATATTAGGTGAGTCCCNGTACCTGTCAGTATAATGCCCTTGGAAGTTTGGTAGGCCCACCTAAAGTGAGCTTGCCTCAGTATATAGTGATAATGCTAATTGACACACATGTCCATTTAGATTCGTACTCTGATGAAGAAGTTGGCGCTATACTCCGGCGCGCTTCCAAAGTAGGGGTAGGATTTGTAATCTCNGCCGGGACTACAATAGAGAAAACCGAGAGGTCTTTGGAACTATCGAGGATTTACCCGGATTGTTTTTCTGGGGTAGGGGTACACCCAATGGATATTNTGAGACCCNTTTCTGATATCGATATTGATCGACTGAAAGACCTCGCTATGTCGTCAGATAAGGTCCTTGTCATGAGCGAGATTGGTTTAGATTATATGCAAAGTATGCCANATAGAGCATGGCAGTTTGATGCTTTTCGNCAGCAGATACGAATAGCTCGGGAGCTAAACCTTCCCATCGTTTTCCACAGCAGGGAGGCTCATGACGATTGTTTCCGAGTTTTGCGTGAGGAGAAGGCATATCAGGTTGGGGGAGTTATGCACTATTTCCAAGGCTCACTATACGACGCAGAACAGATGACTGACATGGGTTTTTTCATATCGATTGCCAGGCCTATTTTTCGATTAGAGCATCTGAGAGTGGTGGTAGAAAAACTCCCCCTTGAATGTATCGTAATAGAAACTGACGCCTTTCCNCAACCATTCAAAAAAAATAGAGAGAACTGGACAGAGCCAAGACATCTTCGGCCGATCATTGAGAAAATTGCTGAACTCAAAANTAGANATGTCTTAGAGGTGGAAGACGTAATTTTCAATAATATGAAAAGGTTGCTACAAAGTCGCTGGGATAAAGTTAATTCATATATATCAGGAACCTAAGTCAGTAGAAGAAAAGAAGAAACTGCCCAGCATCAGTACTGGAAGAAGTATCCACGCCAAGAACCATCCTATGAATCCGGGCACCGCGGCCTTTAAAAGACTGACACNGTGAGTAACCTCGATTGCTCGTGTGACTGATATCAGAATCCACACCCACACAATAAACAAGACAACGGGACCTACCTTGGGAATTGTAGTTAATAGGATTAAAATTCCAGGGCCATAAGATATTCCTGTGGNCCGCATGGTGTCCCTGAATTGTGCTTCNCTGCCCCAAAGGTTGCATAAANCNTTGGCTACGAATGACCAAATCATCCATCCGACCAAGACAGTACTGAAGGCTACCATCACCATCTGAAGGTTTTGAAACCCGCCTCCCGTGCTAGGGGAGGTGTATCTCAATGCCACCGCAAGGGTAACTCCAGTTACTGAAACAGTTCCTACAGAATGGAGAACCAGTTCTGCTCTTTCTCGAAACTCTTTGTACACTTCAGAGTCGAGCAATGCTGCTCTCACTGCATTCTGTAACATTATTCTTTATTATTTACCTTGTTTGTTATCCACAGACTTAATCGTCGTTCATGAATACGAAGATAGTGTAAAATTTCGTAGTCATTCAATCCTACTACAAAGGATATTTTAGACATCGATTCTGCGACTTTGATTCAGGCTGCATATCTCACGGCGATTGGAATGGGGACCGCGGTCGGTCTTCTTTTAGTGTTGATTTCCTCAATCGTTATAACAAAAGTTATTGTTAATAGGTTAGATCGAGCTTCTGACCCAAAAACTTTTGATGAGAAGGAGGAAAATATAAGACAGGCTACAGCAGCGGCCGTAGCAGTTTCTATTCTTAAAGCCAAAGCTACTGAGTCATCTCCAGGTAATTGAAAATGACTTATTCGCCCATNAGCCTGTTTTAGACGCCTTATGCAAGAATTGCTAGACTTTATCGCTACTACAGGCCTAGCCAATCTCGATTGGCGTAACGGGATTATGATCGTGGTTGGCTTGATGTTTATTTACCTAGCTATCAGGAATGAATGGGAGCCCTACGAGCTATTGCCTATCGGGCTTGGAATCGTTGCTGCCAATCTCCCTTTAACTGGACTTATTACGTTACCTTCACCATCGGCTGGATTTCAGGAAGCCGGCATCTTCGGTGTTCTATTCCACTATGGCCTATCTTTCTGGAATATTCTTCCTCCTATCATATTCCTAGGTATAGGTGCACTTACGGATTTCGGTCCTGTAATTGCTAACCCGAAGACGCTTATCTTAGGAGCGGCGGCGCAGGTTGGAATCTTCATTGCATTTTGGGGAGCGCTTTTCGCAGGACATTTAGGACTGGGTTTTGGAATTAAAGAAGCGGCCTCAATTGGAATCATAGGTGGAGCTGATGGGCCCACCACTATATTTCTTTCAGCCAAGCTTGCTCCAGATATATTAGGTGTCACCGCAGTGATCGCTTATTCGTACATGGCAGCTGTTGCTTTTATTCAACCCCCTTTAATGAAACTCTTCACGACGGCCAAAGAGAGGCAGATTGAAATGAAGCCTCCGAGGGTGGTTTCAAAGTTGGAGAAACTGGTGTTTCCGAATGTGGCGCTTATTTCCATTATTCTTATCGTTCCGAAATCTGCTCCTCTCATAGCCATGTTCATGATCGGTAACCTGTTTAGAGAAAGTGGAGTTGTTCCCAGACTTACTAGTGCCGCTTCAAATGAGATTTTGAACATCGCTACTATTTTCTTGATGCTTACGGTCGGAACACAACTAACTGCTGAAAGAGTGTTCGATCTAGAAACCATCGTTATACTTTGTCTTGGACTAATGGCATTTTCGTGTGGCACCGTTGGAGGGCTGCTGTTTGCAAAGATAATGAATTTGTTTCTTAAGGAGAAAATTAACCCACTTATTGGTTCGGCGGGTGTTTCTGCAGTTCCTATGGCTGCACGAATATCGCATCATGTTGGCCAAGAAGCCAACCCTAAAACATTTCTTCTCCCGCATGCCATGGGTCCCAATGTTGCCGGCGTTATAGGCTCCGCTGTAATTGCTGGCGTATTCATATCCTTGGTCAATTGATATGTCGGAAATCATGAAAGTTAGAGTGGGACCAATGTGGTACANGGTAGAAATTGACGATATCAACACGGACCCTGTGAAAGTGAAAGTCAACGGGAATGAGTTCGAGATCACTTTCCACGATAAACCTGAACTTCAGAGCCAGATGAGTTCCGTCGAAGACCCAATGGAAGATTCCCGCGATTCAGAAACGGATANATTTGACGATCCCACTNGTATTTCAAGAANGCCGGCAAGATTGTTCAAGTCACCAATGCCCGGCACGGTATTGTCNATCTCGGTAGAGATCGGNGATAGTGTTTCTCCTGGGGATGATGTTTGTTTATTGGAGTCTATGAAAATGAGACAGGTACTTCGTTCTGATATAGAGGGCACAGTCGGTTCAATTCTTGTGNTTCCAGGGGAGTCCATACTTGGAGAAGCGCCGATACTTGAGTTGTTTGATGTGTGACGAATCAGNATTATTTTGAATNAAGGCNTGAAAGGGCTCGTTCGGCCTCCATTAGTTCCCTTTTNTCTCTCACCGGATGTATAAAATTTACAGCCTTNGTCAGCTCTTCTTCTGCTTTAATTAAATTTCCTTGATCTCTGAGGATCATTCCCAAATACATGTGGGCACCGCCTAGATCTACATCTAATTCCAATGCCTTCTCCAGGTCCACAATCGCTAGTTCCAGCCGATTTTCGTGGTAATAGGCGGCNCCTCTTCCCTTGTAAGCTATAGCAAGATTAGGCATGCGTCGGATTACTTGGGTGAACGCATTAACTGCATCATTGTATTCCTCGATACGAAGTGAACGAACAGCACGGTTGTATATGAAAAGCGCCTCAAGTTCTGGCGTTGGGGACGGTTCGGGATTTAAATGAATTGGTTCTTGATCTTTTAATATAGGCGNTGAGGGGGTGGGCGAGGCTTCATCNGAAATAGCTAGAGNAACTGGAGTACTTTGTGGTGCCGGAGCATAACCAATACATGATAACGAAATAATGAAAACTATCAACAATACAGATAATATTACTGTCTTATTTGTAAATAAGAATTGCAACAGTGTTATTTTTCCAATGTCAAGGAAATAGAGAACATCGTATGTTCTGATGCAAAAGGTTTCCCAGTTAAGTATTAGAATAGCACAAGCAATTGGTAGAGATAGCTGAATGACCATGATCTGGAAATAAATTCAACCGCAAGGTGATGGAGGAATAATTGATAAAAAGCTTTGAAGGCAATACACCTGTTTTGCATCCTACGGCTTTCATCAGCGAAATGGCCTATATCGTGGGAGACGTTGAGATTGGTGAAGGCTCCAGTATATGGCCTGGTACGGTGATAAGGGGAGATATGGGTAAGGTCAAGATAGGAAAGTTTTCTAACGTACAGGATAATTCTGTAGTGCACGGAGATGCTGACGTGGTTATTGGTGACAACGTAGTCATTGGCCACCGAGTTATGTGTCACGCGGCAGAGATAGGAGATAGGGTGCTTGTTGGAAATGGGGCGATTTTAAACGACGGAGTAAAAGTGGGTGAAAACTCTGTTATCGGCTCAGGTTCGATGATAGTTGAAAATATGGATATACCCAAGCAGTCAATAGTTATGGGTATCCCGGGCAGGATCAGAGGTGAAGCTCAGCAAAAGCATATAGACCTTCAAAAGGAACTCTGTGATATTTACAAGGAAAAGGCTCAAAGATACAAGAGTCAAGGCGATCTTGAGTAATAATTATTCCGTTCTAGGATACTCTCCTGATACAGGGAGTATTATCGGAGAGCCTCCGCTTGGGTGAGGGAGGATGGTCACCTTGGCGCCATACGCCTCCTCTATATTAGATTCCGTAAGAACCATTTCCGGGGTTCCGTCTGCAAAGATGCGACCTTCCGAGATCAATATCATTCTATCGGTGTACTGGGCTGCTAGTGTCAGATCATGTATTGCAATTAATGTAGCTCCACCCCGTTGCCTATGATCGTTCTTTATCAAGTCCATAACCTTTCCCTGGTGGGAGAGGTCCAAATTAGACGTGGGCTCGTCTAGGAGCATTATCGGAGAGTTCTGTGTAATAGCCATAGCCAACATTGCTCGTTGTAACTCGCCACCAGATATTTGCCCTAGTTCGCGCTCTGCTAGAACGTAAGTCTCCGTTAGTTCCATTGATCTAACGGCTTTATCGAGATCATTTTCCCCTTCCCATTCCAAAAGCGCTAGATGAGGGTTTCGTCCCAACATCACGAAATCTACTACTTTCATCTTTTCGGGCAAACGCGGATTTTGAGGGACGATGGAGATTAGTCTAGCTTTGTCTTTCGAATTTAATGTCTCTATCCGCTTCCCCAAGGCACATATTGTTCCTTGGCTAGGGGTCAAGAGGCCTCCAATTAATTTTAGCAATGTAGTTTTGCCAGCACCATTAGGACCGACTATTGAAACCATTTCCTGGTTGTTAAATTGAATATTGATATCGGAAATTACGGAAACCCCGCTATACGAGAAACTTAATTTCTTCAATGTGATTGCTGGAGTCATATTATTGGATATTTGATCTATTTCTAACAAGAAGATATATAAAGAATGGGGCTCCAACTAGCGANGTGATAATNCCAACAGGTAATTCTCCAGGGCTAACAATTGTACGAGCTACAAGATCTGACAAGACAAGGAAACAGCCACCTAGCAGCGCGGACATTGGTATTAAATTACGAAAGTCACTTCCCCAGATGAGCCTTGCAGTGTGCGGAGCTACAAGCCCGACAAATCCTATAAGCCCACTGAATGAGACAGCCGCTGCTGTTATTAGAGTAGCGGTCAAAATCAAAATCTTCTTGGTTTTTTCAACATTAACTCCAACGCTGGAGGCATATTCCTCCTCCAGTTGCATAGCATTCAAAATCCGGCTATACGTGAACACTACGGTGAATCCAAGTATCAAATAAGGGAGAAGATAAAGACTTTGTGACCATTGAGCACGGATAAAACCACCCATTAGCCAGCTAAGGATTGGTCTAAGATCTGGATCGCTACGGAGCATTAGTATACTAGCCACTGCTGTCGTAAATGAGCCTATGGCGACTCCAGCAAGAATCAATGTAGTTAGAGGTGTACCTGTAGACCTTCTTGCCAGTGTATAGGCTGCGGTTACGGCACCGATCCCGCCGATGAAAGCGGCAATAGGCAGGATGCTTACACCAGCAATAACGGAAGGGATACCAGATAGGAATACAATGGTGGCACCAAGAGCAGCCCCTGAGGCCACTCCTATAAGGTAAGGGTCAGCTAATGGGTTTCTGAAAAGACCCTGATAGGTCGCACCAGAAACTGATAGCGCTGCTCCAACTAGCATAGCTAATGCGATTCTTGGGTATCGAAGCTCCCATAAGATAATGTTCCATGAGACCGGCCAATCATTTTTTATTTCTATAAACGGGAGACGTGTAAAAGTAATAGCGATAGCTGCATCAGGGGCTATCGTTACAGAGCCGATTAAAGCCGCTAAGATACAGCAAATGAAAGCTGCTAGTAGACAAAAGGCCGTCCTTATCCACGGAAAAGATAAGTTCGCTACGTAGGCTTTTTCAGACTTATTGTCTATATCTTGTTGCACTTTAATTTGTGCTAACCGCTACTTAAATATACCNGGATATATGAGCTTAGCCATTTCTTCCACACCTAATATGAACCTAGGGCCGGAAACGCTCAGATAATCTTCATTGGGGACAAAGACAGCACGATTTTTTATAGCTAATACTTCAGCAAACGCAGGGTCAGTGCTAAAAATATCACCATAGGATGAGATGATGTATTGAGGATTACGTTCAACAATCACCTCCGGGCTTATCTGTGCGTAACCTTTGACTTCGGATGCAATGTTAACCAGTTTGAGTACTTCGAATACGTTGCCTACAAGAGTATCGTTACCGGGTGTCCAAAAACTACCTACGTCTTGGAACACAGATGGCCCTGATTCAAATGGCGCCAGTGCTGTTTCAATTATTTCTACTCGTGCCTCAAAGTCCTCCGCAATAGCCTCAGCGTTATTTACTGCCCCAGTTATGGCTCCCCACATTCGAAAATGATCTGCCATTTTCTTGAAATCATCTTCAATGGTCTCTATGAGCAATACCTTTAGTCCAGCATCTTCTAATTGGTCTTTGTAAGTAGGATAGAATAGGTAAACTAGGTCAGGTTCCAGATTAAGTACAGCTTCAATATCCATGTTAAAGGCGTCTCCTACCCTCATGACGTCACTTGCCTCAGGCGGGTAGATAACGTAATCGTGAGTGCCAATGACTCGGTGACCTTCACCCATAGCGAAGAGAGTTTCTATGGCAGCTGAGTCGAATGCAATTATACGTTCAGGAGCCTTGTCAAATATAATTTCTTTGCCATACCTGTCAGGTATTGAAACCGGGAACTCAGCAAAAAGTTTTGGCTGTTCCTTCGCTCTTTCAATATGCTTACTGAATAATCTTTTGTTTGTTGCAGAGCTTTTACCAGGAATGTCTGCACGAATTGTTGCCGTAGGAGCTGGCTGCGCGGGAGCCGCTGGAGCGGGAAGAATCGGGGACTTAGTTGTAGAGATTGTTTCTATTGGAGCTAAAGCAGGCTCTGAGGGTAAGGGCTTTTGTGGCTCTTTTGAATTGGTGCAACCTAAAGCTATCATTACTAATGTGACGAAAAGTACAGAGAAAAGGGTGTTTTGTAGCTTCAAACCTGTCTCCTGTTGTAAGTCAAGGCTTTTTTCCAATGATCGTTGAAAGGGAATAAAAAAAGCCCCTATCCCTTTTGCGATTGAAGTAGGTGGATACGGGCAATCTGAATGAAGATGAATCCAATACCTTTCCGCGAAGGCCTAGATGTGTGTGATAGGTGGTGGACCGGACTTGTTCTCTAACGAACCTACCGTTGCGGGACAGCGTCGGATTTCGACCGACTTCCTCTTTAAACCCTCTTGGGCACCTGATTCACTTTGATGGCACTTGTTAATCTGCGTATTGTCACTGACACTATACGAATCAGATCACCTTTTGGGTTTACTGTCAATGCAGACGCAAAAAAAGGCAGTTCATAATTATGAACTGCCTTTTTTTAATGCGATATACTGGTTGAAGTCTAGTCTCCTGGGATTTCCTCCATCTCCTCTTTGGGATTCGCTTCTAACTGGGTCACTGGAATAATATTTCCATCCTTGTCTTCGAATTCTGGTGGTGGTGGTGGACTATCAGGTATATCCTCTAATTCTAAAATTTTTTCTAGCTCGTTCAATCCGAGCTTTTCCTTACCTTCNATCGTATTGTCATATCGAGCTGGGATCAACCTGCCTATAATTACGTTTTCTTTTAGCCCAGTCAAGGTGTCGCGTTTGCCCATCACCGCTGATTCTGTCAGCACTCTGGTTGTCTCCTGGAAGGAGGCTGCCGCTAGGAAACTGTCCATATGNAGGGACGCTCTAGTAATACCGAGTAAAATCGGTACCGCGGTTGCTGGATCTCCACCTTCAGCTATGATTTCTGCATTTTTCTCTTCAAATTCTTTGCGATCCATAGGATCACCCGGCAAAAGATCTGTATCGCCCGCTTCGTGTACTTGAACCCTCCGAAGCATCTGCCGGATGATTGCTTCTATGTGCTTATCGTGAATTGGAACCCCTTGTGATCTGTAAACTTTTTGTACTTCTTCGATGAGGTATGATTGGACCGCTTCGCGACCTTGTATTTCCAGNATCTGTTGAGGATTCTTGGGCCCAGANGTGATAGCTTGCCCAGCTTCTATGAAGTCACCTTCACTTATTTCGATGTGAGATGCCGCTGGAATGGGATATTCCCGTTGCTCCTCATCTGTCCAAGTGATAGTGATTGTGCCTTTCTTTATATTGGCTAATCCGGAGTTACGAGCATAAATGNNCTCGTCATCCTCTTNCGCATCTTTGAGNGCGGCGANGGGGGTGCCAATAATAACGGTATCTCCTTTTTTGATNAGTGGGGTATATCCACTAATTGTGTATTCGTCAGNTAACTCTTCTGAATTGAGAATTCGGACTATCCTTCCCTCGTTTGACTCGACTACTTCTGCCGTNCCTGATATTTCTGAAAGTACAGCAGCGCCNTTAGGTGAACGAGCTTCAAACAATTCCTCTACACGCGGAAGTCCNCTAGTTATGTCTGAGCCCGCAACCCCTCCAGTGTGGAATGTCCTCATTGTAAGTTGTGTGCCTGGTTCACCTATACTTTGAGCCGCGATAATACCTACAGCATCGCCTATCATGATCGGTTGTAAATTTGCCAATGAGAGACCATAACATAGGCGGCACAATCCCCTTTCTGATTCGCATGTGAGNGGAGACCTTACTTCTGCGGAAGTAANACCAGACTCCTTCAAAGCGGTTATATCATCTTCTTCAATAAGATGATTTGACTCGAAAATGATTTCTCCNGTCTTTGGATTCGACACCGGGGCAGCGANATAGCGGTATTTAATCCTGTCAAAGAAAAGATNACTCAAAGCTTCGTCTTGGTAGTCAGTTATNAGCAATCCTTGATCGGCGTTACAATCCTCCTCCATAACGATAACCTCTTGAGCGACGTCAATAAGGCGCCTTGTGAGGTACCCGCTGTCGGCTGTTCTAAGAGCGGTGTCCGCGAGCCCTTTTCTGGCACCATGTGTGGAGATAAAGTATTCCAATACAGTGAGTCCCTCGCGGAAGTTAGATTTAATTGGCCGATCGATGATTCTACCGCGAGGATTTGACATCAAGCCTCTCATACCAGCCATTTGTTTGATCTGGGCGATATTCCCCTTCGCTCCAGAATTGGCCATCATGTATATCCCCCCATAATTTGGGAGATCATCAGCAATTACTTGTGTCAGTTCGTCATTTGCATCGGTCCAAATTTTCACAGTTGCAGTGTATTTTTCTTCGTCAGTAATTAACCCGTCCTGGTATTGATCCTCTAGTTGGATAACAGCATCTTCGGCTTTAGCAACGATCTCAGATTTCCTAGGTGAAACAATAACGTCGTTGATAGCAATGGACACACCAGATTTTGAAGCATTCTTGAATCCAATATTCTTTATATCGTCTAAAACGACTGCAAGTCTTTCGTTTCCGAGCGCCCTGAAGCANTGGCTAGTCAACTCTCTGAGTCTATTTCTCTCGACTTCNCTATTTTCAAAGGGGATCTCTTCAGGTAATACNTCGTTGAACAAAATCCGNCCGACTGTGGTTTCCATCCACTNTCCGTCAGAGTTACGAACATTGATTAGAGATCGTAAGTTAGTTGCACCTACTTCATATGCNAAAGTGGCGTCTTCAAAATCGCTGAAGCTCTTGCCTGTGCCATGACCGTTTGGGTCGATTGACGTCATGTAGTAGCAACCCAGTACCATGTCTAAGGATGGCGTTACAATAGGCTCGCCCGAACTGGGCGCTAACATGTTAAACGTACTAAGCATCAACCGGCGTGCTTCAAGGACTGACACCCTTGAGAGTGGTACATGCACAGCCATTTGGTCCCCGTCGAAGTCTGCGTTGAAGGCGGTGCATACTAGGGGATGAACTCTAATAGCACTTCCCTCAATCAAAACCGGCTCAAATGCTTGAATACCTAGTCTGTGTAATGTTGGGGCCCTGTTTAAAAGGACGGGTCTCTCTTTGACAACCTCACCGAGTATGTCCCAAACCTCAGACCTGTTTCGCTCTGCGAGTCTTTTGGCACTTCTAATATTGTGAGCATAACCCTTTAATACTANCCTGTGCATCACAAACGGCTTGAATAGTTCCAGTGCCATTCTNCGGGGTAAACCGCATTGGTGCAGTTTCAGTTCTGGTCCAGCGATAATCACTGACCTACCACTGTAATCTACCCTNTTTCCTAGCAAATTTTGCCTAAACCTACCNTGTTTTCCTCTGAGCAGGTCCGATAGAGATTTCAATTTATGNTTGTGGCTACCGGCGACCGCGCGTCCTCGCCTACCNTTGTCNATAAGTGCGTCTACCGATTCTTGGAGCATCCTCTTTTCATTTCTAACTATAATTTCAGGAGCTTGAAGCTCTATAAGTCTCTTTAATCGGTTATTTCTATTGATCACTCTTCTGTAGAGATCATTTAAATCGCTAGTTGCGAATCTACCNCCGTCCAGTTGAACCATCGGACGTAAGTCAGGTGGAAGAACCGGCAAATTAGTCAAAACCATCCACTCNGGCTTGTTATGACTTTTCCTAAAAGACTCTACTACCCTGAGTCTCTTTATTGCCTTCTTTCTTCTCTGGCCTGAAGTAGAGTGCATCTCATCTTGGAGATGGTTTTTCAAATCATCAAGTTCTATTTGGTTCTGCAGTACGCTTAGAACCGACTCTGCTCCCATGCCCGCCTGGAACGCATCAGGAAAATTGTCCCGGTGGTCCCTATATTGTGTCTCTGTAAGAAGTTTTGTTATATGGAGGTCTTTAAGTTCAGAGATGAGCTCCTCTACTCGAGTAATTTGTGGATCATATTCTTCACGAATCGGCACTTCAGATTCAGATAATCTTCCTGAACTCTGATCGTTGATCTCATCTAATTTTGACTGAGCATCCAATTGCGTTTCTGTAATTTCGATATCTTCGGCTTCGTCCGAAGATTCTAATAGTAAAGCCTCAAGGGGCTCGACTTCCAAACGTATTTCCTCCAGGATTCTTTGCTTCTCTGCCTCAATCTTGGCGGCTTTCTCTGTAATGATGGTCTCAAGGTCAGATNCATAATTGTCCAAAATCTGGGCTTTTATCTCTTCATCAACACTAGTAACGAGATACTGAGCGAAATAAAGAACCCNATCGAGATTTCTCGGCGAAAGATCAAGTAGAAGCCCGAGTCGGCTTGGAGTACCTTTCGAGAACCAGATGTGTGCTACTGGTGCTGCGAGATGGATGTGTCCCATCCTTTCTCGTCTAACNTTTGACCTCGCAACCTCAACACCGCATCGGTCACATGTAACTCCTCTAAACCTAATCTTCTTATATTTGCCGCAATAGCATTCCCAGTCCTTGGTTGGTCCAAAGATTCTTTCACAGAACAAGCCATCTTTCTCAGGCCTGAGGGTCCGGTAATTAATCGTCTCTGGTTTTGTGACTTCTCCCCATGACCACTTGGCGATGGAATCAGGTGAAGCAAGAGATATTTTTATCGCATCAAAGTCATTTGCGGCCTGCGCCATATTTTCACTCCGTAAAACACTTCTATAGAGCCTTAGTAGTCTTTAGTTATTAACTGTCTCCACCTGTAACGGGTTGGTCGTCTTCTATCTCCTCCGACTCTTGCGATGGCTCTTGTCTCGCATTGGTACTTCGGGGTGTAGCTTCTTCGGTGTTATCTTGTCCAACGACTTTTGAGAGAGGAGATCCCTCCAGTAAAGCTAATGGNTCAGAAATATCCGNAGACCCTCCAAAGATATCCCCAGTGTTGCCTAGAGATAGTTCNTCTTTATCATTATTCTCCAATTCAATAGAGAGTCCGAGGCTTTGCAATTCTTTCATGAGCACGTGGAAAGATTGGGGGATCCCCGGTTGCGCGACATCTTCCCCTTTAACAATTGCTTCGTATGTCTTGACTCTACCAATTTCATCGTCGGACTTGATCGTTAGCATCTCTCGAAGATTATGTGCCGCACTGTACGCCTCTAATGCCCACACTTCCATTTCCCCGAACCTTTGTCCGCCCATCTGCGCCTTTCCACCTAAAGGTTGTTGTGTGATAAGAGAATATGGGCCTGTTGCTCTAGCATGAATCTTATCCTCGACCAAATGAATAAGCTTCAACATGTAGATGTAGCCAACAGTGATCGCTTGATCAAATTTTTCTCCAGTTCTACCGTCATATAAAGTAAATTTCCCTAATACTGGAGCTGCCAACTGGAAGTCTCTGTTCAGTGTGAGAGCTTCGTCCATCATCTGATCCACTGACATATTATCTGCATTACGCATAGCAACCTCTTCCAGCCATATTTTGAGGCAGGCAGTACGGGCAGCATCNGGTATGTTGTTTACAAATACATCATNAAAGTCAAAGCCTCTTTCTTGCAGATAATCTTTGATCGCGTCTATATTGACGCTATCTATGTCATTATCGAGTACGGCTGTCGCGGGGACTGCTTTGGCCTGCTCGATGATCCAAGCTTTTGCTAACTCGTTCTCAATTTCCGAATCCTCCGCTCCATCAAATACGGGGCTTTCCGCGTTAAACCCGAGTCGATTGGCTGCCCAACCTAGATGCGTTTCTAGTACCTGTCCAAGGTTCATTCTAGAGGGGACGCCTATTGGGTTCAGAATGATGTCTATTGGTGTTCCGTCAGGAAGAAATGGCATATCCTCTTCCGGCAATATCTTGGCGATGACACCTTTGTTNCCGTGCCGGCCAGCCATTTTGTCGCCCTCGGTAATTTTCCGAGTTTGCGCGACCCAAACCCTCACCAGTTTGTTTACCCCNGGTGAGAGATCATCACCCTTTTCACGTTCAAGAATCCTCACATCTATTACCTTTCCTCCTTGTCCGTGGGGAACGTATAGGGAAGAATCCTTAACATCACGTGCTTTTTCACCGAAAATTGCCCTGAGTAATTTTTCTTCCGCACTTAATTCGGTCTCTCCTTTCGGAGTTATCTTTCCCACAAGGATGTCTCTGTTGCCCACTTCCGCACCTATGCGAATTATCCCCTCTTCATCAAGGTTCCTTAGGCTTTCCTCTCCAATATTAGGTATATCGCGAGTTATGTCCTCAGGCCCAAGTTTGGTATCCCGAGCCTCGATCTCATGTTTTTCAATGTGAATGGAGGTAAATTTATCCTCCTTAATAAGCCGATTACTTAGGATGATAGCGTCTTCAAAGTTGTAACCCTCCCATGTCATAAAGGCACAAAGCACGTTTTGGCCGAGGGCAAGTTTGCCAGCATCAGTTGACGAGCCGTCAGCTATCACCTCACCTTTATCGACAGCATTACCCTTGTCAACTATAGGTCTTTGATTTATACACGTCCCTTGGTTACTACGGTGGAACTTTATTAACTTGTGATTATGGAATTTCCCGTTCTCGTCCTCGACTATTATGTTGTTGCCCGTAACACTTGAGACCACGCCTGATGCTTCAGAAAGAACTACCTGACCGCTATCCCTTGCCACACGTTNTTCCATTCCCGTTCCTACAAGCGGACTCTCAGGCTTTAGTAGAGGAACAGCCTGCCGTTGCATATTGGACCCCATAAGGGCTCTGTTTGCGTCATCATGTTCTAGGAATGGAATAAGAGATGTTGAAACGCTAACCAGTTGGAGCGGTGAAACGTCCATATAGGTGACTGCCGAAGTCGGTTCCATTCCGACGATTTCTCCCCTCCTGGTTTCAACTCTATCCTCCANAAACTCTCCAGCATCATTTATAGCTGAATTAGCCTGGGCAATGAAATAGTTCTCTTCGTCATCGGCAGACAAATGAGTAATGTCATCCACTGACTGCGACACATAAGATTTTACCTTGATGGTTTTTTTCATTTGGGAGGCTATTCTGCCGGAAGTTCTAATAGTGATTCGAGTGCCACCTCTGACTATTGTCTTGCCANCGTCTGACAGCACATTTGCTATAGGTGTATGCCCGATAAGTTCGTCTGAATTTTCGTTTGTTACCTCCGTTAGAATTTTCCTATANGGAGTCTCGATAAACCCGAACGCGTTTGTTTTAGCATATGTTGCCAGGGACACTAAGAGACCGATGTTGGGTCCTTCGGGGGTCTCGATAGGACAAATTCTTCCGTAGTGGGAATGATGAACGTCTCTTACGTCAAACCCTGCNCGTTCTCTTGAGAGGCCTCCTGGTCCAAGAGCGGATAATCTTCTCTTATGGGTCAATTCCGCCAGCGGGTTCGCTTGGTCCATAAATTGGGAAAGTTGAGAACCTCCAAAAAACTCTCTTACGGCTGCAACGACAGGCCTTACATTGATCAAAGCTGCGGGCGTAGTACTAGCTGGATCTGGTTGTATAGTCATCCTTTCTTTGATAACTCTCTCCATTCTCAACAATCCGACCCGGACTTGATTTTGGATAAGTTCACCTACCGCTCGTACTCGCCTATTACCTAGNTGATCTATATCATTTGCCCTGCGCCTTTCATTGTTGATTTCGATGAGTCGTCTGAGAAGATTAATGATGTCTTCCTTTGCNAGTATNCGAACATTTNCATTGCCGTCACGATTAGCGTTTTCAGGGCCTTTAAGATTACTATCCAATTTGTAACGGCCGACTTTACCTAAATCGTATCTTCGCGAATCGAAAAATAGAGTGTTTATAAGAGTTATGGCATTTTCAGCATTTGGGGGTTCGCCAGGCCTCAATCTTCTATAGAACTCTATGAGGGCCTCTTCAGTATTTGTAACGCCGGAGTCCTTTTCTATCGTAGTTTTTATAAATTGGTGATCTAAGTTTGTATCTACATCTTCGAATAATTCAAAAATCTCTTGATCTGTTTCGTACCCTAATGCGCGCAACAAAGTAGTGACGGGAGTCTTCCTTTTTCTGTCAACTTTCACATATAAAACATCTCTATTGCTCGTTTCAAACTCCATCCATGCTCCGCGGTAAGGAATCAGCTTTGCGGAAGATAACGGTCTTCCAGACCCCGGGTCTCTGTCTTCTGTAAAATAGACTCCAGGCGAACGTACCAGTTGACTTACTACAACTCTTTCAGCTCCGTTAATGATGAACGTACCCGTTGAAGTCATCATCGGGATGTTCCCTACATACAATCTTTGCTCTTTTACTTCACCTTGACCCGGGCCTGTCGCGTTTATCTGAAGTTCGACAGTTACGTATAATGCAGCGTCAAAAGTTTTTTCTTGTGAGCGACAATCATCTTCGCTGAACTTAGGGTTTTCAAAGTCGTGGTCCACAAACTTCAGAGCAAATCTAGAATTCTGTCCTTGGCTATCTTCTATTGGAGATATTTCTTCGAAAAGATCACTTAAACCTTTAGTCTTGAACCAATTGAAAGAGTCTTTTTGGACATCTATCAAGTCCGGGACATCGAGAATTGTTTTGATTTTCGAATAAGATCGTGTAGTTGGGAAAATAGTGTCAAGTTTCTTTGAAACAGAAGAAGTCATAAGTCCTCACACTCCTTGCAAGAAATGGCAATAAGGCGTCTATGGGGTTTTTGCAGTGATGAAAATCCGTTTTGACAGCGTGTGCAAAAAAAAGAAATACGTTACCCGGCACAGGCAAAATAATTCATTGTAGAAAAGTCGCGGGGGGTATATTTCGGGCACCTTGCAATAATACTACATCAAATATCGAGGGGTCAACCTTCGGTTTTATGTTCAAATCGTCGTGCGTTTGAGAGATTTAGCGATGCCTGTTCTTATACTGGTGTTGATAATAGTATCTAGGCATAAACTACTCATTAGAATCATGTCTGTTGAGTTGGACCTAAGTGTCTTTCTTGGATACACGATAGCAAGCAAGCATATTGACCTTGGCAATTGTGGTTGCCTGATCAATACAAGTGATATACATTACGGCCAAAGTCAGACATGTTTCTCAGTGAATAGCATTGGGAAACTGTAACCTGTTTGGAATTTATTTTTTAAGAGTAATNGGGTGACGTGCNTTAGCGGCTAATTTGTTCTTTGCGTGCGTGATNGCTTTACTGGACAAGCTTTACGTAAAAGTGAATTTAATGGATGGATTCTTCGATATGTAGAGGTGAAAGTGATGACTACAACAGCATTTGGTGCCAGTATTAAGAGGAAAGAAGACCCGAGGCTTATCACGGGACAGGGGAAGTATGTGGAAGATATAAGCCTGATAGGAATGTTGCATATGGTTCTTGTCAGGAGTCCATTTGCACATGCGAAAATTAAATCGATAGATACCTCTGCCGCGGAAAAATTGCCTGGAGTGGTAACTGTATTTTCAGGGAAAGATCTTGAAGAAGAATTAGGATCCCTTCCTTGTGGATGGNTCGTNCCNGATACTAAAGAGGTCCCCCANCCGCCGCTAGCGGTTGATACAGTTAGGTACGTCGGAGATGCGGTTTTAGCAGTCATTGGGCAATCCCTTGCTATTGCGTCTGATGCTGCTTCACTCATCGAAGTCGAATATGAGGAACTAGATTCTGTTATCGATATGGAAGAGGCTGTGAAGGATGGGACGATTCAGCTCCATCCTGATGCGCCAAACAATATATCTTTCGAATGGGAAGTGGACGCAGGAAGTGTGCAAGAGGCTAAGAGCTCGTCAGATGTTTCTGTATCCCAAAGGTTTGTTAACCAAAGACTTATCCCCACTGCTATGGAAAACAGAGGGGTACTGGTCGACTATACCTCNGGTACTAATCAAATAACTATGTGGACTTCTACTCAAATCCCACACTTAGTAAGAGTTCTNTTATCTCTTGTTACCGGCCATCCCGAGCACCTCATAAGAGTCATCGCACCTGATGTAGGNGGGGCTTTTGGGAGTAAGTTGTATCTTTATGCGGAGGAAGTAATAGCACCGATTATCGCCAAACGCCTTAAAANGCCGGTGAAATGGATTGAGTCTCGTTCTGAAGGTTACATAGCTACAACTCATGGGCGGGACCACATAACAGATATCGAAATCTCTGGGAATAGGGATGGTTTGATAACGGGCCTTGATGTACGAACCATGGCCAATATGGGGGCATACCTTTCCACCTTCGCTCCGCTTATTCCCACCTGGCTTTATGGGTTAATGCTTTCCGGCCCATACAAAATTCCTAATATATATTGCAAGGTGGTTGCNCCTTTCACGAACACCACNCCGGTGGATGCTTACAGAGGAGCAGGTCGACCGGAAGCTACTTATGCCGTAGAACGNGCGGTAGATCTTTTTGCTGNCGAGATTGGCATGGACCCGGCCGAGGTACGGAAGAAGAACTTTATACCTCCTTTTGATGATGGATATGAAGTTGCCACAACAGTTTCCTATGATAGNGGGAACTACATCGCCTCATTTGAAAAAGCACTCAAAATGGTAGGCTATGACGATTTCAGAAAAGAGCAGAAGNAGGCCAGAGATGATGGCAGACTTCTTGGGATTGGCCTTTCTTCTTATGTAGAGATATGTGGGGCTGCACCTTCAGCAGTTGCCGGAACCCTAGGGGCTAGAGCAGGCCTTTGGGAGAGTGCCAACGTCAGANTTCANATGACCGGAAAAGTTTCAGTTTTTACTGGGGCATCAGCACATGGCCAGGGACATGAGACGGCATTTGCCCAAATTGTTTCATCCGAATTAGGGATTCCTGTAGAAGACATTGATGTAATTCATGGNGATACATCGCAGATACAAATGGGAACTGGAAGCTTTGGNAGCCGTAGTGCAGCCGTTGGTGGGTCGGCTATACATTTAAGTACTCAGAAAATTAAAGACAAGGCGANAAAATTAGCGGCCCATATCTTGGAAGCATCTGAAGAAGATATCGTGTTTGAAGATGGAAAGCTTTTTGTTCAAGGAGCTCCATCAGAAGGGAAAACAATTCAGGAAATAGCACTTTCATCTTACTATTACACTGAAGATATACCNGAAGATATGGAACCAGGGCTGGAAGCAATGAGTTTCTTTGACCCTAAAAACTTCACATGGCCGGGTGGCACACACATAGCCGTCGTCGAAATAGATGATTTGACTGGAGAGGTTACTTTGCTCAGATATATAGCGGTGGATGACGTTGGGAATGTAATAAATCCGATGATAGTGGATGGAATGGTTCATGGTGGAGCCGCTCAAGGGATTGGTCAGGCATTGCAAGAAGAGGCTATATATGATGATTCTGGACAGCTCCTGACCGGAAGTATGCTTGATTATGCTGTACCGAGAGCTTGGGATATGCCAATGTATGAACTC
>PAOO01000040.1 GCA_002708065.1 Chloroflexota bacterium
TCCATTTCTCGTTGCCCTTTCGTGCAGTGGGAAGCCCGATCTCCCCAAAAGTATCCATAGCGGTACTACGCATTTCAGAAATCCAGGCAACGGAATTCTCTTGCAAAGTTTGAAAATCTGCCAATAATTGTTCGTTCTTATATGGAGCTTGAACCATCACATTTTGGCTCCTGATGTGATCGATTCCCTGATCCACTCATATCCTTTTTGCTCGAGTTCAAGAGCTAGTCCACTGTCCCCGGATTTTACAATCCTTCCGTCGAGCAGAACATGTACGTAATCGGGGGTTATGTAATCAAGGATTCTTTGGTAATGAGTAACTAAAAGCACCGATTTTTCAGGTCCTTTAAAGTTATTCACACCCTCGGCAACTATCCTTAAAGCATCAATATCTAGTCCGGAATCTGTTTCGTCCAGCATAGCAAGTTTTGGGTCCAGCAACGCAAGCTGTAGAATTTCGTTTCTTTTCTTCTCACCCCCTGAGAATCCCTCATTTACAGACCTCTTCACAAGATCTTTATCCATCTCTACAAGTTTTCTCTTTTCTTCAAGAAGCTTGTCGAATTCTCTAATTCCCATTTCTTCATATCCTTGTTCCTTACGAATTGAGTCTAGCGCAGACTTCAAAAACTGCCAGGTCCGTACCCCTGGCAGTTCCACTGGATATTGAAAAGCAAGAAATATACCCTTTCTAGCCCTTATTTCAGGCTGCGTGCTAATTATGCTTTCCCCGCAATAGTAGATATCTCCTGAAGTGACACTGTATCCCGGCCGACCAGCTATGATATTCGCCAGAGTACTTTTACCCGAGCCATTCGGCCCCATTATCGCGTGGACTTCTCCCAGCCCGACAGTTAGATCTATTCCTTTCAATATTTCAGTATCTTCTATTGAGGTATGCAGGTTCTTTACCTCTAATAAGTTCTTTTTATTAACCATTTATCCAACTGCCCCTTCCAAGCTAACCCGTAAAAGTTGGGAAGCTTCCATTGCAAATTCGAAGGGAAGTTCCTTGAATATCCCCCTACAGAACCCGTTGACGATCATATAATTCGCCTCTTCAAGGTCGATCCCTCTTTGCTGCAGGTAGAAAAGTTGATCATCATTGACCTTTGAAGTAGTCGCCTCGTGTCCCATTTGAGCGCTGGGGTTTCGCACCTCAATATACGGAACGGTGTGCGCCCCGCACTCATCGCCTATGAGTAGAGAATCGCATTGTGTAAAGTTTCTTGCATTATCCGCAGTCGGTAAAATTGCTACTTGTCCACGATATGTATTTTCCGCCTTACCGGCAGAGATTCCCTTTGCTATGATGGTACTCTTCGTATTTTTCCCGATATGGATCATTTTTGTTCCAGTGTCAGCCTGCTGAAAATTATTAACTAAAGCTACTGAGTAAAATTCCCCCACGGAGTTATCACCCTGCAATATCACACTCGGGTATTTCCAGGTTATGGCAGAACCTGTTTCAACTTGAGTCCATGAAATTTTAGAGTTCTCTCCTCTGGCCGCGCCACGCTTTGTTACAAAGTTATACACTCCTCCGTTCCCATCTTTATCTCCGGGGTACCAGTTCTGAAGAGTCGAGTATTTGATCTCCGCATCCTTAAGAGCCACCAGTTCAACTACAGCAGCATGTAATTGATGGGTTTTTCGCATCGGAGCAGTACAGCCTTCAAGATAACTTACGTAGCTTCCCTCATCCGCAATAATCAGCGTTCTCTCGAACTGCCCAGAATCTACTTCATTTATCCGGAAGTATGTCATTAACTCTATGGGGCATCTAACTCCCGGAGGTACATAGCAGAAAGACCCGTCGCTAAACACCGCCGAATTAAGAGTCGCATAGAAATTGTCGCTATAAGGCACGACTGAACCGAGGTATTTTTCAACCAATTCAGGATATTTCTGAACAGCTTCACTGATAGGGCAGAAAATTACCCCAGCTTCTTTAAGCGTATCTTGATATGTCGTCGCCACCGATACACTGTCGAGAACCGCATCCACGGCAACGCCGCTCAGCTTTTTCTGTTCTTCTAGAGGAATTCCTAGTTTATTAAAAGCCTCGATTAATTCAGGATCTACTTCATCTAGGCTCTTGGCGGCACCCTCCTTAGATTTGGGAGCTGCGTAATAGATGATATCTTGGAAATCAATCTCATCGAAATGAACTTTAGCCCATGTAGGAGCAGAATCGTCACCTTGATCCTGCCAGAGTTTGAAGGCTTTAAGACGCCATTGCAGCATCCATTCCGGTTCATTTTTTTTCGCCGATATGAACCTAACAATTTCTTCACTCAATCCCTTAGGCGCAACATCGGACTCGATATCAAATTCAAAGCCCCATCTGTACTGTTGTTCTTCGACTCCGGTTTGTCGGGATATTACCTTCTGTTCGGCCATGCATTCACGCTCTCCTTTCAACATACCTCGCCTTAGTCAAGGATCGACTTTGACACGCCAAAATTGGCGCAACGAGGTTGGAATTTAAACACGCCTCGACACATTGTTGAGTGATTAGGTCAACAATGTGCTATGAAATATATCATCGCCACCAGTTGGCGGTCAAAGAAACGAGCACAGGCATTACAGTCATAAAATCATTTCGATGAGATTAGGCGCGGCTTTCTGAACGTCTACCTCTAATGCAACATTGACGTTACCTTTTCCATAGTCAGCAACAGTTCTTCCAAGCTGATCCCCTGAATCCACAACATTAATATTGGCAGAGCGATATCCCATATCCTCGGGATGAAAAGCATTGACTACGGTTAACGGATATCAAAGCGAATATTTTTCGAGGTCATTCCTAATAAGCAAACCAGCTTGTCAAGATCTTAAGACACACTTCTGATCGCTTCGACGAGTTGACGAAAGGCCAGGGAAGGTCTGTCCTATTTGCAAAGACCGAATGGCATACATCTAGCCCTACAAGGGTTACCGGCGCCCCTTTTGAAAATACCACATTTGCCGCGACAGGATCGTCATATATATTGAACTCCGCTCACGGAGTTACGTTTCCCGAGCACTCAATAGCCCCGCCCATAACATATATTCTATCCACTCTTTGGGACAACGTAGGGTCTTTTCTAAAAACCCTCGCTATACTCGTCAGTGGGCCTAACGCGACTATGGTTATTTCTCCCGGATATCTATTAACAGATTCCGCGACAAAATCTTCGCCCTTTTGGCTTTCGTAACTTCTACTTCTGGACTTGATTTTTGCAGTGAGTCCACTAGGTCCGTGATAGTTGTATGCGTACACGAAGGAGCCCCTAAGAGGCCGGAAAGCTCACTACTAAACGGTCACTTCCTCACTATCAATGAAATCCAGGATCTTTAATACGTTTCGTGTACCTAGCGCCCGAGGCACATTACCGCACACTATTGTGAGGCCCAGTAAGTCGATTAGGGAAGAACCCGATGCAGCGGAAATTGCGGTAGCGTCATCTGTACCGGAATCTGTATCAATTATTATCTTCATCGGCGGTTGACTCATGTCATAAAGGACGGTAGCCATCTAACATAAAGTTTTAGGAATAATTTGGAGAGTCTGAGAAATTGTCTACGTCATCGCTAAAAGCTCAGTGTTCAACACTGACCGAGTATTTGCACAACAACTTCGCGATTGCCAGCCTGATTAGCTTTCTCCCCATCTAACTCCACCATAAAGACTCTCTGCCACTCTCCTAAAGGCATTGATCCATCCACCAAAGGTATAGACTCACTTGAGCCTAGTATCAAATGCTGGCAATGTGAGTGGCCATTTGGGCATTCGTCTTCATGCATGTGTACGGTGCGGACATCAAAATCATTGTGCCGATAATTACCTTTGGTTGGCGCAAAACTTTCCAAGAGTCCTTTAAAGTCCTCGATAAGAAGTGGTTCATTTTCTTGAATCACGATAGCAGCGGTCGTGTGTCTGGAAAACACGACGACTATCCCGTTCAATATGCCGGATGACCTGATACATTCCTCCACTTTCCTTGTGATGTCTATAAAATCTGGCGCTACGGCCGACTCGACAATCAGTGTGTAAGCATACGTTTTCATCACGGCGTCTGATACGTTCATCTAAAATAACCTCTTTATTACANGGCTTGAGGTATAAGCAAAAAAATGCATNNNAAAAGCTGNTCNNTGGATTATTCTAAACCTTTTTGTTTAGCCATTCATCACATNGTCTCTTTGCACGATTGTTTGTTGAAGACAANGTACGATCCTTGCTCCTTTGANCTATGGTAGAGACAATGAATGAATTCTCGACACCACNTGATTCAGTTTCCTGACAGCTTTTCTCCTTCTAAATCGGAAAGCGAGTAAAGCAGGTAGTTTGTCGGGGGATAGGAGAAGGCGGAAGNCAACCGGCTGNCCGACGATTTCTAGCTTCTGATTAAACNTAGAAATCGTTGAGCTTCTCGCACTAGTTACTCCCCGTATTAAGGCGAAGGGAACTCCCGTTTTACTGCATGCCTCCGCAACCAAAGCTCCTTCTCTGTCCATANCAGCTGAACCAAGNTCCTTACCAAACCATGATTTCATTTTTTNATTAGANACTATTTCTGGAGCACTTACCAACCCATCCTTTATAAATGTTCTGCCTTTGTGGTCTAAATTATCAAAAAGCGACTGCAATGGACGGCAAATGGGGACATCAAGGCTTTTTGCACTTTCATTAGACCAAAGANCCATGGGACCGCTCAAAGAGATTAATTTTTCGCAAAGGATCACCGTTCCAATAGGAACTTCATCTTTTAATGACGACGCAAAACCTACCGATATTATGAAGTCGGGTGAATAGTTTTCGACAAGATTAAGTGCTACTTCATAAGACTTTTCGCCGATTGCTCCGGATACAACAACTACATCGTGTAGTTTATTTGACAAAAAGGTGCCACCATTTTCTGCGGACCGCTCAAATCTGTGTCTTCTAAGGAAAGGCTTCACGACGTTGCTATCAGGTACAAGTATTCCTTTCAATCAATCAGTCCTTATCCGATGGAACTTTATTCACTAATTTTAGGCTTAGTGATCTTAAGCACAAATTATGATCACTGATTTCAGGTCGAAAGTGAACCAGAATCAAAACTTCCTTTGGGCAAGAAAATAGGCCAGCTCGGAGAAGTCCTTTTTTGTTCTATTATTTAATGGAGCTGATTCCATAATATCCAACGCATTCTCACAATATTTATCGGCTAATTCTTGAGCGAATTTGAGAGTATGGTTACTCTCCATAATGTCTAGCACAAGTTCCACCTCAGAATCTCCCATTTCTTTCCTTGAGAAGACGTCAAGCAGGGCTTTTCTTTCTGTTTCGCTGCATTCTGACATTGCGTGCACAACGGGCAATGAATTTTTCTTGCGTCTTATATCGGCCCCCACTGGCTTTCCGGTTATTGTTTCACTCCCCCATATTCCCAGAATATCGTCTCTAATCTGAAATGTGTAACCAAGGGCTCTACCTGATTCCTTGAACACATTTACAACAGATTCTTCTACATTGCCTAACTCGGCGCCTATGTGAAGGGAACACCTAATTAGTGCACCAGTCTTCCTAGATATCATAGCCATATACTGATCCAGGGAAATATCAATTCGCCCTTCATACGAGATATCCATATATTGGCCCTCTATCATTTCCAGACACGCCTGAGCGAGTAAAGAAACACTTTCTATCGGTTTAGCTCTGTTACTAGTGCGCAGTCCTTCCACAGAAATATCAGCAATTATCCGAAGCACATTGCCAGCCACTAGCGCACGGGGTATACCCCACACGGCCCATAAAGTTGGTCGGTGGTGGCGAGTTTCATCAAAGTCTTGGATCTCATCATGAACAAGTGAAAAATTGTGTATCAACTCAATAGACGAAGCTACAGGAATTGCGTCTCTTAACCTGCCTCCGGCAGCTTCACATGCAAATAGGCATAAAGATGGGCGTAGCGCCTTTCCTGTCGTTCCTTGAATTGGTTCCCCAGAATCATCAGCCCACCCCATGCAATATCTAAGCATGTCATAAACAAAGAGTGAATCGCTAGAAAGGCATTTTTTTAGCGAAGCATCGACTAATTCGCGATACTTTGTCAGCACCTCCGGTACTTCTTCGGAGGCAGTGTTAAACTCCGGCATATATATCGTGCTTGACACCCTGAATTCTAAAAGTTTTGAAAAGTCCTTTGGGGAATTGGCGAAAGTCCAACCAATAAAAGTTAGCCACAAGTAAGTTAGCTTTCTTCGCACTGCCAGTTAAAGGGATTGCACCAAGACGAAGACCCCATGGCAAGATAAGGTATTATCAAATTTGACACAACCACCGAGATTATAAGAGGCCATATTGTGCGTTTTTTCACTTGCGGGTGGCATCACCTATATGCTATATTTTCGCCATAGATTCTGGGGCATAATCAAGCGCAAGTTATGAGTTGAGAATTCCCACGGAATACTTGCAGTTACCGGCGGGGAATATGGTCGACGAATACTTCAGACAGTATGGTGTGATCGCCATATTTGCGGCGCTCGCAGTTGCGGTGCCAACTGGAATGTTGTTAATTTCCTGGCTATTGTCTGTACTGAAAGTACGTCCGAATAACCCCTCCCCTGTCAAAAACAGCATTTACGAATGTGGATTCGAAACTATTACCGAGCGTTGGAACAATTTCAATTTTCGCTATTACAGCATTGCGTTGCTATTTGTGATATTTGATGTTGAGGTTGTATTTCTGTTTCCATGGGCAGCAAGCTTTGGCACGATGTCAGCGGAATTTGGGATGTTCGTGCTGCTTGAGATGGTAGTCTTTATCGGCATACTGATGCTTGGATGGATCTATGCTTGGAAAAAGGGATCCTTAGAGTGGAGTTAAGAAAAATGTCCGCTGAAAAAGAATTGTTACTCGGAAATAGCATGCAAATTCCCCTACACGACACAACCTGGGATCTAGATCAACAGGAGGGGGAATACATTAATCATCTGAAATCGACACATACGGAGGCCCTTGCCGAGCCTCTGGTCGAAGTTCCAGATGACCTACAGCGGAATATAGCGGTAACTTCTGTGGATGCGTTAATTGGTTGGGGAAGGAAATCCGCCGTATGGCCTCTTTCGTTCGGATTAGCCTGCTGCGCTTTTGAGATGATGGCAAGCGCGATGTCTCGTTTCGATATCTCTAGATTCGGCATGGAGATTTTCAGACCATCGCCCAGACAGGCTGATCTGATCATCATTGCCGGCACGGTCACGTGGAAAATGGCCCCTGCAATCGAGCGAGTATATGAGCAGATGGCAGAGCCCAGATGGGTAATCTCAATGGGAGTTTGCGCTACTAGTGGCGGCCCATATTACGGATCTTATAGCGTCGTACCAGGAGTGAATCACATTATCCCAGTTGATGTATATGTGCCAGGATGCCCGCCGAGACCTGATGCACTTCTTTACGGCATTATGCAACTGCACGAAAAAATTAAACGATATTCCATAAAAAGTCGGAAGCAATCTTGACAAAGGTCCTTACGGGTTACGATATGGCTGAGGCCATAGAATCAGGGGTTCCCGGTTCGGTAATAAAAAGCGACAACTCTAATGTCTGGGTGGAACCCCATTCGATCCTTGAAGTTTCCAAGATATTAAAGAATCCGGCTGGACTAGATTTCTCTTATCTATTATCGATATCTGCGGTTGACTATATAGAAAACTTTGAACTGGTGTATCACTTGGTCTCCATGAGAAACAACTATAGCGGTATCGTGAAATTATCCTGCTCTGGAAGGCTTGAGCCATCTGTTCCTTCTGTAATAGAAGTCTGGCAAGGCGCCGATTTACAAGAGCGAGAGATTTGGGATCTAATGGGTATCAAGTTCGAAGGGCACCCGAATTTGAAACGAATTCTCCTTTGGGAAGGCTTCGAAGGGCANCCTCTAAGAAAGGATTATTTGGGCTGACCTTGGAAGGAATACGTACAGAGCCAGTTACTATCAATCTAGGGCCCCAACACCCAAGTACACACGGCGTGTTCCGGTTACGCGTGACATTTGATGGCGAACAAATAATCGATGTCGAACCCGTCTTTGGCTATCTACACAGAGGGACAGAAAAACTGGCAGAAAGCCGTAATTACGTTCAAATTGTCACGCTTACGGATAGGATGGATTACGTTGCGAGCATGTCAAACAACCTAGCATATGTTCGCACGGTCGAAAAATTATCCGGGATAGAAGTCCCCGAAAGAGCACAATACATCCGCGTTATCAGCGCTGAACTACAACGTGTCGCGAGTCATTTAATGGCTACAGGATTTCTATTAAACGATTTAGGGGCTCTAGCGACTCCGTTAACTTATTGTTTCAGGGAGAGAGAACGAATTTTAGACCTGTTCGAAATGCTCTGCGGTGCAAGAATAACCCTAAGTTACATGCGTCCCGGTGGAATCTTTCAGGACACTACCGAAGAGTTCTGGGAGTCACTCGGTTCCTTGATTGTTGACCTACCCCATTATATAGACGAGTTGGAGGCCTTGATATCCTCTAATGAGATCGTTCTCGCTAGGACTAGGGGGGTTGGAATTCTATCGGACGAAAAAGCGATCGACTGCTCCGTATCTGGACCCAATCTAAGAGCCTCAGGGGTTCAATGGGATCTAAGAATAGCGGATCCATACGAAATATATAACAGAGTCAAATTTGAGGTTCCGATTGGAGCACTGGGTGATACATTTGACCGATATTACGTTCGAATTGCGGAGATGCGAGAAAGCGTCAAGATAATCACCCAATGTATTGAGCAAATTGAAGAGGGACCTATCCGAACAGAAGTTCCCTTTATTATAAGACCCCCTGTCGGAGAGGCTTACTGCTCTGTGGAGGGTCCTAAGGGAGAGTTGGGTTTCTACATGGTGAGCGACGGAGGAATCTCACCATACCGATGCAAAGTCAGGGCCCCTTCCTTCCTCAACCTGACGCCTCTCAGGGATATGCTAAAGGGCTGGAAGATGGGAGACCTAATAATAATATTAGGATCCATTGATATCGTCCTCGGAGAGGTTGACCGATGATTTCCCTATCTGGCCTCATAGACTTCTATACTTTTTACAACTTTTTCAGAGGAATTTTTGAATCGGTAGGACTTGGAGAGTCTTCGGCCTGGATCTCTTACTTGGCGACTGGGATTTTAATATCTTTCATCGTTATAAACGTGATGATTATAGCCACAGCCTTTTACACATGGTTCGAAAGACGAACCCTCGGTAGGTTCCACGTAAGGAGGGGGCCCAACAGACACGGACCATTCGGACTCTTGCAACCCTTCGCAGACGTTATGAAGCTGATCATGAAAGAGGATACCCTCCCGGACGAAGCAGATAAACCTGTGATGACACTAGCCCCCATAGCTCTGGTGGCCCCAACACTCCTCATAATGACAGTCATCCCGTTATCCGAGAATTCTTTCCTGGGAAGTTTGAATATAGGAATTCTTTTTATTGTAGGTGTGACCTCGGTCAACTCTATAGCCATTTTCATGGCAGGTTGGGGTTCAAGAAATAAATATGCGGTTCTCGGCTCAATGCGAGGAGCCGCAATGCTTATCAGTTACGAAATTCCTATGGCACTAGGAATTACGAGCGTATTACTACTCTCCGGTTCACTGGCTATGACTGAAATCGTAAAGAGCCAAGATATATGGTTTATCGCTGTTATGCCCCTAGGCTTCTTTGTCTTCATGGCAGCGGCAACGGCTGAGATGAGTAGAACACCTTTTGATCAGATCGAGGCGGAATCGGAGCTTGGCTCCGGTTACAATACAGAGTTTAGTGGTATTAAGTTTGCCATCCTGTTTCTTGCGGAATTCATGGCACCTATAGTTACGGCGGCAGTAGCGGCGACTCTTTTCCTTGGAGGAACAAAGGGTTTCGATCCTATACCAGGACAGGCGTGGTTTGCGCTAAAAATGTTCCTCGTAATTTTCGTACTGCTGTGGTTTAGGGCTACTTGGCCACGCCTGAGGGTTGACCAAATCATGGCCTTTGCATGGAAAGGACTCTTTGGGTTAGGCCTCTTTAACATATTCCTAGTAGCCATTGAAATTATGCTATTAAGCGGGAGCGCCGGAGAGCTTAGCAAATCTGACTTGTTGATAATGTCGATCGTCAACTGGACCATAACAATAAGTACACTTCTGATCCTATTAAATTTGTTCGGCCACAAGAAACTAGAGCGGCCTGAACCAGTACCTTCACCACTAGCCAATATGGCTGCGGAGGCAGATTGAAATGTATGGGGTAGGAATAATAAAAGGCTTGGGGATTACAATGAAAAATCTTGCACTGCCCAACCGACAATTCAACATATATCAATATCCAGATAAGAAGGCCAGTCCGACAGATCTAGCAAAGCTTGAAGAAAAAAACACTCTAACATTTATATTTACCAGACCTGTCAAAACAATCAGAGCACTTATAGGTCTTGAAACGATCGAAGAAAGAATGCCTCAAGACGCTCGATTCCGAGGGGAGGAATTTGCATGGTATGAGCAGCGATGCACCGGGTGCGCAAGCTGCGCGAAGTACTGCCCTCTGGGAATAATTGAGATCGTTACTAACACCAGTGGAGTTAACTTACAGGAAGGCCAAAGCTACGACATAGATGTATTCGACATAGACATAGGGCGATGTATGTTCTGCGGTTTGTGCGTCGAGGCATGTCCATATGATGCTCTTCACATGGGCAGCGGATTCGAGGAAAGTACATACGAACGTAAGAACTTAGTCATAGATATGGAGCGCCTTAAAAAGGCTGAGAAAACCCCTAGTACGTGGTTCCGACCACAGCTATCGGAAAGAAAGTACGACCCTATTGCAGGAGCAAAGGCGGACTGGGACGAGGTTGGCAGACATGAAAAACCAACTTTGGAAAATCAGCAGGAAAAGTGGGCGAAGCGATGAACCTGGGCGGCGGGACAGAAGGAGCTCTGATTACGGAGATAGTTTTCTGGGTTATGGCTCTATCTACGGTAGTTTCCGCTATAGCTGTGGTGCAAATAAGGGACCTATTCAGGTCAGCTTTATTTCTTATAGTAACTTTCCTGGGTGTGGCCGGAATGTTCATCTTACTAAGAGCCGAATTTCTGGCCGGCGTACAGCTGATGATTTATGTCGGAGCCATATCAGTTTTGATAATTTTTGCCATCCTGATGACAAGAGACTTGGATGAAGGAAGCCCTTCTCACGGATTCCGAATCCCGGTAGCTCTAATATCGCTAATATTTATGGCTCTTTCTATTTACGCTGTCTCAGCCACCGATTGGAACTTACTAGGATCAGAATCCTTAACCGATTCCCAGATAGCGGAGACCNAGGTTGTTTTTTCAAACGCTATTCCTTCAATAGCCAAATTGTTGCTCCGGGATTTTGTATTGGCCTTTGAGATGGTCTCTGTTCTACTTCTAGCAGCAGTGTTGGGTGCACTGTCACTAGTGAGAGGGCGTTAGAATAATGACTCTGGAACGATTCCTCATTATAGGCGCTATTTTATTTGCGATAGGACTCTACGGTGCGTTATCAAAAAAACATGCCATCGCTGTTTTAATGTCATTGGAGATAATGTTTAACGGAGTTAACTTAACTGCTGTCGCGATTTCCCGATATACGGTGCCTGCTGCTATGTCGTCTGCAGGGACACATGCAGCTGAAAATGCCTCCCGATTCTTGCTAACAGGCCAAATTTTCACAATTTTTATTATCACCATTGCTGCCGCCGAGGTCGCGCTTGGTTTGGCAATCATAGTTGCCATATACCGATCAAGGCAGTCTGTTCTGGTAACTGATGCTGCAGACATGAAGAATTAACCAGTATGTGGATCGAATATAAAACCGTACCGAATCTCGTGATGGCTGAAATGTGGAAAGATACTTTCGAGGCAGAGGGTCTGACTACCAAGATATTACCGACCGGTGAAATAACATCATGGGGAGAGCGGGTGTCCTACAAGATATATGTTCCCAAAGGCCGCGAGCATGTGGCAGATGAAATATTGAGGAAGCTCTAGGGTATATGGTAACTGAACAGCTTATCTGGGCTATCTTCTTTTTACCTCTGGCATCTTTTACATTTATTGCATTGGTAGTGAGACCGTTCTTCAATCGTTATTCGATCGTCTCTGGTCCTATAGCGATCCTCGCAATTGGAGCCTCGTTTGTAATATCGCTTCTGACATTTACCGAAGTGGCGGTAAAGGGAAATCACCATATAGTGAACTCCCCATATGAGTGGTTAACGATCGGTCAGCTGAAGTTCACTGTGGGCATTTTGCTGGATCCTCTAACTGCCATCATGTTGGTGGTCGTTACGGGTGTAAGCCTGATGGTGCAGATTTATTCTACCGGCTACATGGCTCCGCCGAAAACGGACGAGCAAGTATATCAAAGCTCAGGGCCNAATCACCATGAGCCAGAAGAACTCGGGCGACCGGTCTATGCGAGGTATTTTGCCTATATGTCGCTTTTCACGGCATCTATGCTAGGGCTCGTTATGGCTGCCAATGTAATACAGCTATTTGTGTTTTGGGAACTTGTCGGGCTTTGCTCATATCTTCTCATTGGATTCTGGTTTCACAGGCCTGCGGCTGCAGCTGCAGCTAAGAAAGCTTTCATCGTCACCCGTGTTGGTGATTTTGGGTTTCTGTTAGCCCTAATCTACCTATTCATGAAAACAGCTGGGGTTGAAAACCCTGATCAGCTCAACTATTTAGAGATCGGCACGATAAATGAACATTTACCAATTCTCGTACAAACCGGATTGATAAGTTCTGGAGCTCTTACACTTATAGCAGTAGGCATATTCGTGGGAGCAGTGGGAAAATCGGGACAATTTCCTTTACACACATGGCTCCCAGACGCCATGGAAGGACCTACACCNGTTAGCGCACTCATACACGCAGCTACTATGGTAGCCGCTGGAGTCTTTTTGGTTGGAAGATTCTTCCCCATATTCGATTCTTCACCTTCTGCAATGGCTGTTGTAGCGATTGTAGGGGGCATTACAGCAGTTTTCGCAGCAACTATGGGATTAGTGTCGAACGACATCAAACGGGTACTCGCGTACTCAACAGTGAGTCAACTTGGCTACATGATGCTCGCATTAGGAGTTGGGGCATACGGAGCGGCAATATTTCATCTGTTCACACACGCATTCTTCAAAGCGCTCCTNTTCCTAGGTTCNGGCAGCGTGAACCACGCAACTGGAACTTTTGACATGAGATTTATGGGCGGACTTCGAAACAAAATGCCAATTACTTATGTCACTTTTCTGATCGGAAGCCTTAGCCTCGCCGGTATCTTNCCCNTGTCCGGATTCTGGAGCAAGGATGAGATACTTTTGAATGCATTCACGAGTGGCATCAACGGGGGGAACCTCGTAAGCACCATAGTATTTGTTTTGGCGATCAGCGCCGTGTTCATGACCGCGTTTTACATGTTTAGAGCACTTTTCATGACCTTCGAAGGGACCTTCAAAGGTGGTTCTGAAAGCGATCCAGAATCACAGGGACATGGCCCGGTCCATCTCGCCGAATCTCCGTTTTCAATGGTACTGCCTATGGTATTACTAGCAGCCCCCGCAGTATTAATAGGCTTTATCGCCAACCCACTGTTTGATCTCGCAGGTGTGCCGGCCCATTGGATGTCCCATACCCTAGAACACTGGCTACCCGAAGGGATACANGGGCACGTGGAAGGGTCTAAATTCAACATTCCATTGGCTATTGGTTCCTCAATTGTAGCTATCCTGGGAATATTGTTGGCGTTCCTCATGTACAAACCCAACCCTTTAATTTCTCCACAGTCAGTAGGAAGCGCGTTCAAACCTATGTATATCTTGTTTCACAGGAAATACTTTTTTGACGAATTTTATGAAGGGATATTAGTCAAGCGACTTTATTACAGTGGAATTGCGTTCCTATCAGACTGGCTTGATAGGAATATTGTAGACAGAACCGTAAACATTTTGGGNTGGNTNGGAGCAAATTTTGGTGGCCTATTAAGACAACTCCAAACTGGTCAAATGCAAATGTATGCAACAGCAACATCAATCGGCATCATAGTGATTGCCGCGATTTTTATATTCGGTAAGTAGGCGGCTCTATGGAAGGATTCAACGGTCTTCTATCAATTGCAGTCTTCATGCCGATATTGGCGGCTGNAATCATAGCTATATTTCTCTCAGGCAAGGCCGCTAGAGGCTTCGCGGTCGGTGCGACATTTGTGGAACTTCTCATAACTTCTTATATATTCTTGATATATAGAAATAACCCTGACGCTCACGGAATGGAAGATCGGTTTAGTAACTGGATTCCTATCGAGTCTTTCAGAGTCGAATACTTTCTGACAGTAGATGGACTCAGCACACCGCTGGTATTACTGACAGGCATATTGGGAATAGTAGCGGTATTTGCCTCGTGGAATATTACTTTCCGTNTCAAAGAGCACTTTATGTGGTTACTCGTGCTCCAAGGAGCAGTGATTGGTGTATTTACTGCGATGGATTTTTTCTTATTCTTCCTTTTCTGGGAGTTGGAACTGATTCCCATGTTCTTCCTGATCTCAATCTGGGGAAGTGGAAGGAAAGANTACTCGGCAATGAAGTTCCTGATCTTCACAATTTTGGGAAGCGCCTTCATGTTGGTTGGAATATTGGCTCTCTATTTTTCAACCGGCACCTTTGATATGACTATATTGCCAGACAAGATTGCTGGGGCAGATCTCATATTGCCAGCTTCAATCTTATTCTTCCTCACTATTATTGGTTTCGCTATAAAGCTTCCTGTATTCCCGTTTCACACTTGGCTTCCGGACGCTCATACCGATGCCCCTACAGCTGCGAGCGTTATGCTTGCGGGAGTCCTTCTAAAAATGGGAGGGTACGGGATGTTCAGGGTCTCTGCCGCAATGTTCCCTGACCAACTCCTCGACTTCTCATGGCTTCTAGCTTTACTCGGGGTAATAAATATTATTTACGGAGCGGCAATAACTATCCGACAAACTGATCTAAAGAGACTTATTGCTTACAGCAGCGTAAGCCATATGGGATTTGTCTTATTAGGGCTGGCTTCGGCCAAAGGTGCAGCTGCCACGCTGGGTATGACCGGTGCTGCCTTACAAATGTTCACTCACGGGACGATAACCGCCCTACTTTTTCTAACTGTGGGGTACATTTACGAAAAAGCACACACAAGGCATATTCCTGATCTAGGTGGCCTAGCCGGAAGAATGCCTTTTCTTGCGACGTCACTACTTATCGCAGGTCTGGCGTCACTAGGCTTACCTGGAACGAGCGGGTTCGTGGCAGAAGTGACGATATTTCTCGGAAGCTTTCCGGCGTGGCATATATTTACAATTATTGCGACGGTCGGAGTCGTGCTAACTGCCGCTTATATACTCTGGATGATTCAAAGAACAATATTTGGGCCAAGGCCCGAACATCACAACAATCTTCCCGACGCCTCCTTACCGGAAATGGTGCCTGTGGCAATACTTGTTGTAGCTATAATATCGGTTGGGATTTACCCCTCAGTGATCTCCGAAATGTTCTCAACAGGACTCGAACCGATTATTACGTCTGTGAAGGCACTAAACTAACATGACCCTCCACGATATTTACCTACTATCACCTGAATTAAGTGTGGCTATCCTAGCTGCTGTAGTGATAACCGTTGATCTGATGGTCAGAAACAAGAGGATCCTTCCAATAATAGCTTTTGTGGGATTACTGGTTCCTCTCTACTTCAGTATTCAGCTTTGGGACGTCGGACCTAAGCAAGCATTTTCTGGTACTTTTCAAGTGGACGGCTTTGGCCTGTTTTTTAAGTACTTAGTACTTGGAGCCGCGGCCCTCGTCGTTTTGTCTTCTACAGAGTATGCGAAGCGATTCGGAAATCATCAGGGCGAGTACTACGCGCTAATACTGTTTTCAGCAACTGGAATGATGCTGCTGGCATCTTCTACTGAGCTGATTACGCTCTATGTTGCACTCGAACTAACCGCCCTTCCAATCGCTGCCCTTGCAGCTTTTATCCGAGAATCTAGGTCAGCCGAGTCCGGTATGAAATTCCTCGTGCTCAGCGCCGTAAGTTCCGCTGTCTTACTATACGGCATGGTTCTGGTGTATGGATTTACAGGGTCAAGCCAGCTAAATGAGATCGGGTTCCAAATTTCAAAACCGGATACTGATCTAAGTCCTGCTCTGATGCTTGGTATTGTCCTTATTACTGCAGGATTTGGATTCAAAATCGCCGCTGTCCCATTCCAAATGTGGGCACCAGATGTTTACGAAGGTGCTCCAACTCCCGTGACAGGATTCCTATCAGTCGCGAGCAAAGCGGCCGGATTTGCAGTGATTATTAGAGTGTTTTACACAGCTTTCGAATTCGATACGCTGAGTATCGAATGGGCCACGATGATCGCCGTTTTAAGTGCCCTATCTATGTCCGTAGGTAACCTCATTGCCATAAGACAAGACAATATTAAAAGAATGCTTGCATATAGTACTGTCGCTCAGGCTGGGTACTTGATGGTTGGTCTCGCGGCAATCTCTGCTCTTCCGGGAGGAAGCGACAATGCCGGCCCTTCCGGTGTGCTTTTCTATTTAGCCGGATACGGGATGACGAATCTAACTGCTTTTGCCGTAATAATCGCGGTATCAAATAAAACTAAAAGCGACATGATAGGAACTTTTGCCGGATTAGGAAGAAAATCACCTTTTCTTGCTTCTGCTATGACGCTTTCGATGATATCTCTGATCGGAATACCTCCAACTGTCGGTTTCATGGCCAAGGTCTACATATTTGGAGCAGCTATGGACACCGGACTTTGGTGGTTAGTCGTAATAGGTGTCGTCAACAGTGCAGTATCCGCTTACTACTATCTACGAGTTGTTAAGGTAATGTACTTCTCAGACATCGACGAGTCAGAGCCTTTGAGACCGGGAATAGGTGTAGCTTCCGCAGCTTTNCTGGCGATGGCAGGCANTTTTATATTCGGAATTTTCCCGTCTCCNATAATNGNAATTGCCCACAAAGCAGTCACATCGATCTTGGTCTTGGAATAACCAATGCCTCCTTAAGAGCCGNCTCNCAGAATGTGTGATGCCATTGATTTAAAGAGCCAGCCTTAAGGGTCTCATGTAGAATT
Organism: Chloroflexota bacterium; assembly: GCA_002708065.1. Lineage (GTDB taxonomy): Bacteria > Chloroflexota > Dehalococcoidia > Lucifugimonadales > UBA826 > UBA11795. Next base: position 17,169 of record PAOO01000040.1, read on the forward strand.
TAAAGTAGTGCAAAATCATGTCTTACACTGAAAAAATAGCATTCGTTCATAATTCTCAAGTGCCGGAAACCGAAAAAGTGGCGCGTGGCTTGATAATGTCGCTGAACCTGCAAAATAGAGCTTGGATTTGTTCTGCCGGAGAACTTCAGGTGAAATCAGCCGACTTAGAAACAACATCACTTGTAGTGGTAGTGGGTGGGGACGGCACAATTTTACGAACGATAAGAGCTATCAGCTCATATAATGCTCCGGTTGTAGGTATTAATATGGGCAAGGTCGGTTTCATGGCCGAGCTTAGCCCAAGAGAGGCCTTAGAGCGCCTTCCGGAATTTATCGATTTCATAAGTCGCGGCAACGAAAAAATTAGGGTAGAGCAAAGGATGATGTTGGAAGCCAATATCATACCTGCCGGTCAGAATGAACCCCGCCTATCAGTCCACGCTCTAAATGACGTAACAGTGGGCACAAGTACGGTGTCACGGCTGATAGAGTTGAATACTTCCGTTAATCACGTACATCTTACAAACTACCGGGCGGATGCCGTCATAGTATCCACTGCTACTGGCAGTACAGGTTATGCTCTATCAGCTGGAGGGCCGATAGTGTTCCCAGAGGCTCAAATGATGATCCTCCAACCAGTGGCAGCCCATACTGGGCTGAGAGATGGGCTTATCCTTGCACCTGACTCTGTCGTGGAACTTGAAGCATCGAAAGGATATCAAGCATCTGTAAGCGCGGATGGGTTTGTAGATTCCCAGCTAGAACCCGGGGAAAGGGTGGCGATTCGCAAAAGTCCATACACAGCAAGGTTCCTTCGAGCTCACCAACCGGATTTCTTCTATACGGCCTTGAACATGAGGTTAGGCCTAGCATACAGGTCTCAACGACCACCTGAAGAACCTGATTTCTAATCAATTTGAGGGTATCAATATAGATCTCACGATTCGGTCTGAAAGAAAATATGAAGGCAAGATTTTAAATGTTCGGCTAGACACAATCACGCTCGAATCCGGCAAGGACATTTTTAGGGAAGTCGTAGAGCATAAAGCCGCTGTAGCGATTGCGCCAATGGATGATGACGATAATATTTTGTTGGTCCGACAGTACAGGCATCCAACAAAGGAGCATTTGCTAGAAGTGCCTGCCGGTTTAATAGAAGAGGGTGAAGAACCGGATGAAGCCGCCATGCGTGAATTACAAGAGGAAGTGGGCTACAGATCGACCAACTTAAGACTGCTAGGTGGATTTTGGTCTAGCCCTGGTTTTACAGATGAATATATGTATTGCTACCTNGCTAGAAATCTTGTAAAGAGCAGTCTCCCAANTGATGACGATGAGGANATTACCGTGGAAAAAATACAATTAAGTAAGATCCATCAGCTCATAAAGCTTGGGGAGATACAGGACGCGAAAACCATAGCAATAATACTTATGGCAACCGAAGTATTCTAGAGGCACCACAAGAAAAAAAGGAGTTCCCCAATGGCCACATTGGATGACATGCTTAATCAGATCGATGATCTTGAANCAGAACTCATCTCNCTGGAACAAGAATTAGTTCGTATCCCTTCNGTGAATACAGGATTTATGCCGACTGGNAATGAAACNCCAGTTTGTGAATATATNAGAGANTGGTTGGCTATCGATGGCATCGAATCAGANATTCTNGAGTCAGNCCCTAACCGNGGNAATATNGTTAGTAAAATATCTGGATNTTCTGGAAATGTTGGNCTGATATTCATGTCGCANACNGATGTCGTCCCAGTGGAAGACGAGAGCAAGTGGACCTACCCNCCCTTCAGNGCGGAAATACACNATGGGAGAATTTANGGGAGNGGAGCNTCTGATTGTAAGGGTCTTTTAACNGCTCAGATGGCAGCAATGCGAGTTCTAAAGCGTAACGGAGTCGAACTTCATGATGGACTCTCCCTAATTTCAGGAGCAGATGAAGAACACGGTGGCAGATACGGATTCGGCTGGCTNGNTGATAATCATCCAGAAACTCTTAANGCCCCATTCGCTGTGAATGAAGGGGGAGGAACCCCCATAGAAGCTGCAGGGGCTCTCACATATATTCTGGGTATAGGGGAGAAAGGGCGCCTTCAGATTGAAGTGGATATTAAAGGTACCAGCTCGCATGCTTCTGTACCTTGGCAAGGAACAAACGCTCTGTACCGATTATCTAGGGTACTGCAACGTATCGAGGAGTACGAGCCAGAAAGAGATACGTCTACNAGTTTATTCCAGCACCTTTCAGTGTTCGCCATAGAGCACAAAGCNTCACCTGAAAATATCGATGAAATAATAGCCGAACAAGAAGATGAGAATCCAAGGTTCGCATCAATGCTAAAGGCGTTGTCNAGAATGACTCTCACGCCGACGATGATAACCGGTGGAATCAAATCCAACAGTGTTCCTGAACAAATCCGACTTACCTGTGATGTTCGAACACTTCCTCATCAAAGCGATGATTATCTGCGAAAAGAGTTAGACAAAATCCTAGAAGGTATAGAGGGGGTGGAATACGAGATTGATTATATGGCGGTNCCCAATTCTTCGNATTTCNATACGGAACTTATGGCTGGCCTTAAAAAGGCTACCGAGCGGGCCCTAGGGAGAGATGNTGTTCAATTCGTCCCCGCAATCAGTAACGGCTTCACCGACTCACGTTTCACTAGGCCACTAGGAGTGGTTACATATGGGTTCTCTGGTTCTCATCCAGACGACGATCCTATGCTCAGCCGGGCTCATGGAACGAACGAATCNATNGGGATTAAAAGTATCNTAAGTGGAGCGAAGATAATGTTGCACCTTGCGTATGATCTNNTAGCAAAAAAATGAATACCCGAAAAAAGTGTCCATTAGATAATCAAATGATCTCCTTTAGAGGACACCAGATCCAGATTTAACCGTGAGCCNAGGCCAGGTGTTCGATTAATCAATAGCTGCCCATTTTCTACCTGTTCTGCAGGTTGNATTATTTCTGGTCTCCAGTCAACTTCGTCAATCGCATGCTCCAGAAACATAGCACCATCCACTGCCGCAGTTACATGCCCAGACGATAACAAAGATATAGGCCCAGAAGGACTGTGAATAGAAAACCCTTTCCCCAGTGCCACTGCTGACTGGCCTGCTGCCACNGCTTCAGCCGCTCCACCACAATACTTTAAGTCGGGCATTATAATATCTAACNCACCGTGATTAAGTAATGATGTGAAAAACGCTTCTCCATAACCACTTTCACCACCTGCTACAGGCATTGCGATTAGCGGCNACACTCTTTTAAGTTCTTCTGATTCACTATTCGGTNCAAGCGGTTCCTCAAACCAACCAATTGATAGTTTTTCTAGCTGTTCAGCTACTAAATGAGCNGTAAATTCTTCAAAGCGGCTATGACANTCAACTAAAATTGTGACTTCATCACCAACCGCTTTTCTAATGGNCGCTACNCTTTCAATACCAGGTCTNGCAGTGTCCAANACTGTCNCNGTCAAATTGGGGCGTTGAACTTCGTCAAAAGGAGCNCATTTAAGAACNGTAAAACCTCTTTTNACGGCACTTTCAGCCGCACGGGCAAAGTCTAAAGGCGTCCTATCTGTAGCAAATAATGCCCTATTAATGTTTCCATACAAAGGAATACGGTGACGAAACTCTCCACCCAAATATTCCACTAATGGAACACCCTTTTTTAATGCTTCAATATGGGAAAACGCTGAACGAATCGCACTTATAGCCGCCGCCTTTATAGACCTTCCATCGACAGGATCTTTTATCCCCAATAACTCCTGAATAGACTTTTCACTATTGATATCAGCCTTACCTATTCTCCCAAGCATCGCTTGTATCATGGATGCTACTTCCAGAGATTTTTCACCTTTTGTAAACTCAACCACGGTCTCGACTCGGTCCTTATCGGTAATAATGACAAAATACCAACTTGTCCTAGCAGTAGCGTAGACACTCACAAATTTGGCTTTACAAAAGTTAACAGACACTGTTAAAAACGACTTCCCTAATAATTATCTTGAATTGCTGCGGTCTTCACCTTAGTTTGAAAAAGGATAATGTGCGATAAATCGGATTCCTCTAACAAATGTTCCCTAGCTCTCATAAGCCTCGATAATCTATCTCCGATCCCAAAATACTTTAGCATCCGATAGTGCATAAAACTGCATTTGTGCCTACTTCTTTAGCCCGCAAAGGCTAATACCACCTGGTGGCTTCCCCGACCCTGGCATCTTCTTTTAAATCGATTTAGCTAGTCAGCCAAACCCCAGGTTGCTACTAGGAGTTAAAAAATGTTTCCCCCTTGTTTACGTTTGNTTCCGCCAACAACTCGCATGGCCCTTTATTGCCAGNAATCTCCATAAACATACACACTTCTTNTCAAAAGTAACACTTACGAGCANCGATGGTGATCGCCGAATATGTCACTTATATTGCTTAAAAGTGTTCCTCCCTCTAAAGCTAAAAAATAAATGCTTGTATGCAGAAAACCACAATATAGTGGGATTAATTTCACAATAGTTGGAATATCTTGGGCAAAATGGTACACTCGGTCGAAATTCGGGCTGTACGGAACTTTATATGAGTGGCTTGATAATCCACGAACCCCCTGCTTCAAATCTGAGGACAATGGTTGTTGCATTCGCAGGCTGGCCAGACGCAGCAGAAGCTGCGACTCGTGCTATCCGCTATATGGTACGCAAGTTACCCGCTAAGAAAATTGTGGAGATTGATCCTGAAGAATATTACGACTTTACTGTCAATCGACCTCAAACCAGAATAAATCGGAAGAAAGAAAGAACTATTAGATGGCCGTGCAACGAATTCTATAGTTTCGTCCCTGAAAATAATCCTGATAACGGTGTTCTGTTATACGTTGGCACAGAGCCCAATCTTAAATGGCGTACCTTCTCCGAAACCGTTCTGCAAGTGGCAGATATGGCAGGGGTGGAGCTGATTATATCGTTAGGAGCACTTCTCGATGCGGTACCTCACACGAGGGAGGTACGTATTACGGGTAGAGCGAGTAATAAGGAGCTCAGCAAAAAAGCCCAATGGCTCGGTATTCAAAATTCCGGCTATCAAGGACCAACTGGTATACATTCTGCCTTCGCCGACGCTTGCTCTAAACGAAAACTGCCTCACGCGAATATTTGGAGCCATTGCCCCCACTATGTTCAGACATCTCCCAACCCTATCGCCAGTTATGCCCTTCTTGAGAGATTAAAGAATTTAGTCGACTTTGACCTGGACATGAGCGAACTNCGGCTTGCTGGTGAAGCTTTCCAAGAAGAGGTGTCCAAAGCTATAGCCAAGCAGCCAGATGTCAGCTCTTATGTCACAAGATTGGAAACCCAGTACGATGAAGCCCGCTCGGAGAGTGAAGATATGCCGACCGGCAGTGATATGGTCAATGAGATCGAAAAGTTCCTGCGTAGTCAGTCAGGNGGGCAAGACAGCCAGTAATNCCTATACTCCCTAGAGCAATAATGGGAATATTACTTTGTCAAATCTCACTATCGACCCCACCTATTACCGTAGCCTGTTTTCGAATTGGACCGGCAATAGTGAAGCGTTGCCAGACTTCCCCATAGATGCTAAAGAAAGTCTAGTCGCACTCCACTTTATAATGATGGCATTTGAAGAAGGGATCGACTATATAGAGGAAGATATCAACGAGGGAATAAGAGATAGGAATCTATTCGCCATCGACCACGTGCAAATTCGCCTAAACCTTGTAAACCGCGGGTTCCTCAAACAAATAGGACAAGGTCGTCGCGTTTCATATCGCTCTTCTAGATCCTTCTTAGACCGTGCGCATTGGGACCCCAGGATACCCGGGGTCTCTTAAAACACCAATTTAAAAAGGAAGTCTTTACAATTGACCAAATCGTCACCTGAAATACCCGTAGAGGGAACAGCAACTTTAAATTCGCTAACATTGTATTATCGGGATTGGGGAGGCTCCGGAAAATCGATCATACTCCTCCATGGGCTGGCCTCTAATTCCCGTATCTGGGATCTAGTAGCTCCGATCCTCGCCTCTAATTCCTCAGTCATAGCTATTGATCAGAGAGGTCATGGTAAATCAGATAAACCTCGAGGCGGTTATGATTTTAACTCTGTGACAGATGACATAGCTCAATTTATCATCAAGATGAAGATAGATAATCCCGTAATAGTAGGACATTCATGGGGAGGAAGTGTAGCTTTAAGTCTAGCCGTCCGATACCCCTCACTAGTTAGCGGNCTCTGCTTCATAGACGGCGGGCTTATCGAAATCTCCAGGGTCCCTGGCAATACCCTCGAACTCGCCTTGGATCGAATGGCACCTCCTGTTTGGGACGGCATAACGGAGGAAAGAGTTATGCAACGAATGAAGCAGCGAAACTGGGGGACTCGTGACTCTACATCGTTATCGGCATCCCTCGAAGATATCGTAATGGCCAACCTGACGGTAGACAATGATGGCTTTGTGAAAGCAAGACTAAGCCGAGAAAACCACCTTGAAATAGTTAGAGCNTTCTGGGCTCACAAACCAAGCGATATGTTCCCTCAAGTCCAATGCCCAGTTCTTATTCTTCCTGCTCGGCTCGGATCGCCCGATGATGAAAGGGGTGAGTTCAGAGATCAGATGGTTTCTTTAGCCCAGGAAACGATCCCCACAAGTGAAGTCATATGGCTTGAAAACAGTATTCATGATGTGCCGCTACAGAGACCAGAATTGGTTTCGCAACTCGTTTCTGAACGGATTGAAAACGGATTCTTCCAGTCATAGCGAAGGCCTAATCTCACTTACGCCGCGGCCCTGACATGCGCGAGAAAATAATACGGTATATTCCAAGTACCGCCCTTTCCCATNTCAACTACCGCCTTACGGGCAAAGATTTTTTGTACGACTCCCAAAGTACCTATTTCAGGTCCACCGGCCACATTTCCTAAATATCGCACTCGCTGACCTGCATTCACACCTGCAGCACCTTTTACAGGTGTGAAGAAATCAAGGGAATGAGTCACTGGGAATTCAAGTTGTTTCGGTATATTCATTACGAATGTTGCTCTTAATCAGGCTACCATTCCAATTTAGATTTAGAACACTTTAGAACAGAACAAGTGTTCTGTCAAACCCAACTTGGTCAAAATATGCCAGCGCAGTGCTACAATCATCCACACACTGAGGAACGTCTAGTTAGATTCATCTAACACAACGTGATTGATGTTTCGTATTGAGGTCTTTCTCAAGATGAAACCAGGAAGAAACATTGAGACGATTAGAAAATAAGGTAGCTTTGATATCTGGGGCAGGGCGTGGGCAAGGTGAATATGAGTCCAAGCTATTCGCTAAGGAAGGTGCGAGTGTACTCCTTTGCGATGTCGATGTTGATTCATGTGAACGGATCACAGCTGACATTGTTTCCAAAGGAGGTAAAGCTGCTCCGTTTAAATTGGACGTGACATTGGAGGAAGCGTGGATTAGTGCGATAGATCTTGCTACTAATTTATTCGGTAACCTTCATATTCTCGTTAATAATGCAGGAATTTATAGTCGGACTCCAATAAGAGAGACTTCTGAGAATGAATTCGACCGTATACTTAGTGTGAATTTAAAAGGCGTATTTCTTGGTACAAAACAATCTATACCGGCAATGATAGCTTCAGGAGGAGGCTCCATAATTAACATATCTTCCACTGCTGGATTAGTGGGAAACACTGGCAGCGGGGCATACGGTGCCTCTAAAGGAGGCGTAAGGGCTTTTACCAAATACACCGCCGTGCAACACGCAGCGGACGGAATAAGGGCGAACTCTGTCCATCCTGGCCCAATTGAAACAGCGATGATAGCGGATAATCTCTCTACTCCGGAAGGNCGGGCCCTATCAGAGTCAAGGATACCNCTTGGCNGAATAGGTANAATCGAAGATGTCGCTATGGGGGTCCTNTTTCTAGCCTCTGATGAATCTTCCTATATGACTGGTTCCGAGCTGGTAATAGATGGCGGAATTACTGCACAGTAACTGATTCAAAAATCCCCATTCTAAAGTCATGACTCAGTCCGCAATACCATTCAAAGAAAATAAGCATCACTGTCTTGAGCTAATTGGTAACAAAACCCCAGCTCTGTTTTCAGACTTTGATGGTACCTTATCGGAGCTCAATACTGATCCTAGAAAAGCGTTTATAGACCCCGATTGTCTTTCTGCCATAAGGCGATTGCGTCTAACACTTCCGGCTATTGCCATTATTTCAGGGCGTATGGCAACCGATGTTAGAAATCGGGTGGGCCTTGACAAAATTACTTACATCGGGAATCACGGAGCAGAACAAATAGAGGACGGAGTTCTTTCAAGAGAACCGGGCGCATTGGATGATAGTGACCTCATTTCTACCGTTCTCAACTACTTGAAAAGTCGAGTCAACATATCTGGTATTTTTTTCGAATACAAGGAAATCAGTGCCTCGATACATTACCGGTGTTCAAGAAACCGCAAATCCGCTTACGAAGAACTTTCAGTTGCCCTACGAGAAGCTCCTAATATACAGAATTTAGATGTTTTTTGGGGTAGGGAGATCCTTGAGATAAGACCAAGAACCGGCTTTCACAAAGGTTACGCCCTACGAAAGTTGACGGAAAAATACAAGATCAAATCACTTGTTTATGTCGGCGATGACACGACAGATGTCGATGCCTTCGAGACTCTACGTACTATCAGAGATGAGGGAGAGGCAATTGGTGTAAGTGCGGTAGTGGAGTCGAAAGGAATGAATAAAAAATTGCTTGAAACAGCTGACATTAAAATACGTGGAATAGAAGGGATGAGAGAGTTTCTCTCGTGGCTGTTAAGCTTGGCCTACTGAAATGCTTTCAGCCACATAGGCACTTTCTGCTGCTTGACAGATATTTTTCTGCTTTGCTAGCCTGAAACAAAGTGAAACAAGTTATTGAAAGTAGAATCTATTTAGCGTTTTCATAAAATGCGTAACCCGTTCAACCATCTAACTTGCCTAATTTAATCGATTCTTATAAAGCTGTGATTCTGGCTGCCGGCAAAGGCACCCGCATGAATTCTGACATTCCTAAAGTCCTACACAAAATATGTGGTACCGAGATGCTAAACATACTGCTCGACACTACTTTTACCGCAGGTATTACATCATCCGTCACGGTGGTACCAAAAGAAAACGACTTATTCAAAGTCGCAGCCAAAGACAAGACCACCTTCGCAGTACAGAAGGAAGCCAAGGGAAGTGGTCATGCCCTCCTCCAATCCAGTAGACAAACAGTTGGCGCAAAAAATATTATCGTGCTAAATGGGGATGTACCGTTGGTCAAAAGTACCACTATCACAAGTCTGATATCCCACCATGATAAAAGTGCCGCTACCATAACGATCCTTACC
>PAOO01000041.1 GCA_002708065.1 Chloroflexota bacterium
CCGCAGGTAGACCTGCCGACGGGAAACAATTATATTACGGAAGTCAATAAATGAGTAGATATGACTGAAAAGTAAGCCATTTAGCGTTGAAGAGCTCCTGCGAAATGATACTTCGAATGGAAATCACTGGCTCAAGGTTACACTCGAAAGGTATCCTCCGCTCCATCGGGACGGTATCGGTTCGCTCGTTTATGTGACCACAGACGGCGTGACACAGATGCGAGAATTACATGCATCAACTAATTTGTGTTGTGCAGGAGCCGGGCAGGATTGCACATTGATGATGCATGGCGGGACTGNCTAATTCCTGGCATCGCTATTCTTTCGAATGTCCAAGCTCTAACTTTGCTAGGAGATTGACTACGGGATCGAATCGATCCNAGANTCAGGCAAGTGGAATAGAGTATTGGCCAACCTGTCCGCAGATAACTCTATTTCTGGTTAGGAGTACACCAATAATCCCTATAGCCGGTCGAATTCANATTTTAGGTGCACACCTTAATGTTCCTCCAGAATATCGGACTAGCCTAACGTGGTAAGNCNCTCGNGCACTGTAACAAGGTGAGCANCTGNNAATATTGGAATAAGGAACCCCATTTGCCAGGNTTGATGCCGTTGNGGAGCCATGTCATGATGCCCNGNGAACNCATTGAATGAACCTGGTTTTCNGATTGGCNGAAGAAGCTTTAAAGGCCTTGGGTTAAGTGTTAAGCTGCTCAACTGTGTTAGCACGAAGAATGACAGGAAGGATGANAGGTTTGATAAGGATAATGTTTTNACTATGGGTGGAATAGAGAGATGGCGGACCCAAGTTAAAGCCCATCACTCACAATCGATTGCTGCCCAGATTGATTTCGATCCCGAACAAGATTTCTGGCAGGNTTTGGCTCATAAATTNCGGGACGACCCATATCGCTTAAATGATCCCCTTTTGGTCCGCTTAGAAAAGGAGTTCACAGGCTGTGATTCTCTACTTGACGTAGGTGGCGGAGCGGGGCGACTCGCCTTGCCACTGGCTTTGCACCGCGAAAAAGTNACTGTAGTAGATTCATCAGAATCCATGCTAAATCAATTAAAAGAAGCCTCTGTAGAATCAGGGATTAACAATGTGGAGGCCNTCCGNTCACTCTGGGAGAGATTATCGTTCAATGTTTCGATTCATAGTGGTTCGCTTTGTTCTCATGTCGTCTATGGTATAGAAGATATTGAAACCTTTGTACGGAACATAAACCGCTTTACAGCCGATCGAGTAATCGTCCTTGCATTCATGAGGTCACCNCAGGCACACCTCGAAGTGCTATGGGAACTGATTCATGGCGAGAAGAGAATTAATTTNCCTGGAGTGCCGGAGCTAATGGGGGTTCTGTGGGAAATGGGCATGATACCGGAGCTTTCAATTTTGGAAACGCTAGGCCCACACATATACGAATCGGAAATTGAGGCTATAAATGATTTACGNAAGCGTATTTATGTGAATGAAGGGACAGANAAGGATAAGNACCTAATTTCCCTCCTAGNGGTTCACCTANGCCCCGTTGAAGGCGGGCTNGAGCTGGTGGGTTCCGCTGGGAGGACGATGTGCCTTGTGAGATGGAAACCAAATGAGTTGTCCCGGTCGCTATAGCCAGACCGAAAACCGATNGGTTTCAATCGAGACTAGATATTAAACTGAGGGTCAGAATAGCCATCTAACTTATCGTATATCTGGATTCNCCATCGCTGAGAATCTACAGCTAATANCCGCGATTTTATAGGATCAAAAGCGACACTTGTGGGCAATGCGAACCATTTCTCTGGNTCTAGCGTAGCTACNCTGCGTCGTGCTTTATGCACATCCGGATTGCCACGAACATACTGTTGTTGCCATTTTGATAACTCAAAGGCTGCACCTTCTAAACTGGCAATGTAAGTTCCTTCTGAATTGTAGATCTGTATGCGGTTATTCACCCAGTCTGCAACATATACATCTCCGTCAGGGTCAAGAGCTACATCAGACGGATGATTGAGGCGTTCTGTGTCCGTGCCAGTATTACCTAGTTCAAGAATCAAATTTCCTGACTCGTCAAATTTTTGGATTCGATTGTTAAGGTGATCAGCGACAAATATGGNCCCATCCCTTGCAGTTTCTATGCCCCACGGTGCGTTCAGTTCGCCCGGCAGGGTNCCGTGTGAGCCAAAAGCTGAAATAAATTCACCTGACGGTGTTATTTGCTGCACGCGATGATTCANAGTGTCGGCCACAAGGAGATTGCCCCATTTATCCANGGTTATTCCAGAGGGTCTGTCAAACTGCCCATNTTTGTTCCCGNATTCGCCAAACTTCCTGATAAATTGTCCATCGGTGTTGAAAACTAGGATGCAGTTTTGTAGCTCGTCAGTAACGAAAACCTCTTTATCTTGGATAACAGCACAAGCCGGCCACGATTGTTCAAAAACACCTTCGGAAACATTGGCGAAAGACAAGACTTCCTCTTCATCATCCAGTTCCTCCCCTATGGTCAACTTTACGATGCCGGAATTGTAGGAGTCGCGTAAAACGGCATAGACATCGTTATCTTCACCTAAAGCAATGTATACAATCCCGCGAAATAGCCTGCCCCCGATAACCCTGGAATAGTCAAGNGCCCGCCCTTTAGTTGAGGTAGTAAGCATATTCTCTCCAAACTNGCCTCATTTCTGCCTNTCGTTAAAATTTNTCTTGATCTTCAATCGATAACCTAGACAAACCTAGGTTTCTCAAAGTGACCACCGACTATGGGTATAGGATCTAGTTTCATCCAGTCCTCGATTAGGGTAGTGTAAACACCTCGGAAATCGATGTCAGGTACCAAGTCTCCTTGGTCCAAATCAGATTCCTTCATTGATGGGTACTGGCCATATTCTCCACCGACCACATCCTTGCCGATAGCAAGGCATACGCCTCCGGCTCCATGGTCTGTTCCCGCGCCATTGTCATACACTCTTCTCCCAAACTCTGAGAAAAGGAACATAGTCACGTTGTCTGCGGCGTTATGCTCCTCTAAATCATCGAAGAAATCCTGGATTGCGACNGAAGCGGAAGCCCACAATTTATCGTGGATCGCGAGTTGGTCAGCATGCGTATCGAAACTTCCCAGNTCGCAGTAGAAAACCCGGGTACCAAGTTCTGCCAAATGTATCTGTGCAATCGATCGCAGCTTGCGGGAAATGGAATTGTCAGCGTATTCAACTGTGGAGGAATATCGCGCAGGAGCAACATTAAGAATGTCTGCACCTTTTATTGCATCCAGTCCAGTTTGGCCTAAGAAATCCATTACNGGTCCGGAGCCGATCATAGGCGAATACATTCGCTTGTANCGGTCCAGAACACGGTCGCGCTTCTCTTCCGGCGTGATATCTGTAAGTAACCCATAGCTATCCAAATTCTCGACAGTAGCTACAGGCACGTCGGGGGCCACAAGCGCTCTATAAAGAGAGGGCCCCATGCTTACCGCGGTTACGACGTTTTCCTTGTTTGGGTCAATCTGCTTTACTGTTCTTCCCAGCCAACCTTCTGTACCTAGTGTTTCGGGTTCACATGTGTGCCAGATGTCCATCGATCGAAAGTGGGATCGTGGGGAGTTGTTGTAGCCTACTCCATGTATTATTGCGACGTTTCCAGCCTGGTACATCTCCGCTAGCGGCTTCATCGATGGATGGAACCCGATATCGTCGTTTAATCGGATCACGTCAGCCTCACCGATGTTTACCGTTGGACGGTAGTCNCGATACTGCGAGTTGGAGTGAGGGATTACCGTGTTCATGTAGTCATTTCCCCCGGTTAGTTGCAGAACGACGATAACCGGGTCCTTGTTTTTATTTGACATTACATTTTCCTTCCAAGGTTTTGGTTAATGGAATTGGGATCAGTCTCAGGTTATAAACCTGGTAGCGGGCCATCAAGCAAATTGGTACTCTCGAGTGGCCACGACTAACTGCATTAATTCCGTCAGCCTCTCTATTCCGGTCCCAGACCAGTCGAATTCACCTAGCCTATCGGCATGAGCTATGAGTTCAGATCGGGTGGTCTNTGACACGATTAGTGGTCCCATGATGTCTAAACATGCGTCGACAATATCTGATGGCTCTGTCCCGGCTTTCTTCACTNGGCTAATAATGACCTCTACCCCTGGACGTGAAGGATCTGATATCAGCTCTGAGACGAAGTTAGTGCGCTTCATGAGTGTGCCGCTATTGATCCACTCTACGCCGTTATGCCAGCCCTCGACACTTGGNGGATTGAGTAAATCTTGGCCCATGTATGCGATCTGTCCAGTCCAGTCCATAATCTCTGGCGCAGGGCGTTCTGTTCCACCTACAAGCCGCAGAGTACTGACAACTACCTCTGTNGGATTTTTTACTTTGCTGAATCGTTGTTGCTTAAAGAAATCACTGTTGAAAAGCTTTTTTAATACATTCCCAATGTGATAGTCGCTTTCCNTGAGCGCATCTGCAAGAAGTTGNACTGCCTCTGGGTCTCGGGGTGGAGTCACTGACCAGGCTGGAACTTGAGGTTCGTCTGCAACAAAAAAACTGTAGAGGTGACGGGCGATGAATGCTGCTGTGGCCGGCTTCGACAAGATNATATCAATTATCTCTTCGCCGTCGAAATTCCCCTTGTGTCCAAGAAACTCTTTCTCGCTATAATCGTGNTCCTCCGGGAGAAATTTGAAATCCCAGTCCCAACGTCCCATGTGGAAGCGTGGTAGCTTGTGTTCCAACGTCCAACCTGTGAACGCCCTAGAGCATTCACGTACATCTGTCTCTGTGTAGTTGCCGACTCCCATAGTAAAGAGCTCTAGGAGNTCTCTTCCCCAGTTTTCATTAACAGAGTCGGCGTGGTTCTCATTGTTGTCGAGCCAATAGATCATGGCAGGGCTTTTTGCGACTTCCATGAGAATTTNCTTGTAGTNCCCGAGGCCTTTGTCGCGNAACATGTCTATCATGTCCTGGATCTCATCGTAGTGGTCNACTTTGGCAACACCAGTTGCGAAAATGTTGTGGTAAAAGAGGCAAAGTTTNTCTTGTAATGGTGCCGGAGTGTTGATCATAGTCCAGACCCAGGGCGCCTGTCCTAATCCTCCCATGGTGCCGGGTTTCCACCACATTGGGTAGTAACGTAAAAACTCATAGATATCGACTGGTGTTTGGGTGCCAGGATTNAAAAGTTCTTCTATTGTCTCCTCATAACCCTGATTGGACCGGCGCTCTAGTTCGTCCCTTGTCGCTCCGAATCCTGCCCGTCGCATCAAGTGCGCCATTAGATCTATGTCAGGGGAAGCTTTCTTAAGAACCATTTCTCGCTCACTTTCTGATTATTGACTAAGGGTAACTATGGGCTCATTCAAAACCTGACTAGATAAGACCTTAATCGTTGAGCTTTTTAGGGATTCCCCTGTTCGAATTGATCTGGTCTGTATCCCAAAGATTAGCGAAAGAAAATGCTCTCGGACAATGTCCATACGACTCCTCGACCTCGACCAGGAGTCCTTGNAGTACTTTAGCGTTTTCGTCTGGGTTTCGAACTTCCAGTGCTATTTCCATCTCCTTCAGCTGTTCTCCGGAGACAATGGAGGCTGTTCCGTTGACTCGAACAGTCTCGTTGATGCCTGGAATAAAAAAAACAAGGCCAATGTGAGGATTTGCTTCGACGTTTTGGTAGGACTGGAACAAGCGGTTACCAGCGACGTCCGGGAAAAGTAAATGTCTCTCGTCCAATATTTTTACGAATCCCGGGAGGCCCCCCTTCGGAGAAGCATCACAGCTTCCAGCCAAATCCGCCGTTGCCATTACACAAAATGGTGACTGGCTTATGAAATCCATGTGAGATTGNCNCAGCGATTCAACTACCTTGCCAGCGGGGCGTTCCTTAGGNAACCCAAATTTTNGAGTGAAATTGTTATCGAACCGGGTTTGTGTGTTTGAAGTTGCCATTTCCCCCCTCAATTAGTGAATATGAGAACCGCTTTTAGCTAAACTCTAACCTCACTCACTTGCGTGTTGAATTTTCTGTTATACGTAGAATAATAGCTTACCAACCATAACTATATACGAGGAGGGGGAGCGGAATCATCACCGTCCATATAAACATGNGCACNCTCTACGGTTGTCACCGGCAACCTGAGGGAATCTTCACCGTTTGCCGTGGTGATACTATGCNGGAATCCTCTTGGCACAAACACGATGTCGCCCTCACGGGCCTGAATCTTTGTACTTTCTTCTCCTACAGCAAATGACAACTTCCCTTGGGCTATGTACCACCATTCATCAAAATCGTGGTGCCAGTGTGGTCTGCTGGTTGTTCCTGGGGATTCCCTAATAATGAACATCCGGTTTTTATCGGTGTCGATGATGGTGTGGCGCCTAGCCTTTTTGGATAATTCTGATAGAAAAGAATTNTCTAAAAGAAAGCGGTTTACATAAGTCTCTTGATCAGGAAGCGAGTCAGATCCCGTTTCATATGTGATCTCTCGTGTTGATTCATCACAGCCCGTCGAGACAAATCTGGCTGACGGTTCTAAGGCCGAAGTTAGTTGTGGTATGCCTGCGGGGCATAAGACGATATCCCCATGAGTCGCTCTGAAAGGAGCATAAGTTCCGATCGCAACTTGATACGTGCCGCTTATGACTATCCAAAATTCTTCGCAGTTCCTGTTTATCCTTCCCCTCGCGAAACCAGACGGAAGATCCCCAGGGATATCGCGTTGGAGGCACACCTGATTTCTCCCGTCTTCAAAAAGGAAACGATTACGGGGCCCTCCGCTTGGACGTGAAAGCAGGCTAGAGGGTCTGAAAACCGCAGGTAAAGCTTTGTTATCTGAGTAGGCAGACTGCTCTTGGGTTGTCGGGTTTGGCATAGTCACCAGCCTCTACTTCCCAAATCTTTGTAACTTCTAGGGTAAATTTGTTCTCTTGCATGTCGAAAAAGAGACAGCTGAAAAAGTCTAAGAGAGTCAATGTACACATTTTTTAGTTCACTATCAACAATGGATGTTTTTGATCAGGTACTTAGCAGGTAATCCGCTAACCTTTCCCCGACCATCATAGTTGTAACGTTGGTGTTAGCCCTGACACACTCAGGCATAACTGAAGCGTCAGCAATGTAGAGATTGTCCAATCCTCGGACTTTGCACTTGTGATCGACTACAGCCATCGGGTCAGATTCCGGGCCCATAGCGCAAGTACTAGTTAGATGGTTACCGGTCGTTGTGTTCTTTCTCAGCCAACGGTGTAATAATTTATCTTCCGTCAAAATTTTGTCTGTTGGGATTGTGCGTGTTTTAACAACGGACGACATCTCCGAAGAATCCATCATATTTGAAGCTTTTCGCACCCCATCTGCCATGCGGCTCACATCACTTTCTGTATCCAGGAGATTCAAGCAGATCTCTGGCATGTCATCGGGATCAGAAGACTTTAGTCGTAAGCTTCCTTTACTTGTAGCTAAGTACAACGAGATGGTCATCTGTATTCCGGTAACAGTTGGATCGGTAGCGGGTTTGTTTCTTTGGGCCGTTAGAATATCCCTGTAATCACCATCGACGGCGTATGAGCCCATCCACATCAGCATATCGTCTCGGGTATTTGATCTTGTCGCTGTATAGCGCAGCCCAACTTGTAGGCGCGGTGCTGTAGTGTCCAATAATTCAATGTCATGCACCGACGCATGGACAAAATTTTGAGGGTGGTCACTTAAATTCTGACCAACTCCGGGAAGATCATTTACAGTTGGTATGCCAATTTCATTGAGATGTCTAGATGGTCCTATTCCGGATAACATGAGTAAGCGAGGGTTTGCCAGAGCGCCTGCGGATAACACTATAATGTTGCCTTCCGCGATAAAATTATCGCCTCCGCTCTTGACCTCAACTCCAGTAACATTATTGTTATCCACTACCAACCGCTGCACAGTACACTTTGATCGAAGAGTGAGATTTAGCCGATGTCTCGATTGGGAAAGATATCCAAGGGAGGTGCTCATGCGGATACCTGCGGGATTATTACAAGGGAATGGCCCGACTCCATGGGCATTCGGTAAGTTCATGTCATCTACTTCTGGATATCCTAGGGCGAGGGCGGCCTTATGAAATCCCATCTGCGGTTTTGTCCACTCATCCTTGGGAAATCTGTGAGCAAGGATTGGGCCTTCCTTGCCGTGGAAGTCTCCCGAATAGTCGAGGTCCGTCTCCAACTTGCGAAAAAAAGGTAACACGCTTTTGTAGTCCCAGCCTTCGAGACCCATTTTTGACCATAGATCAAAGTCGTGAGTCAAAGCTCTAAGAAATATCTGTCCGTTTATCGAACTTGTGCCTCCGGTAAGTTTTCCACGAGGCATACGTAAAGTTCGTCCGGGGGGTATGGGATGGGAATCTTTTGGATTCGCGGTTCCATTGACAAAGGCGGTGTATCCCCAGTCGTGTTCGTCTGCAACAGCCAGGTCTGTTCCGGTGGAGTAGCCGAATTTGATATCATCGGGAAGCGTGGCAAAATCGGGGTAATCTGGCCCACCCTCCAACAAAAGCACAGAAATAGAAGGGTTTTCTGAAAGCCTTGAAGCTACAATAGCACCTGCTGATCCAGCTCCTATAATTACGTAGTCGTATCTCATCTCAATTAGCAGGATAACCCAGAGAATCGGTTTAAGTTAGTAATGTGCTGCTTCCTCGAATGGGTAAAGTTTGTGTCGCCTCCGATGATACTTAAAAAATGATAGATCTGATGTAGTGATCCCAGGGGAGTTTACCAAAACTATTTCTTGGGCTATTGGTGCGTAGGCGGGACGGGGGGAGACCACTCCCTTTGCAAGTATTACTCTGTAGCGTTCTGGAGTTACTCCGGCTGAGTACATCTGCTCCCGACTAGTGTTCCCACACCGTAACGATGTGAGGACTAGTGTGTGTTCGTCATCCGTGTCAAGGACGGCTGTAGGGCCTCCATCGTAGAATCTGAATCCACCGTGTGTTGGTCCCTCATCTTCAAACTTGCCGTCGAAAAGTGTGCGAATAGTTCCTGATACTGTTACAGGGTCACCATGAAAATTATCGGTTTTCCCTCCAACTTTTAGAATTATAGAAGCTCCAACTCCTGCTTTAATGCAGAGTTGAACACATTCAGGATCATATAATGTTTGCAAATACCCCTTCACTTTTAGACGCTTGGCTTCAGTAAGAACGTACGTAGAATCAGCACTGCTTCCTCCACCGATGTTGTCACCAACATCCATTAAAATGATTGGACCTCGTTCAGGCCCCGAATATGCCTCATCTGCGTAAGTTAAAGCTTCTCGCGGGGAAGGTGTTTCCCCGATGAAGAGTTTACGGCGTTCCCAGGCGCGACGTGCCATCCATTGTGATGTTTCACGGGCTGTTCTCAGCGCATCGTCTCGGTCGCTGAACTGATTGATGTCCACTATAGTTAGGAAAGACATTCCCATTTCCTCGACATCGGCGTAAGGATAGCCCTGTGCGACACTACCGTGTATAAGTCCGGGTTTCTCTAGAACCTCATGCAGGTCCTTTAGAACAGACAACATGGGTTCTTCGTCCGTAAATTGCCTGACTATATTGATAGTAAGGGGAGGGGTCTCAAGCCATGAGAGAGGCGCGATATTCCCTTTTATTGTCTCTATGATGAGTGATGCGCACTCTAAAGAGCGTTCTCGCGGGTCCAAATGTGGATTGGTCCGGTATACCGTTGTGACGTCGGCGTTTTCTACCATTATGGGAGAAACATTGGCGTGCATGTCGATACTTAGGCCTACTGGGATATCAGGACCGACCATAGTACGAACCCTGCGTGTGATTTCTCCATCAGCGTCAGGGAACTCCTCTGAAACTGCCGCACCGTGGAGAGCTAAGAGAATTCCATCCCAAGGCCCTCTATCTTCAATAAGTGAGAGCATTTCTCCAGTGATCCTGTCATACGCTTCTTTTGTGATAGTACCGATAGGGCCTGTAATAGCGAAAAATAATGGTACGACCTCTATATCGTTGGCTTCATCCGAACATGCCAAATATCCAGCGACCGTTGTATGCGATTTGGCATACTCTTTAATGATTTCTTGCCCCCTGTAGATATCAAATGAATCATAGTCTGCTGAAACTGACGAGAAGGTATTTGTCTCGTGATACATGCCAAGAATTGCGAGTTGCATGAACGTGTCCTTAAAACCGGAATTACCTAGGATGACTAGCATATCAGGGACATAGTCAGAGCGATAACTGAACGACTAAAAGCCTTTCTGACGTATGCTATGGGACATGATTCGAGAGGAGGACTGGGGATGAATTTAGATAGGAGTAGAGTTCTTTACGAGAGGTCGCAGAGAGTAATTTCTGGGGGCGTGAATTCGAATGTGCGACTGTCCGAGTCGCCACATCCACTTTTCTTTGAATCCGCTACAGGCTCGTCTATCAAGGATGTTGATGGTAACGAATACATCGATTACGTCCTTGGACAGGGACCTATGATATTTGGTCATTCCCCGCAATTTCTCTTAAAAACTGTCGCGAATGCCTCAGAAAAGGGCCAGTTGTTTGCCGGGCAACACGAGTTGGAGATTCAGGTAGCAGAGTTAGTGCAGAGGATAGTGCCATGTGCAGAATTGGTTCGATTCGCAAGCTCAGGAACTGAAGTAGTACAGGCGGCGTTGAGGGTAGCCCGAGCCTTTACGGCCCGAGACCTGATCGTCAAGTTTGAAGGGCATTACCATGGTTGGACTGACGGTGTCTTCTTTAACACAGCAGCTGAACCAGAGAAGTCGGGTCCTGCGGGAGAGCCTTATTCTGTGCCTATGAGTTACGGAATGCCTAAGACAGAAGCTGCAAATGTAATCGCTCTGCCATGGAATGATATCCACGCGTTAGAAAAAGTATTTTCAGATAACGGCGAGAAAATCGCCGCCGTAATTACGGAGCCAGTTATGTGTAATACAAACTGTGTTCTCCCCAAGGATGGGTATTTGAACGCTCTTCAGCGAATATGCGAAGCCAACGGGACGCTGTTAATCTTCGATGAGGTAATTACGGGATTCAGGTTGGCACCAGGAGGAGCTCAAGAGTATTTCGGAGTAACCCCAGATTTAGCAACTTATGCAAAAGCCATGGCGGGAGGCTACCCTCTTTCGATGCTGGCGGGAAGACGCGACGTGATGGCAATGATAGGAAGAGGTGAAGTGATGCATGGAGGTACAGCGAATGCTAATGTCATGTCAATGGCAGCAGGAAAAGCAGCGCTAGAACGCATAACAGACCCCAGCATTAAGACCAACGAGAAATTAAGGAAGTCAGGAAAGCTTCTGATTGATGGGCTGAAAAGGCTGAATGAAAAATATGAGCTTGGAATGTTANTCCAAGGACCNGGAGAGGTGTTCGCNGTGAGTTTTACNGGTGGGAAGGAGGTGGTNGATTACCGAACTCACTCAAAATATGCAGATATGAGTCGATACGCTCGGTTTGTCGCCGAGATGATGAAGAGAGGAATACGGCTGACGAGTCGAGGTGTTTGGTTCGTGTCGGAAGCGCATAGCGAAGAAGATATCGAGGCAACACTTAGTGCTGCAAAAGAGGCATTACTGCTGTCGAGGGAGTAAATAGTGGGAACGTTGGTGGGCTTGTTTGGAGGAACATTTGATCCAATCCATGAAGGGCATATAGCTGCGGCTCAAGCTGCTATGAAGGCATTAGAACTAGATGANGTGATCTTCGTCCCCGCAGGAGATCCTTATTTGAAATCCGTTAATTGGGACGTAACTCCCGCAATACAGCGACAGGAAATGGTCCGGTTAGCTTTGCTATATGAAAGTGTTAACGTGTTCAAAATTTCTGACGTAGAGGTTTTACGGAAAGGACCATCTTATACGTTAGACACGGCAAGAGAGCTCGGATTAAGCTGCGGAAATGTAGTCGTCATACTTGGGATGGACGCGGTTTTGACAATCCCAAGATGGCACGACCCAGCCGCTTTTTTGTCTGAATGTAGAGTGGCAGCGATTACGAGACCAGGGTCTGATTTGTCAGATTTCTATTCTTTGCCAATAGACAGAGCGGCGGGTCAGATAGAATTAGTTATAGCGGACACGCCGATTATATCTTCAACGGAGATAAGGCGGTGTGTATTCGAAGGGAGAGCTGTTGAAGGAGTGTGCCCCCCGGTTGAAGAGTTCATTCGTTCGAACGGACTATATAGNTAGGGAATCACCTTAATTTCGAAAAATTGAAGCAAGGTGTTGGGATACAATCAGCAGGTTCACCTATTTTCGTATTTTGGAGTAATCCATGTCTGAATCGCAGAAACCCGAGCAACGACTGCTTCAAGTAGCAAAGGAAAGAAAAGCGTTGCTCTTTGGGGAGTTCAAGTTGTCCGCTGGCGGCATCAGCCCCTATTATTTCGATGGTAGATTACTGACCTTGGATCCAGAGGGAGCTTATCTTACGGCGGAGTGTTTTCTGCCAATTCTCAAGCAATGCGGGGCGGAAGCTATTGCCGGCCCGACACTCGGAGCAGATCCTATTGTTGCTGCGGTTGCTGTCATGAGTTACCTAAAGAAATTCCCTGTTTCTGCTTTGATAGTTCGCAAGGAGGCGAAATTCCATGGTGGTATGCGTGCTGTAGAAGGCCCTTTGCGAAAAGGTATGAGGGTGGCTGTGGTTGATGACACGTGTACTTCTGGCGCTAGCTTGTTCCATGCGATCGATGCTGTGGAGGCGGAAGGATGCGAAGTGGTAAAGGTACTGTCAATTATGGACCGCATGGCAGGTGGGAGTGAAGAGTGTACCCGTCGTGGTTATGACTTCCAAAGTATATTGACTGCTGATGTGGAAGGGAATATATCGATTGCGCCTTAGATCTCGTAGGTTCAAAAGAGAAAAGGTGATCTCTCTTTGAATTTCCCGTTGTTATCGCTAGCGTCCAAACCTACTTATCGCTGGTGGATTTATGGCGCCGTATCCACAGGGACCTTCATCTCGGTCTTGGAGCAGTCAGCAACTTCTATAGTTATCCCTCGCATAGCCGAAGATTTCGGTACAGATATTCCCACGGTCCAGTGGTTAGCTATCGGATATATGCTTTGTGTCAGCGCGTTGATGATGCCCGCGGGAGCTATAGCTGACATGTTGGGTAGACGCCGGGTGTGGATATGGGGATTGGTACTTTTTGCTGCGGCTTCGCTGATCACCTCGTTTTCCACTAATTTTGGCATGGTGCTTTCTGGAAAGATTCTTATGGGAGTTGGCGCATGTGTGGCCCAGGCAAACGGTATGGCTATGGTTGCAAGGGCATTTCCTGATAGTGAAAGAGGTAGGGCAGCTGGACTGCATATGACCGTAGTAGGAATAGGNGCAGTGGGGGGTCCGGTTGTAGGGGGAGGAATAGACAGCCTCTTAGATTGGCGTGCCATATTTGTATTTATCGCAGCGTTTAGCCTGCTGTCCGCACTGATTGCAACAATAGTACTGCAAGAAGATGAAAGAGAGAGTAGTAGAGGTCGCCGTAGCCTGGGACAGCTAGACTGGGGCGGGACTGTATTATCCGCATCATTTCTTCTCTTGGTGATGGTTGCGATTACCTTCGCCAACGATTTAGGGTGGCGATCTCCTGTAATATATGGAGGCTTTTTCCTTTCAGTTTTAGTATTTGCAGGATTTCTCCTTTGGGAAAGACGGTGTCCTGCCCCTATGCTTCCTCTTTCCCTATTCAGTTCGGTGCCATTTTCTCTCGGNGCAATAGCTAGGTTCCTATGTTTTTGTGCCAGCTCCGCCACATTTTTCCTTATGCCATTTTTTCTAGTGTCTGGGTTGCGTATGACGACTGCAGAAGCTGCCTTGTACTTATTACCAGCGGCTGTTGCGATGTCNGTTTTTGGTCCTATCAGCGGTAAAATAGCGGACCGGATAGGAACAAGGATTCCTTCAACTTTAGGAATGGTTCTGGCGATTGTGTCTATGTATTTGTATTCAACTATTACGCTTGATAGTAGTCCGATAATTGTGGCTGTGGCATCCGCTATTTCGGGGACGGGTATGAGCATTTTCATGGCGCCGAATGCTAGCGTGATGTTAGGGACCGCGGGTAGAGAAAGGTATGGAATAGTTTCCGCCTTTCTGAACCTTACCCGGAACGGTGCTCATGTCGTCGGAATTGCAGTCCCTACAGCCGTAGTAGTTTTGGTGATGGGAACGATGGGTTACGACGCCGACCTGTCCGATACAGAGAAGCTCAAGGATATTGGTCTTCGCGTTGCTTATGTATCTGCGATGACAAAAGCGTTTCAGATATCTATTGGCCTGATGATTGTGGCGACCATACTTGTGGCTGTATCGCCAACAGATAAGTCCTTGTCCAGTCAGTTATAGGCTAAACCAAGTGGGAGAGAAATAATATTGAGAGTGGTTATCGTCAGACATGGTCAATCCGTAGCCAACGCGGAAGGTAGGTGGCAAGGTCAACTGGATTATGAGTTGTCTGCTGAAGGACTACGGCAGGCTGAGCTTCTGAGAGGTCGATTCACGGAGGAAAAATTTGATCCCCAGTTCGTCTACGCTAGTCCTCTCATAAGGGCGATGGGTACTGCTGAGATTGCTATGCCTGCGAAAAGGATTATCACCATAGATGATTTGAAAGAAGGTGGAGCTGGCGTCTTCGAGGGAAGGACCATGGATGAGATTCGTAAGGAATATCCAGAGGTTGCCCTGGAGTTTGAAAGAACGCGTAATTTTAATTCTGTGCCTAACGCAGAGTCACGATTTGATTTTCGAAAACGTGCACAGACTGTCGTTGATTTCTTTGTCAGGGGCCATAACAAAGATGACGAAATAGTAGCTTTCACTCACAGCGGCTTGATGATGTTCATCATAGCAGTGATTATGGGTACGAACAGGGTGTGGACACTTCGAATACCTAACACGTCTGTTTTTGATTTCCGAATTGATCCCAACACTTGGAACATAGCGAATTCCTTGAGCGGCTCTCAGGGAGTATCAGCACAGAATACTGGTGGGTTTGAGGTTCGCCGGTTTGCTGACTCAAGCCATCTAAACTGATACTTGAATCAACAAGGCGATGTGAACTGAACTAACTCAGATGTGGCTGCTCGTTAAATCTTAATATGCGCCAGGCTGTTGG
This sequence comes from Chloroflexota bacterium, assembly GCA_002708065.1. Lineage (GTDB taxonomy): Bacteria > Chloroflexota > Dehalococcoidia > Lucifugimonadales > UBA826 > UBA11795. The sequence goes on from PAOO01000041.1 coordinate 15,142, forward strand.
GTTAGATCTAACACTTGAGTTTTCGTCCCAATGTTCTATGTCAATCGCGAATTCATAAAGTGCAGTGTTTCTCGCAGCCAGTCCCCACAAACGGGGTGATTCAAATATCGCGCTAACAGCCTGCTGGATGATGCCNGCGTGGGCAAACATGACGACTGTGTCGTTGTTGGAATGGTTATCTATGANGTAGCGCAANACACGCGACCCCCNTTCGCGACGACCTTGCTCACTCTCAGCATCTTGGATGAATGACCAGTTTCGGGAGTCTCGGAACAACTCTGCTTCTTTAGGATACTGATCCTCAATTTCTGGCCAAGTCATTCCCTCAAAGATTCCTGCACCTGTTTCCCGTAGATCTTCCATTTTGGTGATAGGTAGACCCCACTGCCCACCGGCTAACTGGGCCGTATCATATGCTCTTTTTTGAGGACTTGAATACACGTGAGTAGGTGTAAATCTCCGATCCTTGAACCAACGGCCTAGTTTNGTAGCTTGCATACGTCCAGCGTCTGTCAAATTTGTTATGGTGAGATCCTTTGATCCTGACCAGCGCATTGCAAGATTGGCTTCAGTCTCGCCATGACGAACTAACACAAGGTTCATTTTACGATCCGCCCAATATCGAATTCCGAATTTTTAAGACATCGCCTCGAAGTCCATCGTCCAACTCTATGCGTGAAGATACCCTTTCGTGGCCGTGCAATACTGTTGAATGATCTCTACCTCCTAGGAGTTTGCCAATAGCATTTAAGCTGAGACTGGTCTCTTCACGAAGCAGGTACATGGCGACTTGGCGGCAGAGGACTGTCATTTTACGCCGACTTTTCCCTTTGATCTGATCAGTGGCGATTCCGAAATGATCTGAGACAGCTGCGATCACTGTCGTGTCAGTTATTGTTATTCCATGCCCCTGTCCCAAAGTACCAGCCGTGATCCNGGTTACGTCCTCTATCGTGATTTCCACGTCCCGGAATTGAGACCAGGCAGCAACTCGATTAAGGTTTCCCTCTAATTCCCTTATGTTGGATTGTATCCGCTGTGCCAAGAATTCCAAAACTTCAGCGGGAATGTGGCACTTAAGTTGTTTTGCTTTGAACTGAAGTATGGCGAGTCTAGTTTCAAGAGGTGGAGATTGGATATCAGCAACTAGTCCGCCCATTAGTCGAGATGTTATGCGGGGTTCAAGTACGCTGAGGGAAGCGATTGGTCGGTCACTAGTAATAACAATCTGGCGATTTGCCATATGTAAAGCGTTGAAGGTATGGAAAAAGCCTTCTTGGGTTTGTTCTTTAGCTATAAGGAACTGAATGTCGTCTAATAGCAAAACATCGGCAGAACGATACATGTTCCGAAACTGNTCAGTGTTTCCCTGTTGTATAGCGCTAACATACTGGTTAGTAAATTCTTCGCAGGTTGTGTAGACACACTCTAGGCCCTGACTGCGAACCACGTGTCCGATAGCATGAAGTAAGTGTGTCTTCCCCAGCCCGACTCCTGAATANAAGACGAGAGGATTAAATGCGTGGCCAGGTGATTCAGATGAAGCCTTAGCAGCAGCATAGGCTAGTTCATTTGAGTCTCCTACGACGAAGCTATCAAAAGTGTAACGCGAATTCAGTTCTGGTTTACGTAAGTAGAACCGCCCTTTCTCCGGTTGAGGGGGGTGGTCGTCGTCTGTAGATGGCCGGCCATCTACAGACGACGGTTGTTCATATCCCCCATGGCCCGAATTTACCGGAGCTCGTTCTCCACCTACCATGAAGGTGACGTGGTTGCCCTCACCTCCGACGTTTCGTAACTCGGTTTCTATTATTCCTAGCAGCCTATCTTCTAGATATTTAGCTGTAAAAGCGTCTTCTACAGACACCTTCAGTTCGCCGTCATCAAAAGAGACGCCGATTGAGCCTGCTATCCAAGTGTCAAAGCTAGGTCGCGGAATGGCCATCTCGATCTTGCCGAGAACAGCCTGCCATAATCTCGCGGCCTGCTGGTTAGTTCCAGAAGCCATTAATCCAAGTTTTCACGGTGCTTTTTTTGCACAAANAGACCCAAGGTTTCAAAACTTCTTTTTTCAAGAAGTCGAACTGAGTGTTTCCGCAAGGCCTNTATCACCTATTCTAGGCAAACGTTTCGAGGCNCCGGNCCCGCTTATCTTCCGTTACCCGTTTGTTGATAAAAGAAAATAGGTTTTACAGCTAATGCGGNAGCGCGAGGACTGTGGGTCTCTCGCCATTACCCGCTGTTGCCGCCCTGTCAGCTAAGTCGGTACGCTCTCCGGCTCCACCGATTATGTGTCGGCTTTTGCGCGGTGTGGCCACACGGAATACATTTGGAAGGTCAACGCGATGGGTCGCATTATCGTCGTCTCTCCCAACCCCACGACCCAATTCTCGGGCCGATTTCGGAGTGTTCCTCCCTCTTGCCACTGAGGGGTCCTAACTTTGTACACCTCTCTTTTGATACCTTGCAAGGGGGGAGCTCGGGAATTTTGACGTCAATTTGATTCAAGGCAAGAAAGGCACAATTTAATCTTCATGAAATACAATTCTCTCTTTTAAGGGAAATATGTGAGTTAAACGGGAGATCGGATTCCATTATTTGGAGAGTATTTTTGCTAAATTATTATGTAAATGCCATATTCTTTAGATTTAAAGATAGTTGGACTGGAAGGAGATGATTATCAAGTGCAACATGAAAAGTTGAATTTGCCTGTATTAACTGACGGTAGAAGCGCTTGGGACATCGCCCAAGCGGTGACGCTGAACGCAGGTGAAATACTGATGGAATGGTGGCCAAAAACTAAGGAAATCTCAGACAAAGGTGACAACGACATTGTCACAAATGTTGATAGGGAATCGGAGGAATATATTAGAGCGGAATTATTGAGTTACTTCCCTGACCATGGAGTTTTTGGAGAAGAGGGAGAGGGCGATGATCCGAAGGAAGGCTGGGTGTGGATTGTAGACCCAGTAGATGGCACCAGGAATTACGCACGCGGAATTCCTTATTTTTCGATCGTCGTTGCCTTAGCGAAGGACGGGGAAGTTGTTACGGGGGTTAACTATGATCCGCTTCACAAAGAGATGTTTCATGCCGCATTGGGAAAGGGGGCTTACTTGAATGAATCCCAGATTCGAGTATCAGAACTTTCATCAATTGACGGCGCGGTTTTTGGAGTCGACCCGTCAAATGGTCCCGTCGAAGGAACTATCAACACCATTCAATTGCTTAGAAAGCTTTGGCCCCGACTAGGCACCGCTCGAATNATGGGCTCATCCGCTCTCGGTATCTCATATGTTGCCGCAGGTAGATCTGATATCTATATCAACCATGGGCTTCAGCCGTATGATCAGGCCGCAGGGCTGGTCTTAATGGAAGAAGCAGGCGGAGTCGTGACTGATAGAAACGGATATAGAGCCGGGTTGTACTCTGATGGTATTATCGCGGCAGCTTCCCCTGTACATGAGAACTTCATGAATTTGACCAGGAACTCCCCTTGGCGAAAACCATCAACNAAACTAAATGACCTGACAGATAATCCTCAGGGAGCCCTTTAAATCAGTCGTGNGAATGGTGTTAACATTCTTCGGAAAATCTGAAAATNTACTTTATTGAAAANGCGNACCAGAGAACTCTCAANGAATTTACCATCGNAGGACAGGCTATGGTTAAACAAGGTGTAGAACCCGATGAATTGACCCGNCCTTTCTGGCAGGCNGCCAACGAATCCAGACTAGTAATACAAAATTGTAATGCTTGCGATCGACTTCAACATCCACCCGAGCCAATTTGCGGTCAGTGTGGTTCAGGGGAAACCTTAGACTGGGTACAAATGAGCGGTAAGGGCAAGATCTACAACTACGGAGTGGTGCACGACTGTCCCGTTAGTCTTCTTCAGGATGACCAGCCTTTTAATGTTGCCGTAATCATGCTTGATGAAGATCCCGGTATACAAATGTATTCGCATTTGCCCGGAGTGTCTGTTGACGAAGTGCCAGTGGGAGGCAATGTAGAAATAGTTTTTGAGGTTAGCGCTAACGGGCAGAAAATTCCTGAATGGAAAGCGGTGAAATGAAACCATTAGATTTGGCCAGAACTGGAGAATAAGGAGTCTAATTTGACAACGAAGAATGCTCCTACATCAATGTACAGAAGCGAAGAGGGACTTGGTGTTTGGGAACATAGAGGAAAAGTGGCCGCCGTCGGAGTAGGTCATTCTCCGACGGCGCGAAGATGGGATGAGAGGCCAGAAACATCAGTTGGTGCTTGGAGCATCCTCGCTCTCAGGAGGGCTATGGAGGATGCCGGGGTGTCTCCAGATCAAGTGGACGGACTTGTAATTGTGCCGGTTACAACTACTGGGGCTTTTTGGCCGGATGACAAACCTCTTCCCATGGAAGCTATCAATGCATTCAACCAGACTAGTGATCCCTTAGATGGTGTTGCCAAGTTGAGTGATGAGTGGCTACTTAAGAATATGCCGGAGCTGACTAATGTAAGGTATTCGGCGTATGGTCCAGTCTGCATGTCAAACGCTTTAAACGTTGCCTCCCAGGCAGTGGGTGATGGCCTAACGCACACCTGTTTGGTGTTGAAGGCGTGGCATAACCTGGAAGGTAGATACTACCAGGGCGGCAAGAACGCAGCCAACTCTACAGATGGGACCAGTGCTATCAAGAATATTTGGGGAGCCCCGGCTTCATATGGAACGGCACTCCAATTTGCTGAGTACTGTAGGAAATACGGGAAAACCCACGATATGATGGCACCGTTCATGTCTAATTCCAGAAGGAATGGCTTGATGTTTCCTGAGGGTTACTGGGCACAACACAGGCCGGAAGAGTTGACTGCGGAAGACTACCAACTTGCAAGATGGATTGCCAAGCCGGCTAATCTGTTCGATAACGATATTCCCATTACTGTAGCCGCGGCTTACTTGTTTACTACGGCGGAACGTGCGAAGGATCTGAAACAGAAACCCATTTACATCATGAACCATGTTTCCAGCGAAACGAAGCCACGAAGTATGACACCGACTCTAGATGAAGTGGAGGCCGATACAGCAAGAACGGGGAGAATGATTTACGAGGGTGCAGGAATTACGGCGGATGATCTATCTTTTGAAAATATGTACGATGGATTTACTTTGTTCCACCAGTTCCATCTAGAAGGTCTAGGATATAGGGGGATCAAGTTCGGGGAAGCCCTAGATTTTTATCAGACTGACATAAGTATTGAAGGACCTAATCCAGTTTCTCCCAGCGGCGGGAATATAGGAAGTGGACGAAGTCGATTCTGGATGCACACTGACTGTATTCAACAGCTGCAGGGTCGGGCTGGGCCACGACAGGTAACTGGCGTGAAACCTGAAATCGCGGTGTCTGGAGGCCCTATGCCTCTTGGAGGTAACTATACAGTTTGGAGCGCTACACCAGACTGAATATAGGTAGAGTTATTTGGGCTATTGTCATAATTATCAAGTGATTAAGGAATACGGTTGGCTATACTCATAAGCTTTGACATAGACGGTACCCTTGAGGTGGGAGACCCGCCGGGCGTCGTGACTATGGACATGGTTAGAATTGCCAGGAAGAAAGGATTTCTTACTGGCAGCTGTTCTGACAGGCCAATGAGTACTCAAAGGGCGATATGGAACCAACATGGCATTGAGTTTGATTTCGTCTGTTACAAACACATGCTCCCAGAACTGAAAAAAAATTTTGAGGCNGANGNCTACTGNCATGTGGGAGATAGAGACGACTTAGATAGAAAATACGCACTNCGGGCCGGCTTTGAATTCNTGTGGCCANATGAGGCNGCTGAAAAGGANTGGTTTNCATCTGATCTTTAACNGGAGANTTTNGCCNGTCACACGNTTCTGATTTNCCTACNNNCCCTGTNCTNGCTCNANTNNTTCTGNCCTNAGTTAATAGTTACCTGAANACGGGCAGAACCTGTTCNCCCAAAAGGGTGATTGCGTTGACGGGATCTGGGCCAAGAGGACTACCAAATTCGATCCTGTCGACGCTGACCTTATTTAATAGGTCTTGGATCTTCTTCGAGACCTGAGNTGGTGTCCCGTATAGGGCGAAGCTATCTAAAGTATGGTCAGTAATGTGCATTGCCGCATCACCATACCGGCCAGCTTTTGACAGGGGACTGACCTTGTTAAGTTCTTCTTTGCNTANNTCCAAGTATTCAGTCATCGGTGAGAGGTACGGAAGATATACTGCGAGGCTTTGTTTCGCACATTCCTTTGCTGTGATTTCGTCTTCATCGACCGATGTGAGGACTCCTAGACACAACTTTAGGGAGTCCTTATCGCGTCCGGTGCTCAAAGCGCCCTTTGCAAGGTGGTTTCGGAGCTCGATAGCGTAATCTGGATTCCAGAGAGGGCTTGCCTTGATCCCGTCTGCAATTTGCCCTGCTAGTTCTGACGTTTGAAATCCCCAAGTTCCGTAAATTATAGGGATTCGATCCCTCACGGGTTTATATCTAAGGAAAGCGGATTCTGCCAAGGAAAACATTTTGCCCGGGTATGGTTTCCTATCTCCTCTAATGAGACTTTGAATGATTTCGGTGGCTTCTCCCAATGCGGTCAATGGCTTCTGGCTGTCAAGATTGAGAAAATCTAGAAAAGCACCCTTCCCGATGCCTAAATAGGCACGCCCTTGGGAGATTTCATCGAGAACTGCGAGGTTGCCGGCAGTAATGGCTGGATGAACCAGATATGGATTCACGACCGCTGGACCGATTCGTACCTTTTCAGTGTTCGAGGCTACTACACTAAGCAAGGGCCATGCAGGTTTGAACAAAAGGTCGTCGTAGATGCTCAAGGTATGGAACCCATATTGGTCTATCAGTATTGAAAGCCGAATATATTCTTCTATAGTCCTGTCGCCAGGTATCGCGATACTTAGTTCTGTAATGTTATTCACCCTAATTTAATGCAAACCAATAAACGTAGATGTTCGGAGGCAATTAATTTGCCTGTACTTCGTGAAACTATTAGTTTGTCTNGTTACAAATAATCACCATAATGTTACAGACAATTATCGAATTCTCGGAGGTGTTTGTCCCTTGAGTTTTATTGAAGTAGAGAGTTGGCAAGTTCGAAAAGGACATGAAGAANACCATGACGCTGTAATCAAGGAGTGGTTTTCCTTCTTAAGAAAGAATCATTCCGATATGTTCGCGGAATGGAAATCTGCAAGATATTACAGGCAGGTGAATCATCAAGGCCTGCCTACGGGCCGCTTCATAATGAACTTCGAGTTCTATTCTGCAGAAGGCCATGATGCCTATAAGAAACGAAGGAAAGATTGGAGCGGCCCTTACGAAGAATATAAGCGGGTCGATCCTTACGAGCACTTTATAGAAGAATCGNTAAAAATCGAATACTGGGAACCCGCTGAGNAAGAGTTATGGCTTGACTTTGAATGAGNCTTTAAACTTTTATACAGTGATTATCTCTGAATTCATGTTGTGTAGTACGATGCCTCGCATCTGCACTTTCTTGAGCGATCGTCTGAAACAGCGACATAATATTATTCCAGGATATTGAAATGGATTTCTCCTTTAGCGAAGAACACGAAGTATTTAGAAGAGACCTGGTAAATTTTCTAGAGGAAGTGCTTCCAGACNATTGGAACACTCTTGACGTNGAGAGTCCCTATTCGCCGTCAAACCTTCGATTTACTAAGGAAATGGCCACAACCTTATCGGAAAAAGGTTGGCTGACGATGGCTTGGCCCGAGGAGTATGGCGGNCAAGGTAGATCTATTATGGAACAACTCATCTACCGCGAGGAAATGTCTTATCACAGTGTTCCCGGATCAGACTTGGGAACTGGCGCTATCAGTTGGGTAGGCCCGACATTGATGATTGCCGGAACGGATCAACAGAAAAAAGAGCACCTTCCCCCCATCGCAAAGGCTGAGAGGTACTGGTGTACCTTGTATAGTGAACCAGGTTCAGGATCAGATCTCGCTTCGCTTCAAACAAGCGCCATAAGAGACGGNGATGATTTTGTCGTTAATGGATCAAAAATATGGACAAGTTCAGCCCATATCGCGGATTGGGGTTGGNTAGCNGCGAGGACTGATCCTGCAGCCCCAAAGCACAAGGGAGTGAGCCTGTTTATGCTCGATATGAAGTCCCCCGGGGTTACGATCAAACCAATCTACAACATGGCTGATGGCCATGACTTTAACGAGGTTTTTTTTGAAGACGTTCGTATTCCTGCAGCCAATTTAGTAGGGGAACAAAACCAAGGTTGGTACACCCTTGCGGTTGCTCTNGATTTTGAACGATCCGGNGTAGGCTATTCTGCTAATTGCAGAAAGATGCTTGAAGCAATTTCTGATTATGCAAAAGCTGAGAAAAGGAACGGGAAAGCGCTTTCGGAGGATCCTCTTATCAGGAATCGTCTGGCAGAAAGGTGGATAGAGACCGAAGTTTCCCGTTGGTTGTCTTATCGGGTTGCTTGGATGCAGAGTCAGGGAATGGTTCCAAATTATGAAGCGTCTATGTCGAAAGTGTACGGAACAGAACTTACGCAGCGGGTTGCTAATACGGCGATGAAGGTAATAGGTATGAATGGAACACTTTCTCATGAGTCAGAGAGGTCNCCTCTTGCGGGAGCGGTCCAAAAGATGTACCTGAGCTCAGTTTCCTCGACAATTGCTGCTGGAACTTCTGAGATCCAACGGAACATAATTGCAGGTCGGGGTTTGGGTCTTCCGAGGGGCTGACCGGTTACTTAACATTGTNAGATGGAGGTACCTCCGTAGCATGACTAAGTTAGGGGCGAGGCTGGGNCAAGGTGTCTCAGCACTGTCCCCATATACGATTCTTGATCTGTCTGAAGGAGGACATAATCTTTGTGGCAGACTCCTCGGCGATCTAGGAGCCCATGTCATNAGAGTGGAGCCGATTGGAGGTAGCCCAACAAGACTTAGGGGTCCCTTCGTTAAAGTTGGTAGTAGCCCTGTTGAAGGAAGCCTATATTGGGCCGCATACAACAGCAATAAGATTGGAATTACACTGGATCTTGAATCGGAACGGGGCAGGGTCATTTTTCTTGATCTAGTTAAAGAGGCAGACGCGATTCTTGAATCATATCCGCCTGGATATATGGAGAACTTGTCGCTCGGGTATGATGTTCTAAAGGTTTCTAATCCTGGTCTTGTTTATACCTCTATAACGCCCTTCGGCGAAAGCGGNCCCCACTCAAGGTTCCAGTCATCGGATCTTATAAGTTCGGCAATGGGAGGAATGCCATATTTGAGTGGCGATGTCGATCGTCCCCCGGTCAGGATAAGTTTTCCTCAGGCCGAGCTTAACGCAGGTTCGCAGGCGTTTGCTGGTACCATGGCGGCACTTTGGCACAGTCGAAGGAGCGGTAATGGGCAGCGGATAGAAATATCGGAACAGATCTCAGTTATTTGGACGTTGATGAATGCAACTACATTCCCCCCACTTCATCGAGTGGATATGCAAAGGGCAGGGAGTTTTCGAAGAAGGGGACCCATAGATGCTAGGCATGTTTTTCGATGTGCTGACGGCCATGTGACTCTTCTGCCACAGGCGGCCACTTTGCAGAAGTTTAAGGAATGGATGGTTGAGGAAGGTTATCTTCCTGAGGATGCACTTGGATTTGAACCAGCTGGATGGGATGTCCGGGAGAATACGAGTAAGGATTCAGATCAGATTCGAGAATTTCAGCGACTAGAGGAAATTATTGAACGATTTCTATTGTCAAAGAAAAAATCCGAACTCTTTGAGAGAGCCGTTTCCGACGGTCTCCTCATCGCTCCATGCAACACAGTTGCAGATATAAGCGAAAGCATCCAGTTAAAAGCCAGGGAATATTGGGTGGATTTATACCATCCGGAATTTGAACGTGAAATCAAACATCTTGGTCCTCCTGTAAAGCTCACAAAGACTCCGGCATCTACTCGAATTCCGTCACCGTTTATAGGACAGCATAACCATAANGTGTATTCGAATCTGGGCATTGATTCGGCAGAACAATCCATACTGATCAGCGAGGGGGTTATCTAAGGGAGATGATTGCTGCGACGGATGCTTTAGCTGGAGGTGTATTTCAGGACCTAAAAATTTTAGACTTCACTTGGGTCGGCGTAGGCCCGATCACAACCAAGTATTTTGCAGACCACGGTGCTGATGTTATTAGAATCGAGTCCTTGTCCAGGCCTGACGTACTAAGAGGAGCGCCACCGTTTAAGGACGCCAGCCCAGGGATAAATCGGAGCCAGTTCAGTGCTAATTACAACACCAGTAAGAGAGGNCTGGGCCTTAACTTAACCATCGAGGAGTCGAGAAATATAGTTTGTAGGCTGATAACTGAGTGGAAGCCTGATGTGATCGCAGAAAGTTTCACTCCCCGGGTTATGCGCTCTTGGGGACTTGATTATGAGACTGTAAGCAAGCTTCGGCCGGATNTGGTCTATTTCAGCACTTGCCAGCTAGGGCAAACAGGCCCACATTCCTCGTACGCTGGTTTCGGGCAACTTGCTGGTTCACTGGCCGGGTTCTATGTGTTGACTGGTTGGCCAGACCGAGAACCGTCTGGGCCGTATGGTGCATACTCTGACTTCCTAAATCCTCCTATGGCCTTTGGTGCAATTGTGGCTGCACTGGACCACCGTGATCGCACGGGAGNGGGACAATATCTTGATCTTTCNCAGTTTGANGGGGCCATACATGATCTTTCTCAGTTTGAAGGGGCCATACATTTTCTTGCTCCTCACATCATGAAATATATTGAAGACGGTACGGTCCCTTCTAGAGTTGGTAACGCTGACAGCCACTTTACACCTCACGGTATTTTTAGATGTAAGGACGAAAACCGAGAGTTTGTGGGTGAAGGAGAATCGTGGGTAGCCATATCGGTTCGAGAAGAGTGTCAATGGCATGCTTTGTCAGCTCTTATTGGAACAGAGGGAGACAGACGGTTTGACACAGAGGAGGGGAGACGAGTTAATAGTGCGCAACTCGGACTCATAATCGAGGCCTGGACTTCGAAAGTTGGCGCACAAGATGCCATGGGTATCCTGCAAGATATGGGAATACCCGCAGGTGCTGTGCAAAGCCAGGCTGATTTGTGGCAGGATCCTCAATTAAAACATATGGATTACTTCCANTGGCTTCCTCATCCAGAGTTGGGAGCAATGCCCTACGACGGACTACAATTCAAGATGTTAGACACACCAGGTAGGCTCAGTCGACCCCAAGCGATGATTGGGGAACATAACGAAGAAGTTTTGAGAGACTGTTTGGGATTGACCGGATTTGAGATACAGCGTCTTTCCGAATCTGGCGCGTTGGAACATTCAATCGGAATGGATAAATAAGATAGGTCTGAAATGGCAACAGGGCCGCTTGAAGGGATTAAAATAATTGATCTGACCCGGATGGCTCCGGGACCCTTCTGTACGATGATGCTCGGCGATATGGGTGCGAGCGTGGTAAAAGTTGAGGCCCCACCTTCTTCTCGCATATCTTCTTCGGGAAAGGCACCGGAGGAGGAAATTGCTCGAATTTCAGCATGGAATCCTCTTAATAGAAATAAGAGAAGTATTATCTTAGATCTCAAGATGGAGGAGGCAAGGCGAGCCTTTTATGAAATCTGCAAGGAATCTGATGTGGTAGTGGAAGGTTTTCGACCGGGAGTGGTTGATAGGCTAGGTTGTGATTACGAAACCATAAATAGGATCAACGAATCGATCGTTTATTGTTCTATATCTGGATATGGTCAAACAGGTCCGTACAGGAACCTTGTGGGACATGATATTAACTACATAGCTATAGGAGGAGCCTTGGGGATAATAGGATCTTCAGACGGCACTCCAGCTATTCCCTACAACATAATTGCCGACTTTGCCGCTGGAGGAATGCATGCAGCTTTTTCAATAGTTGCAGCCTTGGTTTCCCGATCTTCAACTGGCAAGGGTCAATCAATAGACATATCCATGTCGGACGGAGTGTCATATCTACTGGCTGATTCTACTGGGCAATACTTTAGAGATGGTACGGTGGCACANCCTGGGATAATGACCCTCAACGGAGGGGTACCTTATTACAACGTATTTCGATGTCTAGACGGAAAATACATAAGCATCGGATGCATAGAAACTTGGTTCTGGGAGAACCTGTGCAAGGCTATTGGATTGGGAACTTTTGGAGAGGTTCAGTTCGACAAAGATAAGTACGAAGATATATTTCACGCTATGCGCTCCCGTTTCGCTTCCCGCACGCGAGAAGAATGGTGGATTGAGTTGAGTTCCCTAGAAGATATTGCGGTGGCCCCAGTACTAGATATTTCGGAGGTGGAAACAGATCCTCACGTCAAGCAGAGAAATATGGTCGTAGATGCAGGGATTTTTGGGGAGGAAGTGGTGAGACAAATAGGTATTGGACCTAAGTTTTCAAAGACACCTGGATCCATACGTTCTTTGGGCCGGATACCTGGNGAGGANACTTTNGATGTTTTGTCCGAATCGGGCATTTCAAAAAGTGATATNGAGAAGTTGNTTCAGTCCGGGGCNGCACATTNACGANAGANANTCTTGGTCTGANCTTGCCATTTGTTCTCAAAATGTGACCCAGCTTCCTATTACGGAAATATTGAGAGCAAAGCCANAACGTTTACACAGGGTNNGTTNNCGTATAAAAGACNTNACCTNNTACACAGGAGAANGTAATGGATTTTCGGTTTACNCCGGAGCAGGANNAGTGGAGGTCTGAAGTTCGGACTTCNATAGAATCTCTAATGACTGATGCGNTGAGAGAGGAAATGGAGGGGCGCCCCGACTTGGGACCTGGGCCTGAGCAGAAGCGATTTATGAGAGAGATTGGTAAAAAGGGACTTCTCGGCATTTCGTGGCCGAGCGAATACGGAGGTCTCGGACGGTCACTGATGGATCAATATATATTTTCGGAGGAAATAGGGAGAGTTGGTTCTCCATATACCAACTCCACGGCCGTGACTATGGTCGGTCCGACAATAATGAGGGCTGGTACGGAGGAGCAGAAGGAAGAATGGCTTCCGAAGATGCTGAACGGTAATGTTGAATGCGCACTTGGATATACCGAACCCGACGCCGGTACAGATCTGGCCGGGCTAGGTACACGAGCAGTGGAAGACGGGGATGATTTTGTCATCAATGGTCAGAAAATCTATACGAGTGCGGCTCATTTCTCTTCACATATATGGCTCTTGGCTAGAACTGATGCTGACGCTCCAAAACATAGGGGACTTTCGGTGTTCCTTGTCCCCACTGATTCTGTCGGATTAACAATCAACCCTCTCTGGCGTATGGATGATGGGAGGACAAATCAAGTATTTTTTGACAATGTTCGTATACCAAGAAAAAATCTTATAGGGGAACGCGATCGGGGGTGGTATCACGTCGCTATGGCGTTAGACTTTGAGCGCGTAAGCCTCGGCGCTCGATTTGCATCATTGTCTGCACGTATGGATAAACTAGTCGATTACGCCAACCGTACCGATATTGACGGTAAGCCGTTATCTCAGGACCCACATTTCAGAGAGAGATTTGTAGAGTTAGGGATGAAGCTGGACGTGGTGCGATTGTTTTCATACAGGACAGCATGGATGATCGACAGGGGTGAAGTACCTAACTACGAAAGTTCCGCAGTAAAAATAATTGCAACGGATTTGATTCAAGAGGTGGCTGACTTTGGTGTTGAAGTGTTGGGTATCTACGGTCAATTGGCTAAAAATAGCCCCTTCGCCCTGTTAAATGGAGAGATGGAGCGGGCTTACAGGGGAGGAATTTTTCTCCGGTTTGGAGGTGGAGCAAACGAGGTCCAAAGGGATATTATCGCCCGTCGAGGCCTTGGTCTACCGAGGTAGTAATCGCTTATGTGTGCATAATTTTTTCACTTGTATTGATCATCAAAGAGAAGAACGGAATATGGATCTAGGATTTACAGAAACTCAAGAAATTCTCAAGCGAACGGCAAGAGAATTCCTAACGAAGGAGTGCCCTACTTCATTAGTGAGAGATATGGAAGGTACAGATACTGGATTGCCGGAAGACCTCTGGAGTCAAATGTCTGCAATGGGCTGGATGGGCCTGCCATTTTCCGCACAGTATGGCGGCGGGGGTGGGTCGCTCACAGACCTTGCAGTTCTTTTAGAAGAAATGGGCAGGTTTCTTGTGCCAGGGCCTTTTTTCAACACAGTTGTCGAGGCTGGCTTATTGGTAAACGAGGCCGGGCCTCCAAACATTCGCGAGACATATATCCCGAGGTTTGCCAGCGGGGCCGTTATCGCTACATGCGCATTACGAGAGACTGATCCCCGGTTTGTGCCTGAGGCTGTAAATTGCCATGTGGATACCGTCGAGGGAGGATATTGTCTCAACGGAACTAAATTATTTGTTGAACACGCTTCTGCGGCAAATTCATTACTCGTCTCTGCGGTCGGGAGAAAGGATAATAACGCTGCACAAGTGACATTGTTTATGGTGCCTTCCTCTCTTACCGGTATATCCCTCACCCCTATGGAGAACTTGGCTCGTGAACCCCTGTTTGAAGTCAACTTTGAGAACGTTGAAATATCGGTGGATTCCATTGTGGGGAAACTCGACAACGGTTGGCCTTCCATACAGAAATATCTCAATCTATCAACGATTATGAACTGTGCCCGTAGCGTAGGGGGAGCGCAAAGCGTTTTAGATAGAACTGTCGAATATGTGAAGGGACGGGTGCAGTTTGGCAGGCCGATCGGGAGTTTTCAGTCAGTTCAGCATGATTGCGCTGATATGGTGAACGCAATAGACGCTGCTAGGCTGGCTACATACCAGGCTATTGCCAGGCTGGAGGACGGAGAGGATGCGGAAAGAGAAATATCTCTCGCCAGGATTTTGACAGATTATTCCTACAAGTGGACCACTTTAACAGCGCAACAACTCCATGGTGGAGTCGCATTTATGGAGGAGTATGATCTTCAGTTATGGACCCGAAGAGCTCGAGTTTCGGAACTTAAGTATGAATCTGCTTCGGTGCACAGGGAACGTTATGCCAACGCTATGGGACTCATGTGAAAGCTACGATAGGCTCATTGGATATTACGGTACATATTGAGTTTACATGGGGCGCGTAATGGGATGGAAGGACGAGTATAAGGCAAAGTTAACCTCGGCTGAGGGAGCAGTAAGCCTAGTCAAAAACGGGGACAGAATTGTTGTTCCCTTGACAGAGCAGCCTTTGAGCCTAATAGCTGCTCTAACGGACAGAGCCGAAACCCTGAGGGGAGTCTCGGTTTGCGTCTCAACACCTGGCTTTGACATAGGCGGACTTCTGTCTGGAGGACTTGAGGTTGAGGTTGAGATCTTTCTGGGTCCGCTGGCCAGGGAATATGAAAATGTGGGGCTCTCCCCGTTTGTACCGCTCCCTTTTTCGCTAACTTTTAAGGCAACGGACGAGAGGCTGGATGAGGCTAAACCCATCGACGTATGTCTCGTCACGATAACCCCGCCGGACGAAAATGGCATGGTATCTTTCGGGCCGCAGCCGTGGTTTAAGATGGGATATGCGCGTCGAGCGCATCAGGTGTGTGCCGAGATTGATCCNAACCTCATCCGAACTTACGGCGATTGTTTCATGCACGTAAGCGAATTTGATGTGTTTGTACAAAGGGAAAGAATAATTCACACTCGCGAATCCTTGGTTGAGCTCGTTTCAGGGTTTNCCCTTGAAAGGAAAACAGCGCTCCTAGAAGTAATTAACGCTGTTAACCCTGAAAGGCTAGGGCCAATTGCCGGTAGGCTCGAGCAGATTGATATTCACGTTCTGAGATCTTTATATGGACTGGATTCTGCAAGCGAAGAANTCAGGGCCATCAGTGACAATATAATGCCTCTAATTCCTGANGGTGCCTGNATACAGATAGGAGTCGGGTCTCCTTCATCTTACCTGCCGCGTTTGGGGATTTTTGATAATAGGGTCGATCTTGGATTGCATACGGAGCTTACTGTGCCGGGNATTGCCCACCTTGTGGATGGTGGTGTAATTAATGGAATACGGAAAAACACTCATCAGGGGAAAGCAGTAGCCGTTGCTTGGTCAGGATCTGACGATAGGGATTTAGACATTATCGATGGAAATCCTGAATTTGAGCTTTACGAACCTGAATATCTACTGAATCCGAACACTATTTCAATGAACGATAGNCAAATTGGNATAAACAACGCATTAAGTGTCGATCTTACAGGACAGATATGTTCAGAGAGTGTGTTTGGGGGCAGGATGATGAATGGAATAGGAGGTCAGCCTGAGACGCACCTAGGGGCTCTCTATTCTAAGGGAGGCAGAGCCATAACCCTTTTACAGTCTACGGCGTTAGATGGTTCTGTATCCAGNATTGTTCCAAAACTGGCTGAAGGCGAGCTTGTGACGATTCCTCGATTCTGGGCAGACACNGTAGTCACCGAATACGGAGTTGCAAACCTTTTAGGTAAGAATCACCGGGAGAGGGCATATGCACTTATTTCTGTTGCTCATCCAGACTTCCAGAAGGAATTGCAGCAATCCATCAAGGGTTGGTTGATTCCATAGCTTGAGCTCCCTTCGATNATTAGCATGGTTAACTTCTATAGTCAGTAGATCGGAATTGTTGGCGCAGTTTCAGAAAAGCTATTTGAATATCTTGCGTAGATATACCTCTTCGCCTTAGAGGTGATCTGATTTGNCTAAAAAGGTTACGAACCAATTCTCAATTAGTTCCCNACTAGTGAATGGTGAGNTCAACCTGCCGTACAATAAATAACGAGATGATCAGAAATATACATTTAGTTATGTTCTCCATTTTGCTCTGCTCAGGAATACTGTCGGCTTGCGGGTATTCNGATCCAAGGCAAACGATTAGTTCTACGGAAACAGTAAAGGTTTTGCCCACTGAAACTAGTTCAGTTTTAGCTGAACCAGTCATCACCGCTACCCCGATACCTATGAAGGTCAAGACAGCAACTCCAATACCTCTAAGGACGCCGTTACCCCAACCGACTAAAACCCCTCAGGCGGAAGCGAGACCTACTCCACAAAGTGAAATTAAACCTGCTGATATTCCAACACAAACGCCAATACCTTTTCCGAGTCCTCTACCCGCTCCGGTGATATCCATCATGGCAGAGAAGGAGCCCCTTACGACGGTAGAAGTCGTCAAGCTCCTTAAACCCTCTGTTGTACACATATCGAATGATAAGAATGTAACGGGAATGTTCAATCAACTCATGCCTCAGTCTGGAGTAGGTTCGGGTGTTTTGCTCGATAACGAAGGTCGAATATTAACGAACAACCATGTTGTGGAAGGTGCCCAGTCAGTTACAGTTACCTTAAGTGACGGCAGATCGTATCCTGCGCAGAGAGTTGGAACCGATCCAATTACAGATTTAGCAGTTATTCGGATAGATGCTGCCAAGTTGAATCCTGCAAGACTGGGAGAGTCGTCACTTCTGGAAGTGGGTGAAGACGTAATTGCCGTAGGGCACGCGTTAGGATTAAAGGGAGGCGCTACTGTGAGCAAAGGGGTTGTTAGCGCTCTGGGCAGAACAATTGAGGTAGACAACCAACGCTCTATGGTGGATTTAATACAAACTGATGCCTCTATCAATCCAGGCAACAGCGGTGGGCCGTTGGCTAACTCGAGGGGGGAAGTGATCGGGATTAATACGGCAATTATTGAGGGTAGTAACGGCATCGGATTCGCGATCAATATTGATGATGCAAAAGTTGTTGTTAAGCAACTTATAGAGTCAGGAGAAGTTCGGAGAGGATTCATTGGGATTTCTCCCTTCAATGTGACCGATTCTATTCGCGAGCAAATTGGGCTACCTGTGTCAGAGGGTGTGATCATAGCCCGGGTTATAGAAGGGTTCGCAGCTGAAAAAGCTGGTTTAAGGCTAGAAGATGTAATTGTGCGTCTAGGGGAAGTTGAGATTACAAATGCTGGGGATTTATCAAAATTTCTAATTCTTCATCTGCCGGGAGAAACGATAAAGGTAGAATTCTATAGGGATGGAAATCTTATGACTGCACAACTGGTTCTAGGGGAAAGTCCCTAGGGACCGGTTAGATTTGTATGGTTGGTGACCTATTCAATAATTGAAATGTTATATGGGCTAGTCCAATAAGAAACGGCGTAAGTGATCTACCAAGAAGTCAGAATTGTAGGCCGGTATGGAGTGATTGGAGTTGGGCACATCGAGGAAGTGTAGCGACGGTTGTAGTTCTTTCATCTGCTTAGCGATTGATTCGTCGATATATGGGCTGCGATCGCCTCTTAGTACCATTAAAGGGCAGGATATTCTCGACCAGCTCTCCCATAAATATGATTGCTCCTTTGATCTCAAAGAAGAAATGATCCTACTCAGCTCCGGGTCTGCTTTCGGTACCAAAACGCCGTCATAATTTCGAGTGAGCTCTGTCTCACCTCTCATGTATATATATTCATCCGGCGCCCCCGGATACTCTATTCGCATATCCTCAACAAACTGTTGGATTGTATTCCATTCTTTCTTACGTATAGCTCTTGTCGATTGGCCTAACTTCAATGCTGCCTTACTAATTTCTGGCCCTAAGTCAAGCAAGACAAGATGGCTCAGATGATCAGAGTAGTTACCTGCATAAGCGATACCGTTTCGGGCACCGAGAGATAGACCGCAGTAGTCATAAGGAATGATATTTAGGGTAACGGCGAAAGTTGCCAGGTCTGAAGCAAAGGAAGTGACAGCGTATCCAGTGGGCGCATGATTTGAATCACCGTGCCCCCTCTGGTCAATAGCGAGAACACGAAAATCTCGCCGAAGTATTTGAGCGACTTCGTGCCATCCGGCGGCCGTGCCTCCAATGCCATGTACAAGTAGCAATGTTTTGGAAGTGTCAGAGGACGCACTGTAATCTAGGTAATGGATATTTAATCCATTGATTTCGATGCTATGGCTCTCAGGGGCCTTTAATCGTCGCTGATGGTTAATCGTACCCTCTATNTATTGAATAGTCTTCAAGAAATCGGTNCGCCCATTATAATTACGTGTTGGAAACAATGTTCNTAAGTAATTANCACCTCCGATTAAGAAAATCATTTGAAAGATGGAAGGTAGCCCTGTCCTTTCTGTGCTTTCTTGTTGTGATTGGTATGGCTTGCTCGGGTCTGATAGAAGTTACTGACGAGGAAACCCGGATCAAGAAATTAAATAAATCAATCATGTGCCCGGTATGCCCGGGCGAATCTATAGATCAGTCGCAGAATGAACTTGCTGGATATATGCGAGATATTNTTCGAGAAAAAATAGACCAGGGAAACTCAGACGAGGAAATTCGTGGTTATTTCGTCGACCGTTATGGTCCTGTTGTTCTAATGGAGCCTCCTTCATCGGGTCTGGGTGTGTTGGCATGGGCTGTTCCCCCAGTGGGTCTAGTAGTTGCGGTCATTGCTGTTTGGCTAACGTTATATTTGATGCGTAGGCGCAATCTAGGTGATAAGGGTTCTCGCGAAGATATGAATGACGAATCTTTAGTACCCGAGCTTTCTCCTGAAGAACTTAAAAGGTATTCGGCTTTGTTCGAAAGGAATGTAATGGCCAGGGAGTCTGAGACAAAAACCGGGGATGAGGACCAATAAGTATGGTCGAGATAGGACAGGTTGCTATTGTAGCTGCCTTTATGGTGACTGCTTATGCCGGATTCGTAGGTTTTGCGGGAGGCGCTCTCAACGGGCGTGATCTAGCTACCAGTGCAAGATGGGGATTTTATTCGGTCGTACCGTTGCTTTTAATTGCCACCGCCTCATTGATATATGCCTTCGTTAATAATGATTTCTCGGTTAAATACGTTGCAGAGAACAGTAACCTGGCCATGCCACGTATATATGCTTGGGTGGCTTTCTATTCCGGGAACGCAGGATCGCTGTTGTATATAGCGCTGGCCTTTTCGATTATGGGGGCTATCAGCACTAAGGTGCTAAGCACCAGATTGCCATATACGTCGCCGTATGCTGTCGGCGTTATGTCAATAGTGCTACTTTTTTTTCTTGGAGTGATCCTTTTTCTAGCAAATCCATTGGAACAACTTTCGGTCATTCCTGAAGATGGACAAGGCATCAATCCCTTGCTAATCCATTTTGGTATGTTCATACATCCCCCCTTTCAGATGCTGGGGTTGATTTCAGTTGCAATTCCATTCTCTGTAGCTTTGGGTGCTCTTCTTGCAGGAAGAGGTGGGAGGGATGAATGGGTAGACCAAGGCAGACTATGGGGGATGGTTTCATGGCTAATCTTGACTGTTGGGTTACTCCTTGGCGCTTGGTGGGCTTATACCAGTTTGGGATGGGGAGGGTACGGGGCATGGGATCCAGTTGAAAATTCAGCGCTTATGCCATGGCTTGCAATGACAGCGTTCGTACATTCGATTATGGTGCAGAAGAGGAGAGGTATGTTCCGAATGTGGAATATGGTTCTAATCATCACCAGTTTCACGTTGGCACAATTGGGAATGTTTATTAACCGGGGCGGTCCTGTACCTTCTGTACATTCTTTCGCTGAATCCACCATGGGATGGATTTTTCTGGCGATCATGGGACTCACTCTTTTCTTGTCGGTGGTAATTTTTATACTCCGATATGAAACC
Source organism: Chloroflexota bacterium (assembly GCA_002708065.1). Classification (GTDB taxonomy): domain Bacteria; phylum Chloroflexota; class Dehalococcoidia; order Lucifugimonadales; family UBA826; genus UBA11795. The sequence continues at coordinate 35,821 of PAOO01000041.1, forward strand.
CTGAAGAGCCGTGGTTCCTTAGAATCATTTTTATCTCGGGAAGCGGCGTTCCTGGGCCAGAATATGCTTTTTCTACTTATAGCATTTGTAACTTTATGGGGAACTGTTTTCCCTATTTTTTCAGAGGCAGTAGATGACACCACTATGACCATAGGGCAGCCGTTCTTCAACAAAGTAAATGGACCACTGATGCTGCTGTTGATATTCATGATGGGTGTAGGGCCTCTGCTGCCCTGGCGAAGGGCGACTTGGCCAATGATTTTACGGATGCTTCGCGTTCCGCTGGGATTCGGGATTTTGATAGGTGTTCTTTCTTGGATATTTGGAGTACGGGAACCGTGGGCAATCTTCTCATTCAGTATTTGCGGAATAGCGGTTGCAGGAATACTACAGGAGTGGGTTAGAGGAACAATGTCTCGTCACTCCAGGGGCGAACCGTTTTATCAGGCCTTTCCTCGGCTGCTTGCTGCCAATAGGCCCAGGTATGGTGGTTACGTCGTACATCTAGCAATCGTCATGCTCGGTGTCGGCATCGTGACCTCATCGTTTTACGACGTCCAAAGGGATGTAGTAATGAAACCAGGAGACACAGAGAAACTTGGTAAATATACGTTTACTTTTATTGATGTTACGGAGCGAACTTTTCCAGACCGTTTAGAGGAAACGGCCAGGTTTGAAGTTTGGTCTGGAGGCCGGAGTCTAGGTTATATGTACCCGTATCGAGCGTTTTATCCGGAGTTCCGCATGGCCGCTACCAGGGGTGCCATAAACAGTACACTGTTGGAAGACTTCTATCTCGTACCCTCCGAATTCAGGGAGGACGGCCAAGCCGTATTTAGAGTTCTGGTTAATCCAATGGTGTGGTGGATTTGGGCCTCTTGCCCGGTTTTGGTGCTTGGTACACTTTTGTCATTGTCACCCAATAGCCGTGCTTCCAGGCGCCGATTGAGCCTGTCAAACATAAGTAAAGAGAGTTCTGGAACACCCACATCTAGACCAGGTGCGGGTACTGGAAGTTAAGGAAATCAGATGGTAGTGCTTATAACCATACTTCTATGCCTGTTTCCAGCCGCTATGGTGTTATATCCATTGGTCAAACGGTTTTCCTCTACTGCTCCCGCCCCTGAGGACGAATCGTCGCTTCGCGCGGAGCTTGAACGAAGATGGGAATCCGCAATAGACGGTCTCCGAGGTACAGAATTGGAGCGCTCTATTGGTAACTTGAATGACGGTGACTACGAGTGGTTGAAAGAAGTGCATATGAGAGAGGCCGCCCTCGTGCTCAAAACCCTTGAACTCTCAGAGTCTGAAGAGGATTCACTCATGGAAAGAATTAATGGTGAGCTTGCAAAAACCCGGCTTGGACCGGAAGGTCCTGAAGCGCAATCGGATGGGTTTTGAGAAAGGAAATATTTTCTTGAAAATTTGCTTCTGCTCCGTAGTACTGGGAATGATTCTTTCCGCTTCAACTGTCACATTAGTCTACGGGTTTGAGCCTATTGCAGGATCAAAAATTGAGGTAGAGGGCGTCGTTGTCAACGGGACCCCCGGTGCTGATAGGCCTGTAGGTATTTCTGTAGCCCTTCACACAAACAAATTGGATGAGGGTGTGAGCCTGGTACAAACCTTTACTGGAAGTGACGGATCATTTCGATTCACAGATGTGGAAGTCATAAATGAAGCTCTTTATGGGATATCGGTTATATATAAAGGAGCTACATATACAGTAGGAATCGATTTGGCATTCGTTTCAGACCCTTTAGAGATAGTTGTTTACGACCCTACAAGCTCTGACGAAGTAATTTCGATATCCCGGGCCTCGCTTCTTTTCACTAATGCGGATATCGCTGCCCGAAGAGTTTCAGTTATGGAGATGGTAACTCTCAGAAATGGTTCTGACCTCACATACACACCTGGTGATGGGCCTATGGAGCTATTGAGGTTTGGTCTGCCTGTTGGCTCGGATCAGTTGGTAGTAGACACGGGTCTTGAACAGGCAGATTGGGTTCAAGTAGATCGAGGTTTCGCACTATTGGCGTCGGTTCCGCCTGGCGATCATGAAATCATGTACTCCTACAGAGTTCCATATTCGAAGGATTCCTTATCCTTTACAAAGAAATGGAGATATGGTGCTCAAGACCTTCGGATTGTTGTTCCCGCCGGCCTGTTTGATGTTACTACGGATCTAGGTATGCCCATTCAAGTTATGGATATAGGTGGCATTAACTACGATGTTCAGGAGGCAATTAATATCGGTCGAGGCCAGGTTACTGAGGTGAGGTTGACTGGGTTTCCTCGACCGACATTTATCCAGACCTTTTCTCATAATTTGAACTCAGTCCGTTACGAGTATATAGGTCCTGTAGGGCTAGCCTTAATATTATTTGCCGGCGCTGCGTTAGGAACTTGGAGGACGCTCAGGTATAGGAGACGTACCGCAAGTTGGTTCCCAGGATCCGATGAGCGTCAGGTCATCGAGGATTTGATTACAGAATTAAATGTACGTCATGAGGATGGATCTATTACAAGACAAGAACATCGTCGCCGGCTTGACACTCTTTCGCGAAGGCTAGGCGCATTGCCCGAGGAGTAGGACGTAAGGCAAGGGAGCAGACTGATCTGGATCAGCCAATGATAGTTACTATTGCCTTGGAGATTGGTATCTTGCAATGCTGTCAGAATGCGCTCCATCAACCGACAGGGGTTGGCCCGTGACGTACGAGGATGACTCAGACAGCAACCACAACACAGCGTCAACAACTTTCTCAACGCTGCCAGGTCTGCCCATGGGCATTGTTTCTGACATCAGCTTTTTCAGTTCCGGTTTATCTGCGATGTTATATTGCCAACGCTCCGTCATCGTTACCGTTGGTGCTACCGCATTGATTCGTTCGGNAATNGNTCAGAACCTCCTCCGCCTGCGTTGTTGAACAGAACGTCTACTCCTCCAAACAGCGCGACTGTTTTATCTACTGCGCCACGGATATCGTCAGATTTCGAAACATCACAGCGTATAAACTCTGCAGTACCGCCTTTTTCTTGAACGGCGGCTTGAACAATCTTTCCCTGTTCTTCACGACGAGCCATTATTGCTACACTAGCGCCCTCTTAGGCAAAAAGATGGACAGTTGCCACACCTATGCCGCTATTTCCACCGGTTACTATCGCGACTTTTCCTTCTAGTTTTCGGGGCATATATGAACTTCTTTATGTAATTAATGCCTGTCCTTGGGGGATGCCTTCAAGGAACTTTCTAACTATAGGAAAGACAATGTCCGTGCGCCCGAAGGTGTACATGTGTTTAAGCCCGGGAAGGCTGATGAATCGTGCAGATGGGATCTCCCGAACTGCTTTTAATGCAGAGTCGTGAGAAAGTGGGTCTGATTCCCCTGCGTACATAAGGCATGGCACTTTTAGATTGCTAAGCTCGCTAGTAATATCAGCCCTGTCTATGTTTGACCGTGTTTTTGCTAAATATGCCTCAAGGTCCCCTTCAATTGCCTGTATTCGGTAGGGATCCATCTCAGGGCTGAGTTTATCCATCGCAACTGCGACTGCTTTTGGGCCCTCTTGAAACATTTCTATTCGACGGATATCTGATTTCTTGCCTACATCGGTTCTAGCTCCAGGGGTAGCAGAGGCGATGATGAATGATCGGAACCTGTCAGGGGCTATAANCGCCAGTTCCAAACCGGTTCTGCCGCCCATGGAAAAGCCAAAGAAATGCGCAGAATCAACCCCTGCGGAACTCATAACTGACAGAACATCCGCAGCCATAGTCTTGTCATTGTAGTCGGGAACGTCATGAGGTTTATCGCTGGCTCCNTGTCCGCGGGCGTCCATGATAANAAGGGTGTAGGCGGGTTTTAGCTCAGCAACGTAGCCAAGATCGTACCAGCTCGTAGTATCCATCATAAATCCATGAGACAGGACCATTGGAGGGCCCTTTCCTTCGACTTCGTAATAAAGGCGTGTTTCCCCGTTGGATGCGTACGGCATATGTACTCCTGTTGGAACTTGGACCGATTATGGGCGCTAACGTACGATTAGGACAACAGCCGCAATGCTGCTACCTCTTTGGGAATACCATTAAAGTTGTCTTTTCGGTTACGTTCATATTGGCCAGGAATCCTACCANCGCTGCAGAAGTATCCGCTTCTACAGGTAGTACCCCTACCGACAGGCAGAAAAGAGTGAATATATACCGGTGAGGGTGGTCTCCTTTGGGAGGGCAGGGGCCACCGTATCCAGGGGCTCCAAAACCAGTTCTTGTTTCGAGAGTGCCTGGCGGAAGATTCCGTGAACCTTCAGGTATAGACGCGGCATCAGATGGGATATTCGCCATAACCCAGTGCCAGAATCCGCTTCCTGTTGGGGCATCAGGGTCATAGCAGGTTAAAACCATTGACTTTGTCCCGTCATGTAGTCCTTCCCAGTGAATTTCCGGTGAAACGTTACCGTCGTACAGCCAAACCCATATGNTTCGCTTAGGGTGTGTCTATCAGCNAGATAAGTTCCACCCGTGAAGCTGTTGCTAAGTAATTTCAAGGCCATTTGAATTCTTCTTATGGGGTGTTTGGATTCAAAGTAAGGGCAACACTTTGATCAGCATTGTTTAGCTACTTGTACTGGTTGGAAAGAGGGGCTCAATTTTAATGAGTGATTAAGTGGAAATACAAGCTTGCGTTCCTCATGTGAGAATTACTTGTGAGGTGCAAAATGCACTGCTAAATACCCTCTGGAATACTAGCTAAGTTGCATTAGAAGGTTATGATAATTACGTGTCAGCATGAGTTAAGTACTTTAGTTTGACGGAGACGAGTNCTTAATCTCCAATGCATAATTNGGGCACAGGTGGAATGGTCGCCAGATGATAGAGACAATAATACTGACAGGATCCTGCCCGAGATGCGGAACGGGAACATTGACTAATGATGAGGATATGTACGGGGTTCGCATATTTTGCGTGATGTGTGGACACAATAGAGATCTAGGTAAATTGCCTCAGAAAGTTCGAAATATCAGAGAACTTGTTTTGGTTGTTCTTGAATATGACCGTCAACAACTGGCCAAGCACCGAGCGGCAACGTACCCGTATTCGGTCTATGGGTGACTCTTTTACATGACGCTGTAAACGGAGAGAAAACTCTTTCACCAAGAGGAGAACTTTCACAAAGAGACTTTTCCTCTGGATCATTACGTCAAAGGGCCCATTGGTAACTTCCCAGACATGTATTGCGAAAATTGTGGAAAAGAATTTTCTGAGCGACAGCGACAGAGGTACTGCACCAGCTGTGGGATAGATACAGGTTCCGGATCGCAGGTATTGTCAACCGGCTCCCTCGAATCATTGTTAGAAGAACTGCATGCTATTTCCTACTCACTTGAGAGGCTAAGACCTCTCTCCGACAGTGCGCATATTCTTGCCTCCAAAATCACGAAACATTTAACACGTCGACGTGAAGAAATCTTAGATAAATTTGCAAAAGCGTTAGATGTAACTAAAGTGGTCGAAACTCCTGAGAGAGCGTCGTATCTACGTGAATGTGCAAGATCAGTTACCGGTTCTGAGGAGGAAATAGATGAACTTCTCGGGAAAGTTGTAACTTGGACGGAGGAACGTAGAGATTCCTCTGATTTGACCCCTACACGGGAAAGAAGGGCGATCTGGGTAGCTGTGTTGTCCGAGAATACAATGGCAGCACTGCTCGGCCTAGGTGTGCTTCTGATCGCAGTAAGCTCCTTGGTTATGCTGGTGACGTTGTGGAGTGACTTCGGCTGGGTGGTTAAACAAGCTTTCTTGCTGGCCCAACTTGCCGCCTTTGTAGGTGTAGGACATATCGTGAAACAGCGGATGGGACTACGTTACTCGGGGCTTGCGTTGATTAGCGTAGGAGCACTCTGGGCTCTTTTTAGCAGTGGAACAGTTGCCTTCGAATTTATAGAGCCGAAGGGAGATGTCGTAGTACCTGGCATAGGTCTTCCCCTNGATTTACCGTCTCTGGGGTGGTTGATAATAACAGTACCTGCGGCAATAGTATGGTCTGGTCTTGCCTATAAGTACAAAGGCCATGTTCTAACAAATGGCTCGGCCATCTTGGCTCTGGCAGGTTTAGGTTTTCTAATTCCATCTTTGGGCCTGGAGTGGCATTGGGGTCTTGGGGCTGTTGCTCTTGGAACGTCTGCAATCACCTACTTTTCAAACAGACTCTACCGACTCGGAATGAATGAAGCGGGTAAATATCTATTCTGGAGTTCGCAAGCCCTTTTGCTAATGCTGCTATTTATTGCATTGCAAGCCTGGGGGGTGGAAAGGGTGTCTCTATATCCGGTGGGGGTTATTCTTGGGGCCGGCGCAATTACATCAGCCATCGTTCTTCATGATAAATCGAGCCAGGCTTATTCTTCTTATACCTATTCCCTGCTACTGCTACCGTCTGCAGCGCTGATAGTAGTGGTGCTTGAATGGGAGATAGTGCCAAAAGACTGGTTTGGCTTGTTACCTGCTGCGGTGTCACTTTTTTACGCTATGTTGTGTACGAAATATTTGGCAACACCACGCAGGTTCTCTTTTGGAAGACTGGTAGATGACGATGCTTGGTCGGGCCCAGTCTTTGCCTCTGCCATTCTAGCTTGCGTGGCCGCTTGTTTATGGCCTGATTTTGACCAACTTTCCAAGGCTGTAACACTTTTAGTAATCACGCCGCCACTTTGGGTTACGTTGCGAAGCCGTGGATATGACGATCTGATGTTAGCGGCAGGAATTCCCCTAGTCGGAGGTTTTCTCCTGTTATTGAACCTCGCGTCGGAACCTTGGGGTCTCAGTAATATGAACACCGCATGGGTAGCGTTTGGTGTATCACTGCTTTCAGGGGGCATATTTTTATTGATTAATAAGCTCTCTAGTAAGGACTCCATGCCGTTTCTGTCTGCAGCGGCTCTCCTGTCGTTGGCATCCGTAACTATGTCGGGGTGGGGGGATTGGGCTAATTGGGAAGGGCTCTCTATGTCTCTTGTTTACGGTGCAATTGCAATAGTAACAACCCAATTCTCTAAAGGGGTGATAGCGGCTACGTTAGGCGTTTTCTGGATGTCGGTCGCTGGCGGATTTGCCATGGGTATGCTGGGATTCTACAGAGGAGAAAGGGCCGTGGGGTGGGCTGTTGAAGCTCTCGTTCTTCTCTGGGGATCCCAGTTTTTAGGAAGGGGGGAGGGAATTAAAAGATTTGAGCGNGGTGAACTCTGGGCTAAGGTGATGAGATTTTCCTCTCTGAGATTGTCGTGGTTAGCACTTGGGTACGTTATCTTCATGGCAATCGGAGGGCTTTTCAGCTCAGACACTTTTGGTAAAACGGAATGGTCAATTACAGCAATTACGTTGTCAATTGTCGGACTTGCCTACACAGGGATGTCATTTTTNGATAGAAGCCATACCTTCGGTTATTTGGGTGTCGGGCTTCTGCTTTTGGGTTGGATATTGCAGGGCGCTGACTGGGAACTCGGCCAAGCTCAAGCGTATGCGATTCCTGCCGGGTTGTACCTCTTGGGTATAGCGTATGCCGAACGTCGCCGAAGGGAGGGAACTGGTCCAGGGACGGCCTACTATTATAATCAGCAGGTGGAGACGGAAGAGGGTATTCCCGCTAGTCCTTTCGTNGAGGTGCTCGCGGTATTGGTNATGGGCCTATCCTCTTTCATTCAATCTACCTCCCAAGATCCTGAGTGGGTGTANGCNGTGTTGTTAGGAGTTGAGGGAATAGGNTTCATAGTCTGGGGAGCTGCTACACGGTCAAAGGTGCTTATGATTTCCGGCGTTTTGCTATTCNGGATTGACGTGATCTACCAAGCGACGTCTCTTTTATCTTCCTTTGGGGGCGCGATAATTGCTGCTGTGATCGGTGTTGCTCTGCTGGTATTAGTTTTAGCAGCAGAAAGATTTCGGGCTAGATTGATGGAATTCGGCAATCGCTGGATTAGAGATTAACTTAACGGAACATACAATCTTTTTGATTCCACACGTACGAGATTGCCGAATCCTGGTGAGGGGAAGTGGCCGGATGCAAGCAACGCGTGCTCCCTCTCTATGAGATCCATTACCATAGCCCTAGATTTCGCGGACAGTTCCTTATCTCGGTCCGGTGAAGGACTCCATTGGGTTTCTTGCGCCTGTGGTGGGATGTGGGCAGCATCACCTACAATTACGGCCTTCTGTCCTTCGGAGGATATTAATAGGCTCGAGTGCCCGGGAGTATGCCCGGGAGTAGGGAGTGTGGTGATCTCGCCGGAAACTTTCGTCTCGCCATCAAAGAGTTCTAGAATTCCTTTGTCCATTAGCGGCTGAACCTGCTGCTTTATGTATGAGAAAGCTTCCGAGTTTGATAGCCTGGTGAATAGTGACCAGTCTTCTCTCGAAACCATGTAACGTGCGTTAGGAAAGGTAGGAATCCATCCAGACGGGGTATCAGTCATGTTCGTGCCAACATGATCGAGGTGGAGATGTGTAATGAAAACGGTGTCAACATCTTCCGGGGAGAATCCCGCTTCATTGATTTCTGGCAGCAGGGTCTCCCTTGTAGGTTGTTTGATCTGGTGATCGAGTTTACCTAGCCCTGTATCGACCAGTACTGTGCTTTCATGGGTACTTATGATGAATGATCCAACGTTCATAGCAAATTCTGAACCCTGGTAATCACTGTACGATTTCCAGTCGTCTTGGGAGAGACCGTTGAAGAAGGTATCCCGGGAGAATGTCATATTTCCATCGGACACTGAATATATATTGGCTTTGCCCACTTGTACGGGAATCATTGGCGTTGCCCCACTATAAGTCTTTGTGGTTTTATAGAGCTATATACACATAGTTTATTCATACAACATATGGGAAGTATGGCTAATCGCTTTCAACAGCTGCCTTGCTCAAAGATTATTCATGCATGAGGCTTTCTTCGGTTTTCGCGAGTACTAACTTTTGTGATACCGGGGAATTATGTGGTTACCGAGCATTTCCATCTGTTCGTGGGTCATCTCTGGTGGACAAGCTGGACGGAGGGCGAACTTGGTCGCACCTGCCTCAATATACCTGTCGAGAAGGTTAGACAGCACTTCCGGAGGTCCAAATGCATTCATATCGCGCATAGGAACGTCACTTCGACGGCGAAGATTATACGGCTCTGCCATCTGCTCCGCCTCTTTGGGACTATCAGCAAAGCAATAGCTGAATATTGCTCCGTAATGGTCATCTTCTATGTGATTGTCGTACTGTAGAGCCATCTCCTTGATTTTGGGAATACTGTCGGCAACTTCCTCGGGCGGTGCTTGTGAAACTAACCAACCATCACCGAGCTTCGCAGTACGTTTCAAGGCGGGTTCACTACGGCCGCCAAACCAAATGGGTGGCAGCGAATTCTGCACTGGTTTTGGCTGCACGGTCACTCCGCTTAATGTGAAGTGCTTTCCCTGGTAGGAGACTTCGTCCTGTGACCAGAGCAACCGCATTACCTCGACGGCTTCCTCGGTGCGGCTAACCCTGACTCGCTTTGATGTGCCACATGCTTCATACTCAGTCTCATCCTCTGTTCCAAGACCTACAGCAGGAAGGCAACGTCCTTCAGAGAGAAAGTCGATCGTGGCTAATTCCTTGGCAAGGATAGTAGGATTTCTCAGCGGAAGGGCTATAACGCTCGTACCAAACTTAAGCTTGGTAGTGCGGGAGGCGATGAATGACATGGCCACAACCGTTTCGAGAGATAGAAGAGGGGAAACGATACGGTCTGTGAACCAGATGGAATCAATGTCAAGAGATTCCATGCGGTCCGTGTACTCCCAAAGCATTTGAGGATCGGGTTCTGGAAATGGCCAACCACCCATTGCGATCCCAATCCGAACCTTGTCGCTCGTCGTAGTCATGTATGCCTCCTGAGCGATTCTGTAAAAAGTTATTAAGGCTACACAGCCAGCTGGTCGCACAACTCCAGGAAACTGCTTGTTGTGAAATCAGGCTTGTAATCAGACTCGTCGTAGGGTAGATCATATCGGTTCACATATGCACCCCGAAACCCGCTGTGTCTTGCGCCGAGTATATCGAAAGAGTGGGCTGCCACCATCATGATCTGTGATGGTTCCAGCCCTAGTTTCTGAGACGCGAATCTATACACTGCTGGGTGGGGTTTAAACTGTCCGACTGACTGAGCGGATATGATTTCCTGGAACTCGATCCCAATCTGATTATTGGCGAGATGTTCAAGATACCATTGCTCACCGTTAGAGAGCATAACTAATTCGTATCTCTTTTTGAGACGGAAGAGACCATCTAAAGCGTCTTGAAAAGGGGATAACTTCTGGTAAGACTGCATGAATTCATCAATTTGATCGTAGGTGAAATCAATCTTAAGCGAACGCAAAGTATATATAAGCGCCCTGCGCTTCACCGCCAAATAACCACTGTGACCTAGCATCAGCAAGTTGTCTTGATATTGCTCTATGCGCTGTCTCTGGCGCCAGTGTGCCCAGATAGCTTCGCCTGTTATGGAAGGATTTGCGTTA
>PAOO01000042.1 GCA_002708065.1 Chloroflexota bacterium
AAGAACAGACGTATATCTGAAAAACGGATTCAAAGAGAAACAGGAAGAAATGGAATCCAAAAAATTATGGGAAGTTGTAGATGTCAGTGAGGAATTCCACCCACTGCCTACAGGTGAACCTGACGTTTTACATCAAGTATGGGTATATCGAGTTCTAAATTATTAGCCGACTATTAGCTGTCACTTTTTCTCTCCTGCCCTATTAGCAAAGCGACAGATGGGCGAAGTTTGTGGAGTTTCTAGAAGGGCGGTGACGCCAAATCTACAGCTTGGTTGTGAAAAAATACATAGGGGATAGTGGCGACTGTAGTACAAAATAACCTTATTTATACATTCGGGCTTTGTCCATCTATTTCACCTTCTTCAGTTGGTCCCTGAATTTCCTTCCTAAATTACGTTACCTGGACATAGAAGGTGATTCGTTTAACCAGCAAAGTACTCGTGCCCGCCTTCCAAATCTAATCAGGACAGGTGTGGAGGTATTCAAAGGATATTAGAGGCCCATCTTAGTCATCGTTGCCGAATTTGTAACTAACGCCAACAACTTGTAGGACATTGAGGTTAGTAGATTTGCTACGATGTCCTCTTAAGATCTAATTCTCAAGTAAATGGAGCACGAATATGACCTTAAATAAAAAGAGCGGCGATCAACCATTTTCTTTTGGGCATCGTGAAGATCTAAGTAATCTTCCATCAATTGCTAAGGAACACGAGGTGGATTTACACGGAGGATTTGCAATTGATTCTACAGGGGCAGGAACTGTCTACTACGGCATGCCCGGGTGTGGGATCGTCAGCATCGATCCAGATCTCCAAAAACAGCATGTTATACGTTTACCTGAACAGATAGAATCGTTTAATTTCCACGGCACAACTATTACGGAACTTGGGGGAGAAAAGCGCCTAATATTACCCGCTAATAATAACGAGTCTGTTTGCGTGATTACTTTAGACGGGCAGATCGATTACATACTTCCCCGTCCGCTATTTAACGAATACAGTTCCCAAGAAAAACCGTACAAACCCACTGATACTGTTGTCGTCGGAGACCAACTATATATCGCCGACGGCTACGGATCCAACCACATTGTCTCTGCTAATGTGGCGACACGAGAGTGGAATCAAATCTTTGGCGGAAAAACCGAAGATTCTAAAGAAGATGGCAAATTCACTACGGCACACGGTATAGGGTTCAATCCGATCCACAAGAAGTTAGACATTACTGATCGTCCTAATTCCCGCATCCAAGTTCACGACATCGGAGGTATTTTCGTAGCCTCTCATCAACTGTTACCTGGTTCTTTTCTATGTGGCATAGACTACATCGAATATCAAGATCACTGGTATGCTGCAATAGCTTGTCTGAACGACCCTGATGAAAATAGACCAGCCCCTATCTTGATTATTGACGTAGAAACTTACCAACTCCTGTCCATAATACGCCCTAAGGAAGAATTAAATATTGAACTAGCCCAACATATGCACAACGTCGTATTCCATATCTACGATAATCAACTTTATTTGATTTGTCAGGCTTGGAACCCAGGGCATTATTTTGTCTTACAAAAGATTTAATGTATTAGGGAATTAGAATAACTATCCGCTACACAATCCGGATTTAAATGTGAAGTAAATTGGTATGGACCTTACCGTTGGGGACAAAAATAACCGAGCTAACCCCTGGGGAGCTAATTGTCTCTGAATAGGGACCATTCCAAGAAGACGCCCGGTAGCTGGTAAGAACCCCTACGAGGCGACGCGAGCGAAGATAGACGTCATCNAGCTCGGAACGANAGTGNCCACCCTGCNGTGACNTATCAGAAAAGAAGGCCTCCCAAAGAAGGCTCGCGAAATCAAGCTCACACCCTTCAGTGTGTTCGATAGGATAACNGTGCCACCTCTGGTCATGACGCTCAGACTTTAGAAAACTTCACCTTGCGTGAAGCTGTGATTACGAACGGAATCGAGAACAAAAACCCTGAATTCTTACTCACCATTGTACAAACATNGGCATGACTACGTGAGTGTAACCTTCTTTGCTAACNGACCGAACTACTCCTGGACTGGACGCACTGGTGATTTCAAATGCGATCTCTCCATCACCCAGCACATCGAGAACTTCAGAAAGATACTTATTGTTAAATGCGATCCGGGATTGGTCGTCTACCTCACCTTCCACTTCACCATCAATCTCGCCTTGATTATCACCTAACTCCTCCGCTCTGGAAGAAATTGATATNCCACTGCCTTCTTCATCTCCCATGATCTGAACTCGGACAATTCCACTGCCATCCCTTGCAAAGATAGAAGCAGACCTAACGGCCCTCATAAAATCGGATTGTTGCACTATGACCCTGTTCCTGTGTTCCGACGGAATAAGCGACCTGAAATTGGGAAAAGACCCTGGCATTAGCTGGGAAACAATCTCCACCGTACCTATATTAAACAGGGCATGCGTTCCCGCAGAGGTGACGGTGAACTCCACTTCGGAGTCANCTCCGCCTATTAATCTTCCAACTTCTTGCATCGTTTTAGCAGGAATTATAAATTCTGTAGGTTCAGGTAGCGGTTCAGTGAGCTTGCCATCATATACCGCAAGCCTGAATCCATCCGCGGCTGCAAAGGTAAAGTCTTCTCCATTGACNTCCACTTTGATACCTGTGAGAACTGGCCTCGAGTCTTCCGTTGCCGCTGCAAAGGCTACATACGCTATGGTTTCGCGTAGAACCTGTGGGTCAACCTTAATGGTCGCTCCTTCGTCTACAGTAGGTATCGGGGGAAANTCTTCTGCATCAGTACCATTGATATTTGCCTCAAACCTTTGACATTTCAGGCCTATACTGAGTGGCTCGACGGAAGTTTTTATGTCAATGCGTTCATCGGGTAAGGAGTTNACAAAGTCCGTGAGAAGGCGGGCNGGAATAGTTATCTCACCCTCTTCCTCAACCTGTGCACCTATCCGTGTTGTTATAGCTATATCGAGGTTCGTAGCCGTGAGGACTAACATACTGTCCTCTGTAGCTATCTTCACGTTCTGCAATACCGGGAGATTGCTCCGGGTGGCCACAGCTCTGCCGACAATTGCAAGGCCTCTTCTCAAGTTTTGCTGGAGGCAAGATACNTGCATGGGAAATAACTCCTAGGATTTCCGAACAAGTATATGACTGGGACAAATAGTCGTCAACGAGAACCCTACATGTTGTACAACAAAATAATAAGACCNCTATAAAATGTGGCCTTATGAAATAATGTGGTCNCCCTAGCGTGTCGCCTCAAAGCTAATGGACAAATCAATAACGTCGTCCATTGAAATTATGAATGGGAGGCGGGGCTTTGATAGATCAAATTCATCCCACGTCACANTGGTCTTAGCTACGCCGATCACAGAACTGGTTGAGAAATCCGCGGAAGTCTNCCATATAGTCGATTTTGTAATTCCAGATATTGTCATTTCTCCAATAAGGCGAAAATCGAANGATCCCGATTCAGGGAGCGGCCACGGTAAACCTTGTACACTCTTCAGCTCTATCGATACCTCTTGGCCTAAACCACCGTTNCGGCGAACCCAGTTATCCCGCTTGTTTTCGTCGCTTCTCAACGTAGTGGCATCTACCTTAATGTTGGATCCCGGTGAGATAGCACCCTCGGAGTCGAAAGTGATTCTGCCCTGCACGTTTGAAGTCTCACCAACGGCTGTAATGGGAGTATCGAGCCTGGCCACCCTCTCTCCGATNCTNTAGCGGGCAGTGGTCGGANTCCTNATTTCAAGGGTCTGTCCCATATTCGGCGATATAAGAGAGGAAGAATCTTCAGGCGAGACCACTCCAAGGCTTTGGGCAGNTTCAGGAGTTGAACTACCTGCTTNCGCCGGTGGGACAGGTGAGGATTCAATAGGTGTAGACGAATCATTACACCCAAAGTGCATTACAGTGATNATTAAGACAAGAGAGAATGAAAAACAAGCCCTGATTTTCATNNCAGTTTCACTCTATCTTTCCGTAATTTCTCGGCCNTAGCCGNGTCTATGGCCAAGCACAAGNATCCATGAAAGCGATGCTGACTTCACTAAGACANCCNNTCTCANAAATAGNTAACTGCCGAAANATAGCAGACTACATCATTGAACNGTAATTGTGCCAACCATACCCAAAGATTCATGAGGAATACATATGAGATCATAGNTACCCGCTGTGTCAAAGGTATAAGTTACTGAGGTAGACTCACCAGCTTCCACTTCTACATCAAGACCNAGAGAGTCTACAGTGAAGGAATGAAATTCGTTTTGGGAGGTCAACTCGATAGTAACTGTTTCACCCTTAGCAAAGGTGAGNTGCTCAGGGTCAAAAGCGTAATTGGCGGATTCGTCCTGCAGGCCGACTGAAACAACTCTGTCAGCTAANGCTCCGGATGATCCTGACTTAGTGGCCGCGACTGGAGCCGTTGTAGGTGCCGCAACCGGAGGGGCTGTCATCGGTTGTTGTGAAGCAGGTACAGGTGCAGGCTTCACTGCGTCGTGATTTCCCTTTGGAGGTACATTCTCCCCGCATGCCACTACCGGTGTGACGATGCCGATAAGAACCACAAATAACACCAGTTTCTTTAGGAGCATATGATCTACCCTCACTTCGGCCAACCGTTCTACGGATTGTGAAGTCACCTATCCCTTGTGTTGATAATGTTCACAAAAACCATAAACCATCACATTTGGTGATAAGTTTCACAATTAATATCATAGCATTGGACATTTTAGGGGGTCAACGGGATATCGCCAACATTCTGTTCCTGCAATTTGAGTCATGTTCTGCCGATTGCTCGTTGACATCGCACAATTGTTCTGATAATTTGTTCCGAACATTAGTACTGAATTTTATTAAAGTCATCTATGATGTCAGCAGGAGGAGCCATGAAACGGCCGCTTTCAAAAAGACAACAGGCAANTCTCGGGTATATCCAAACATTTATGAGTGAAAATAGTTACCCACCTACCGTCAGAGACATACAAATGGGATGCGAAATAAGTTCAACATCCGTAGTAGATTACAATCTACAGATTTTGCAACGAGAGGGTTTCCTTCAGCGAAAAAGGGAGGTATCCAGGGGGATTGAATTGTTGGGAGAAGCCGCCTCAGTGGCAGGCGACTCGCTTCGTAACCTTATATCCATCCCAGTGCTTGGCAATATCGCGGCGGGAGAACCACTCCCTGTTGCAAATACCGGACCTTGGAATGACGCAGATTTTGACAAAGTGGATTTACCACCTTTCCTCACGAAGGGACGAGATAATGTCTTTGCTTTAAAGGTAAAGGGCGAATCTATGATAGACGCCCTTGTCGGAGACGGCGATCTCGTTTTACTTGAACCGATTACACAGCCACAAAATGGGGATATGGTAGCGGCCTGGCTAGAGGACCGCGAAGAAGCCACGCTTAAGCATTTCTACCTGGAAGGAGATCAAGTTCGATTGGTACCGGCCAATTCCCAGATGAGGCCAATCACAGTGGCTGCGACAAACGTGTCCGTCAAAGGACGTGTCGTAGGAGTTGTCCGAACAATGTAAGAATATTCCAAAACAATTCACAGCAAGTTTCGGGGACTGATTTCGATCTGAAATCAGTCCCTTTGCTTTAATGAAATATAATTGTCATAAATAGATACATAGACCCTCATAATAAGCTTACTGGGGCGAGACAGGAATGTCCGTAGCCAAGACTACTGCCGACNTAATNATAACGGTCCCTATTACTGGAATGACCTGTGCTGCATGTGTCACTCACGTGGGCAACGCTCTTGAAGGTATTCCAGGCGTTTCGCATGCCGTTGTCAACCTTGCAACTGAAAAGGCCACGATTCGTTCTGACAATGCAATCCCTTCTATTCCAACTCTTTCCAATGCATTAGAAGATTCCGGATACGGACTGAGAATAGAAAACATTACCCTCGCCATAGAAGGAATGACCTGCGCTGCATGTGTTTCGCATGTGGAGTCTGCTCTTTTGTCAGTTAATGGAGTAACTAAAGCCTCCGTCAATCTTGCGACAGAAAGAGCAAGCGTGGGTTACATTTCNGGAATAACCTCAGTATCAGATATGAGAGCCTCCGTGGGCGAAAGCGGGTATCAAGCGACACGTGTTGACGAAGGTGAATATGATTACGGCTCGACTGAGAGGGAAACCAAAGATCTCATTCGCCGAATGTCAGTGAGTATAGCGGGAGCTATTCTCATCATGGCAATCATGCTAATACCTGAAATTAGAAATTTATTCCCGTTTGAATCCAGACTGGTGCTGCTTGTATTGGCAACACCTGTCCAAATATGGGCAGGAAGAGAATTCTATTTGAGTGCATGGGGAGCCCTGAAGCACCGAACCAGCAATATGAACACTTTGGTGGCAGTTGGTACGTCAGCGGCATATGGATACAGCTTAGCCGTGACAATTTTAAGTCTGGCTGGAATAAATATCGGAGAAGGACACACATATTTCGATGCCTCTTGCGCGATCATTGGTCTCGTTCTACTAGGTAGATTGCTCGAATCAAAGGCCCGTAGGCGTGCAGCAGGTTCTATTAAATCACTCATTGAAATGAACCCGGACAAAGCCAGGCTCATCAGGAAAGGGGAGNTCACTGTGTCCGTTGAGGAAGTGATTGTTGGTGACGTGGTGATCGTCCGACCTGGAGAGCGCTTCCCGGTTGATGGGATTGTCAGTGAAGGCTCCGGATCAGTAGACGAATCCATGCTTACGGGGGAAAGCCTACCGGTACAAAAGAAACCGGGGGACCAAGTCTTCGGGGCAACAATCAACGGCTCTGGTAGCCTGATATACACAGCTTCAAGAGTAGGGAGAGATACCGCTCACGCCAGAATCGTGCAACTGGTGGAAGAGGCACAGGGATCCAAAGCGCCGGTNCAAAGGCTTGCNGATACAGTTTCTTCTTATTTTGTCCCCATCATTTTGACAGTAGCTATCCTCACATTCATTACATGGCTGCTGATTGGTCCATCTCCGTCTTATCTGTCTGCCATAAAGACGTCGGTCGCAGTGTTGGTCATAGCATGTCCATGTGCAATGGGTTTGGCCACTCCAACGGCNGTCATGGTCGGTACCGGAAGAGGAGCGTCCATGGGGGTACTGTTTCGGAACGCCGAGTCACTGGANCAAATGCAGAAAATTGGCACGATGGTATTTGATAAGACGGGAACATTAACAATGGGAATGCCTTCAGTCACAGATATAATCCCTCACGGAAATCTGTCATCAAAAGAATTGTTGAGACTAGCTGGTTCCGTAGAAGCCAGGTCAGAGCACCCATTGGCAGCAGCAGTTTTAAGAAAATGTGAGGAGGAAAATGTCTCCCTAATAAAGGTGACAGAATTTGAAGCCACACCGGGTATGGGAGCCGTAGCAGTTGTAGAAGGTAAATNGGTTGCAGTTGGCAGTGTAGCGTTCATGAGATCTAGAGGTCTTCGGCCAGCTTCAAGCGAATCAACTTTAGGTGAAGCCCTCGTGACGGTAGATGGAAAAATCAACGGGAAAATCAAGTTTTCTGACGAGCCTCGCAAGGAGTCTCTTCCAACTGTGTCTGCACTCCAGGAGATGGGCATCAACGTTGTTCTTCTGAGCGGTGATCGAAGGCAGGTGGCGGAATCAGTCGCTGAACAACTGGGCATAACTCGAGTGGAATCAGAAATATTGCCCAGTGAGAAAGCGAATCGGATACGAAAGTTTCAAGCAGAGGGTCAAATAGTGGCTATGGTAGGAGATGGCATCAATGACTCACCGGCGTTGGCCCAGGCAGATGTTGGCATAGCCATAGGAGGAGGAACAGATGCCGCAATAGAAGCGTCCGATGTAACACTTGTTCGAAATGATCTCGCCTTAATAGCAGATGCCGTGTCACTTAGTAGGGCTTCAATTCACACAATCAGGCAGAACTTGATATGGGCCTTTGGCTATAATATTTTCCTCGTGCCTTTAGCTGCCGGCGTGATGTATCCATTTTTTCAGGGTGATGTTCCAACAGTTCTTACCCCTCTACTAGGTGATCACGGGTTCCTGAACCCTATAGCAGCTGCGGGAGCAATGGCACTCAGTTCCGTAAGCGTGGTGTTAAACTCACTGAGGTTNAGTAGCGTTCCTCTAAAGAACTAATGAACACTGTCACTTTGAATCAACCCAAAAGTTAAGAGTAGCTAAATTATGAAAATTCCNTTGTTNGGCAGAAAACAGATGGATTCAGCTAGGGATCCCGTGTGTCATATGGATGTGGACATAAATGATCCAACGGGCGGAACATGGAAACATGATAGTGAAACTTACTACTTTTGCGGCCCGGGATGTAACAAAGCATTTCAAAAAGAGCCAAATGCATATCTATCCGGCGAGAAGAAAATCGATATGTAAAGCCCTCTCTTGAGAGAGTTTTACAATAACAACCTATAATTAATTTTTCCTCATGCCGAAGTGGCGGAATGGTAGACGCGGCGGTCTCAAAAACCGTTGGGATAAAACCCGTGGGAGTTCGAGTCTCCCCTTCGGCACCACTGGGAAGAAGCGGAGAAATAGGGTCTCAAAGCCAGTCTACGTCGGAAACAGGAGCAAAGCCCCAACGTAATTAGCACGAAGATAGCTGAGTGCACCTTGCAAATCACTGATGGAGGATAGTCGCTATGCCGTTTTACGAAAGAGGACCCGTCCAAATCTACTACGAAGAGATCGGTTCGGGCTTTCCTCTATTGATCATTCCCGGCGGTGGACTCAATTCCTCAATCTCGTCTCTACAGACTGCCGTTCCGTTCAATCCCATGGAAAGATACAAGGATGACTTCCGCTGTGTATCTGCTGACTTGCGCAATGCAGACACAGGCCAGTCCATTGGTCCACTGGAGATTGACCGCCCCTGGGATGCCTACTCTGACGATCAGCTAGGGCTAATGGATCATCTTGGCATCCGAGAATTCTTGGTCATGGGTTTCTGTATCGGGGGACCGATGATCCACAACTTAATCAGGCTGGCTCCAGATCGAGTCGTCGCCGCCGCGATGATGCAGCCCAGCGGTTTTAGTCCTGAGTACCCTGACCTTTTTTACCAGAACAACACAGAGCGCTGGGGCCCGCCGCTATGTGAAAAGCTCTCTGACGTCACCACAGATAAGGTCCATGACTTTCTCACAAGCATGTATTCCACACGTGGAGATTTCGTTTTCACAGTGTCGCGCGACTTTGTACGGTCGCTTCAAACACCCCTTCTGATAGCACCCGACAACGTTCCCGCACACCCATATGAGATCGCCATGGAGGTCGCGGACCTAGCCCCGCATGCTGAGACAACGATTTTCCCATGGAAGGATTCGCAAGAGCACATCGATGAAGTCGTAAATCACGCGCGCCGTTTCCTCAAGGCGCACGAGCCCATTACGGACTAAGAATTCTGGGTTCCTAGCAAGAGAATGGAAGAATCCGCTGTCGCTATTGCCTAAACCAGCTGATTAGACAATATAGCCTATTTCTGGATACCCTCGCATACCCTCGGCGACAGGAAAATCAGCGTCCGAGTACCAGAGTGTCCCATCTTTTATGCTAAGCCCATGCGGGTCTGGCCCGTCTCCCGGCAGTTCGATGCGCTCCATTTCCTTGCCGGTTGCCTTTTCGTACTTGACTATTGTTTTATCTGCTCGATCAGCGCACCAGATACCATCTCCATCCTTAGCTAACCCATGAAGTACATTTAATTCACAAGGGAATTTTTGAAGTACTTCATAAGTTGAACCGTCTATCAGCATTATTGCTTTTGGGCTGAATGCTGTTATCCATATGTTGCCATCATCCCATTCAATCCCGTGAATACCGCCGCCGTCGGGTGTAGGGAAAAAATCCACGGTTTCTCCGGTAGCAATGTCTACTTTCCGCACATTTGCCACATGGTCAT
Organism: Chloroflexota bacterium; assembly: GCA_002708065.1. Classification (GTDB taxonomy): domain Bacteria; phylum Chloroflexota; class Dehalococcoidia; order Lucifugimonadales; family UBA826; genus UBA11795. The sequence continues at coordinate 9,928 of PAOO01000042.1, forward strand.
CATAAGNTCTCTTAGGTCTGGCAGTAGCACCAGAGTTAGAATTACAAGCTGTCCAGATGTACCCGTCACTTACGGTTATGCCAGAACCGTTAACTGTTTCCGTCCATATAACTCTTTTAACTGAACCTTTTTCNTNCAGAACAAAAACATCGTCTGTAAGTTGGTCCATAACGTATAACTCATCGCCATACCACTGTAGTCCNTTGGGCATCCGGACTGGACTTCGGTAGAGGGATTTCACTTCTTTTGAAGTCATCACGTCATCTCCTTATAAAGGTGCCTCAGCTTTAGTTTTTACGATTACTTTGGCACTGTTGCAAGCACTTCTCTAGCATCGTTGAATTATATCCAAAATAAATCTGTTCCACAAAATGGTTGTTGGCAAAACCCGTGCCTGACTTATATTGGCACCGATGCAGGTGGTTTCAGATCATTAAGATACTTTGATTGGCTCGTACGAGTATCTCCTAGCCGACTCATAGCAACGTGGAATTTTTCTCATAGAATTCCGATCCGCGTACGGAAATAGATGATATTTCATCATCACTGATCATTAAAGTTTTCTTAATCCACAAAAACGAAGGGACAGTTTAGCTGCGCAAAATCCATGGACTCATTCTGAGGTGCGAATCAAAATGACTCCTGACTGAGAATCCGAAATCCATTCTAGGAGCCAATTCACCGATTGGGAAAGTTGATTCGATATGATTTTTCTCCCATACATCAATTGAGGTGCTAGCCTTTACAATGGGGAATATTCGAACGTGAGGTGCTCTCCTATGAAGACACCTCATTAGGATTAACCCTGATTAAGGACACGTAACAAGATTTATGATGAGGGCGCAGGCTACACAATGACAAAGCCAGAGGAGTTGGCACGAAGAGCGGCACAACTCATTCCTGCGTTGCGCGAGCGTGCCACCCGAGCTGAGGAACTGCGACGGATTCCAAAGGAGACTGTAGACGACCTTCACGCCACGGGACTTTTAAGGGCCGCACAACCTAGGCGTTTCGGTGGAATGGGTCTCGACCTCGACGTTGTCTTCCAAATAGCGACGGAATTTGGGCGTGGCTGCGGTTCTACGGCCTGGACCTACTCTGTTTGGGCAAGTCATAACTGGCTGGTAGGAACGTTTCCTGAGCAGGCCCAACGAGAATATTGGGCCAACTCGGCAAACGTGTTGTCATCCTCCTCTTTCAATACTTCACACTCGAAGTTAACTGCAACCGTAGGTGGATACAAACTGAGTGGGCACTGGAGGTTCGCCAGCGGCTGCGATGAAGCTAGCTGGGTGATGCTCGGGGGAATCGGCCCGGAAGGTCTACTATACTTACTGATTCCGAAATCAGACTATGTCATCGAGGATACCTGGTACGTTTCGGGGCTTCGCGGCACTGGCAGCAAGGATATCGTTGTCGAAGATGCTTTTATTCCCGAGTATCGGGCGGTACTCGAAACGGATATACAGGAAGCGCGGTCTCCAGGCCGCAGAGTTCATGATACGGCAAATTATCGTGTTCCGATGGGATCTATATTGCCGTACACCCTGGCTTCGCCGATCATAGGCATGGCTCAAGGCACCATTGATGAGTTCGAGAACTACACCAGACAACGAGTGTTCGCGAGATCGGGCCAGAAGATGGGCGAGTTCACTACTATTCATGTCCGACTTGCTGAGTCTGAAGCCGAGGTCCGAGCAGCTCAACTGATTATGCTAGAGGACTGCAAGGAGCTATTCGGACTGGGTCGCCGTGGCGAAACACCCACCCTAGACGACCGCGCGCGGTACCGCCGCGATCAAGCTTATGTGGTCAAGTTATGCATACGTGCTGTGAACCGACTCTTCGAAGCAGGTGGAGGATATGCCCTCTTCGATTCCAGCCCATTACAGCGCTTTCACAGGGATGCCCACGCAGCCTCACACCACAGTTCATTATCCTGGGATGTCGCGGCTGAGGAGTATGGTCAGGTAAGAATGGGTATCCAGTTACCAAATTCTACGATGATTTGACGGATCATCCAGAAGGAGTATGGCCGACGTTCGCCACCCGGATACGAATCTGATCCGCTGGCATTGGAATCGATCGTCACGAGTTTCATTTGGCCGCCACACCTAACTGAGCAGAGTTCATGCCCAACCCATCTGTGTGGAAAACTGATGTTGAGAT
>PAOO01000043.1 GCA_002708065.1 Chloroflexota bacterium
CTCCAGAAATCGAGACAAGACAGGGGATACCTCGCACAGGACCAGCCTCAGGTATCCAGGTGCTCGGCGTTGGAGATTTACTAACCAGTATGGCCCGGTGTTGTAATCCCATAATGGGGGACCAAATAGTTGGATTTATCACCCGTGGGAGAGGCGTAACAATCCATAGGATCAATTGCCCTGACATACTTTCTGAAGACCAAGAAGAAAGAATAGTATCCGTTGATTGGGGAGAAACTAAAACTCTTTATCCTGTGCGTATACAGTTAAAATGTTGGGATCGAGTAGGCCTACTTGGCGATGTCACTTCCGTTGTTTCAAATGAGCGGATCAATATTGCCAATATTTCATCTGAAGAGTACGATGATGTTAGTGTAATTTCTTTAACTGTTTACATCAACGGCGTTGATCAACTCAACACTTTGTATACCCGACTTGAAGCTGTCAACGGTATTATTAGTGTTTCCAGATTGAGAAATCTTGATGTTAAATAGATATAAATTTGAACAGAGTTCTTCATAGGAGGTACCTTTAGGTGCCAAGCGCAAAGTCAGCAAGAGTAGGCGATAGAAAAAAGGAGAGGAACCAACCTCTCCGGACAAAGGCTAGAACCTTCGTTACCAGAACTAGACGCTTGATAGATTCGGGAGATATAGAAGGGGCAGAGGGTTCGGCAAGGGTTGCGATTGCGGCGTTAGACCGGGCAGCACAAAAAGGTGTGATTCACGAGAATAACGCCTCGCGTCGGAAATCGAGACTTATCAAAAGTCTCAATAAAGCCAAAATCGGTCAGGAGTAGCAAGGATATGCTGAGGATCCGACTAAGAAGAACAGGTGCGAGGCATCAACCGAGTTATAGGATAGTGGTAGCCGATTCTAAGAAGCCTCGAGACGGTGCTTTTGTTGACCATTTAGGTCACTACAATCCCCGCCAAGATCCGCCAGAGATCGTGATTGATGAAGAGAAGGCAAGAAAGTGGATCAGCCAAGGCGCTCAGCCGAGTGAGGCAGTTCAGCGTATGCTCGATAATTTAGATAAGATGGCGGCTGAATAATCACCCTTTTTACAAAGCTATAAATGGCACAGCTTAAAGAACTAGTTGAATACATAGCGAAATCGATCGCTACTCACCCTGACGAAGTAATTGTCACTCAAGATGAAAAAGAAGGTGGGCGTGTGTTCCTTACCTTGCAAGTTCATCCGGAAGATAAAGGAAAAGTCATCGGCCGACAAGGCAGAGTAGCTCAGTCTATACGTTCCCTGTTGAGGGTCGCGGCAGTTAAAGAAGGCGTACACGCCAACCTTGATATAGACTGATTAGGGNATTAATGTGCTCAATGTGAGCACATTAANATGGNGCTTNATGACTCTAGGATTAGTTTGTCTCAACGAAGATCAATATACTTAGACGCTCCCGTTGACCACATTGTAGTAGGTGTCGTTCGTGGCGTTAGAGGTTTACGAGGCGAGCTGCGAGTCGAGGTAACCACTGAATTTCTTCAACGTTTTGATCCAGGTGCCACTTTGTTTATCTCGGGAATTAAAAGGGAAGTCTTAAAATCGAGTAAAGATAGAAAAGGGATGCTACTGTTTTTACNAGGTATAAATAGTCGAGAGGATGCGGAAGCATGCAAAGGAATGGAACTCTCTGTACCGGAATGTGACTCCCTTGAGAAGCCTGAAGGAAAGCATTTCCACTATGAACTTATAGGCCTAAAAACATACGATGAAGATGGGGAATACTTAGGGGAGTTGTCTGAGATAATTGAAACTGGTGCAAACGATGTCTATGCCATTGCCTTGGACGGTTATAAAGACATACTTTTGCCTGTGATCCCTGAAGTTATCACGAATATAGATTTGAAGAGTTCTAAAATGGAAGTAAAAATTCCAACAGGGTTGGAACGATAGGCTTGTGAAGTGTGAAAATGACTTCGCAGAGTGAACGCTGATTCAAGAAAACTTTTGCTTATATTGATTCTTCTCAGGCGTTGACAGTAATAATTGTCGAGCGTATAATTACCCCTTTCGCCCCTCACGGGGTGTCGTATTTTCGCCCTTTTTTAAGGCACTTTGAAAGGTGTAACTATGCCTACGGTAAACCAGTTGATTAGGAAGAAGAGACGTAAAAAGAGCCGGAAGAACACTGCTCCCGCTCTCGACCTAACTTGGAACACGTTAAAGAACAAGGGTAACCGTGGCGCTGGTTCCCCCCAGAAGAGGGGNGTATGCGTTCAGGTAAGGACCCAGACACCCAAGAAACCTAACTCTGCACTCCGTAAGGTTGCTCGTGTGAGGCTTACNAATGGNATGGAGGTAACNGCCTATATACCAGGAGAAGGNCATAACCTTCAGGAACACTCNGTCGTGCTCATCAGGGGCGGGAAGGTAAGGGATTTACCAGGCGTGAGATATCACGTAGTCAGAGGAGTGTTGGATACAGACGGAGTACAGGACAGGAAAAGGAGCCGTAGTAAATACGGTGCCCGTAGTGCATAGGTAAATNAGTTAGTATGGCTCGCAGACGCAGAGCAGAAATAAGAAAAATATTGCCGGACCCACGTCATAACAGCGTGGATCTCGCGAAGTTTATAAACAATGTGATGCTTANCGGTAAGAAGACCGTTGCGCAGCGGATTGTTTACTCAGCTCTTGAACTGGCCGAAGGTGAAGCTGGGAGATCAGGGTTCGAGGTATTCGAACAGGCCATAAGAAATGCCACCCCTATGATNGAGGTNAGATCCCGAAGGGTTGGTGGNGCAAATTATCAGGTCCCCACAGAAGTGAGACCGACGCGNAGACTCGCTCTAGCTATGAGATGGATTGTGACTGGAGCAAAACAAAGATCAGGCAGAGGGATGNCCCAGAAGCTGTCTGCGGAATTGTTAGAGGCTTCCAGGGGGCAGGGNGCCGCGGTCAGNAGAAAAGAAGAAGTGTTTCGGATGGCGGAGGCCAATAGAGCTTTTGCTCACTACCGGTGGTAGGAGCTGGTAAGTAAAGATTGAAGCTCAATCCTTAGGTGAATTTGAAATGCCCCAAGACTCTCTCAAANAAACTCGAAACATAGGTTTCATCGCCCACATAGACGCCGGGAAGACAACCGTGTCGGAGCGNGTCCTTTATTTCACTGGCCGGGTTNACAAGCTGGGCGGCGTGGACGATGGNAATACAGNGCTCGACTGGATGGCACAGGAACGAGAGCGTGGCATAACCATTACATCAGCAGCCACAACGTGTTCGTGGAAAAACTGGGATATTAATATTATCGACACTCCTGGACATGTGGATTTCACTGCGGAAGTAGAGCGGAGCTTGAGGGTATTAGACGGTGGCGTAGTTGTATTTGACGCTGTTGCAGGTGTACAACCACAATCAGAAACTGTCTGGAGACAGGCCGACAAGTATAACGTTCCCAGAATCTGCTTCATTAATAAGATGGATAAAGTTGGCGGCGACTACTATNGGGCGATAGGAACAATCTTAGACAGACTNGGGGGGAATCCAATCCCCATCCAAATNCCCATGGGTCAAGAAGATAACTATTGTGGCGTGATCGATCTGGTTGAGGGTAGGTCGTTTACTTACGATGGGNATTCTGGGGAATATGAGGAAGGCGGGATTCCNGAGGAATACCGGANTGAATTCGAGATTCGGCGNTTAGAGATGATTGAAAAAGTTGCGGAGGCTGATGAACANTTACAAGATAAATTTCTTATGGAAGANGAGATTACANTAAGTGATTTGAAGGCGGCGATTAGGGAGNCCACTATAGCCTACAAGATGGTCCCCGTTCTTTCGGGANCAGCTCTTAAGAACAAATGTATTCATCCATTGCTCGATGCTATCGGCGATTATTTGCCGTCGCCTNTGGATGTGCCCGCCGTCGAGGGAACGGTTCCAGGTTCCGACAAATGTTTGGGGAGGAAAGCAAGTAGAGATGAACCTTTCTCCGCTCTTGCATTTAAAACTGTGACAGATCCTTANATAGGCAGGCTGGTTTATTTNAGAGTTTACTCTGGAAGCGCTAAGNCAGGTACGACGGTNCTAAACTCCGTTACGGGTGACAAGGAAAGACTTGGCCGTATTGTGAANATGCACGCGGATCAAAGAGAAGAAGTTGAAGAGGTTTTCGCAGGCGAGATTGCTGCTGCGGTTGGCCTGAAAGAAACATCTACTGGTGAAACGGTTTGTGATACTGANGAACCAATTCTTCTTGAGAAAATAGNGTTCCCNGAACCAGTCGTGTCGGTGTCCGTTGAGCCTAGAGCTAGAGCAGACCAAGATAAACTTTCTGACGCGCTTGTAAAGCTTTCNGACGAAGATCCCACCTTCAAAATTNACTATGATGAAGAGACNGGTCAAACGATTATGTCTGGAATGGGTGAGCTTCATTTGGAAATTCTTACAGATAGGATGAAGCGTGAGTTCAAGGTGGAAGCAAACGTCGGCAAGCCNCGAGTNGCGTTCAGGGAGACAGTAAAGAAATCAACGANTGCTGANGGCAAATTTGTCCGTCAGTCAGGTGGCCATGGGCAATATGGACACGTAATTATAGAAATGGAACCCCTAAAAAGAGGAAGCGGAGTCCAGTTTGAAAACAAAATCAAAGGTGGANCAATTCCAATTGAGTACATTTCATCCGTTGAGGATGGTGTGAGGCGTGCGTTGAACAATGGGCCGAAGTCAGGGTTCCCCGTGATTGATCTGTTGATCAGGTTGATTGATGGCANTTACCATGATGTCGACTCTTCAAAGATGTCGTTTGAAATTGCAGGATCTATGGCTGCGAAGGCTGCGATTCTCAGATGNGGTCCGATAGTACTGGAACCTGTTATGNAGTTANAAGTAGTAACGCCNGAGGATTACNTCGGTGAAGTGATTGGTGATCTTGGGAGAAGAAGGGCTGGAGTGGAGAGCATAGATGCNCAGGGCGATACACAGGTAGTTAAGGCTTCGCTACCTTTGGCCGAAAGTTTCGGATACGCAAATGATCTAAGGTCAATTACTCAAGGTAGGGCAGGCTANTCAATGGAATTCGCAAATTACCTTGAGGCTCCGGAATCTATTGTAGAGGCGCAAGCTGTATAGTGCCNCGGGAGGAACGGATNTATGGTACAGAGTGAAAACAAAATAAGGGTCATTCTTAAAGCGTTCGACCATAGAATTTTGGATCAGTCAGCTGGTCAGATAGTTGAAACTGCCGAAAGGACTGGTGCCAGAGTCGCTGGACCAGTGCCTTTGCCAACTGCAATAAAACGTTTTTGTGTNCTCCGGGCNCCACATATTGATAAGGATTCCAGAGAGCACTTCGAGATAAGGACACACAACAGGCTTATCGATATACATAGCCCGACGTCCAAGACGATTGACTCATTAACTAATCTTGATATGCCCGCTGGCGTGGATATATCGATTAAGTTGTAACAAACAGGATTTCTGAGAACCAGATGACAGTAAACGGAATTATAGGAAAAATAATAGGGGTGACCCAGTACTTCCACGAGGACGGTACGGCTGACACAGTCACGGCTATACAAGCGGGACCGTGTACGGTAACACAGGTCAANACCGCCGACATTGATGGCTACGAAAGTGTTCAACTGGGGTTTGATACTGTGAAGAANNCCAATTCTCCACAAAAAGGACATCTCGCTAAATCAGGAGGGCAAANCTTCAGGTTTCTGAGAGAGGTACCTGCGGATGATGTAGGAGCTTGTTCACTGGGTGATGAGATTGGAGTTAGTATTTTCGAAAAAGGGGAAAAAGTAANCGTGACGGGGACCTCAAAGGGAAAAGGGTTTCAGGGTGGAGTCAAGAGATATAATTTCCGTGGCGGCCCAAAAACTCATGGTCAGTCTGATAGACACCGTGCACCTGGCTCAATTGGGGCAGGTACTACTCCTGGAAGGGTGATAAAGGGCATGCGGATGGCAGGCCGAATGGGAGGTGATAGGGTCACGGTCAAAAACCTTAAGATTGTAATGTCGGATCCTGATAGGAATCTACTTCTTGTAAAAGGTGCTGTGCCAGGACNTCGTGATTCACTTCTTTTAATTAGNAAATCAGGTCGTAAGAGTTAAAAAGTGAAATTACATGTGAGGAACATAAGTGGTGGCGTCGCTGGCGAAATTGATGTAAGGAGTGATGTGTTTGGCGTACCCGAGAATTCGGCCTTGCTGCATCAGGTTGTGGTCGCCCACCTCGCAAATAAGAGACAGGGAACAGTCAAGACTAAAACCAGATCAGAAGTTTCCGGTGGTGGGGCGAAACCCAGGCCGCAAAAGCACACTGGCNNCGCTAGGGCAGGAACCATCAGATCCCCGATCTGGGTTGGGGGNGGAAGGGCATTCGGGCCTTCGCCACGTAGTTATANGCAAAGAACGCCAAAAAAAATGAGACGACTAGCGATCGTTTCTGTTCTCTCAGATAAAGCAAGGCAAGGAAGCCTGGTGATTGTGGATAAACTTGATCTAANTGACGGCAAGACTAGGTCGATAAAGTCTATCCTNAAGGCTTTGGAAATAAATAGTTCCACACTAATTGTGACAGACGGTCCTAATCCCAATGTGATCAGAGCAGCGAGGAACCTCAAGAAAGTTAAAACTTTGCCTGCTCAGGTNCTNAACACAATCGATCTNCTTAATAAATCACATTTGGTAATCACTACCGATGCTGTTAGGAAAGTCGAAGAGAACTGGGGAGGTGTCTACAAGGGCGAAGTGGTCGATTCAGAGATTGACGGAAATTTACCCCAATCTAAACCAGCCGAACTNACCACAACAGAAGAAGAGGTTCTCTATCTTTCAGATGAACAGTTGATTTCAGCCTTGGTTCTACAAATAGACCCACCAGAATCTTCATCGGAGAGGGTGCCGGATGAAGATATCGGAGATCAGTTAGATGAGGTTTCCGAGGAATGAGTAAGCTGCATAAATACGCCATTCTGCGCAGGCCGGTCGTTACTGAGAAATCGACTCTTCTTCAGGAAGACAGGCGTTACGTTTTTGAAGTGGCTCCTTCCGCAACAAAATTAGATATTAAGTATGCCGTTGAATCGGCCTTTGGGGTCACAGTCGAGAAAGTTAACACAATGAACGTCAGGGGCAAAAAGAAGCGCTTTGGACCTAAATTATCGCAATTAAGGTCATGGAAAAAGGCCATAGTCACTGTCGCGCCTGGTGAGTCGATCACCCTTTTTGAAGGTGTCTAATGCCACTTAAGACTAGAAAACCCACAACACCAGGTCAAAGAGGACTCGTTCTTCAGACTACGGACGATATAACTGAACGAAGGCCCAAAAAAAGTTTGGTTCGGCCTATTAAGAAAACGGGAGGGAGAAATTCCACAGGCCGGTTGACGGTTCGCCACAGGGGCGGAGGGCATAAAAGGCGATNCAGGGTCATAGATTTTAAAAGGGATAACTTCGGAATTNCAGGGATNGTAGAAACAATTGAATACGATCCGAACCGTTCCTCCAGGATCGCGCTTATTAAGTTTCAAAATGGNGACTGGAGATACATNTTGGCTCCTAATCAGCTNAGGGTAGGCGATAACGTANTGTCGGGGGACAATTCCGAGATAAGACCAGGAAACGCACTACCCTTGACGAATATACCTTCNGGTACTGTGGTTCATAATGTGGAGCTCAAGGTNGGGAAGGGGGGGCAGATCGTCAGGAGTGCAGGAACCTCCGCACAGGTACTAGCAAAAGAAGGTAAGTACACTCTTATAAGGCTACCCTCTGGTGAAATGAGAAACGTGCTTAGTGCATGTATGGCCACTGTGGGCCAGCTTAGTGCTGTAGACAANAAAAACGTAAAGCTGGGTAAGGCTGGTAGAAACCGACACCTCGGTAAGAGGCCGACTGTAAGAGGTGTTGCNATGGCACCTAATGCACATCCTCACGGNGGAGGCGAAGGAAGATCGCCNATCGGTATGCCTGGTCCCAAGACNCCTTGGGGAAAACCGGCCTTGGGTTATAGGACGAGAAAGAAAAAGAAGCCATCAAGNAAATTCATCGTAAGAANAAGATACNAGAAATAAAGCNTCCGGAGTAATCGAAGTATGTCNCGATCAATTAAAAANGGACCATTTGTGCACCCCAAGCTTGCAAAGAAAGTTGAAAGTGCTATGAGGTCCAATAGCAGAGATGTAATACGTACATGGTCCAGGGCCTCTGTAATCATGCCAGATATGCTGGGGTTGACTATTGCGGTACATGACGGACGGAGACATATTCCTGTTTTCGTAACAGAAAATATGGTGGGGCATAAACTCGGAGAATTCGCGCCTACAAGGACCTTTAGAGGNCANTCTTCCAAGACAGAAAGGATATCAGGCTGATGGTCTCCCTTGNAATCAATTTAGGAAGCATTTTAGGTAAAGACAATTGGGTATAAGGGCAAAATCGAGCAATACGGGAATATCCGTAAAAAAGCTTAAACCTTACGTTAACTTAGTTAGGGGCATGAATGTCGGAGAGGCGCTTACGGCGCTGCAGTTCATGCAGTCACCTATTGCCGCACGTGTAGCCAAAACGGTTAAGTCGGCAGCTTCAAACGCCGAGAACGAACTCATGGCAAGGACGGAAGACCTTAAGATCACGGAAATATTTGCCAATGAGGGTCCCCGGCTAAAGAGGTTTCGCGCCAGGGCTCGTGGCCGTGTAGGAAAAATTAACAGAAGAAGCAGCCATATTACAGTCGTGGTTGATGAGGAGGACCTCTAGAGTGGGCCAAAAAATACACCCAAATGGTTTTCGGGTTGGAATTACTAAAGACTGGCACGCCACTTGGTTTGCTGGTCGCGGGCCAGAATATGCGAGCCTCGTAAACGAGGATATTCGTATCCGTAAAACAATAGACAGTATGTATGACGATGCCGGGATATCTAAAGTAGATATAGAACGTGATTCCAATGAGGTAGCTGTCACTGTTCATACCGCCAGACCAGGGATTGTTATAGGCAGAGGTGGCCAGAGAGTAGACGAACTTAGGAAAGAACTGGATGTTTTAACTGGCTCCAGAAGGACTAGATTAAATGTCAGAGAAGTTAGACAACCAGAGCTAGATGCTTATCTCGTGGCAAGAAATATTGCGGACCAATTGGAAAGGCGAATCGCATTTCGACGTGCAATCAGGCAATCTTTAATGAGGACCATGCAGGCTGGAGCCGAAGGAATAAAGATTGTAGCTTCAGGTAGACTTGCCGGCGCTGATATAGCTCGCAATGAGAAGGCTCATGAAGGTAGAGTTCCGCTTCATACTCTGCGGGCGGATATCGATTATGGTTTGGCCGAGGCTAAGACAGAATATGGTGTTATAGGTGTAAAGGTATGGATTTGTAAAGGCGAGATCATGAATCCCACGATTATCGGAGAGGCGGTGGATAGACCGGAAATTACTGCAGCTTCAGCGGCGGAAGATGAGGAAGTTCCTGCCATCCAAGTTCTCGTGACTGCCAACGACGATAATGATGAGCAGGAATCGAATCAGAATCGTGATGCGGATTCGCCAGAATTACCTGAAATTGGACTGGTATCGACGGAGGACTAAGGATCGGAAGAAACCTTGGAAGAGCCTGAGGATTCATAATAACCTTAAAGTTTATCAACATTAAGTTAGATAGGTTTGGCGAAGATGTTGCAACCAAAAAGAGTCAAATATAGGAACCACCACAGGGGTCGCAGAAAGGGTGTAGCGACCTCTGGAAGCACCTTGAATTATGGTGATGTTGGGTTAAAGGCTACTGAAAGCGCTTGGATAACATCGCGTCAGATTGAGGCGGCACGCCGGGCCATGACCCGATACGCTAGGCGCGGGGGGCGTTTGTGGGTTAGGGTATTCCCTGATAAAAGCGTAACAGCAAGAGCTGCGGAGACACGGATGGGTAAAGGAAAGGGTGCCCCGGACCACTGGGTGGCGGTGGTTAAGCCCGGCAGGGTGCTCTTTGAGATGGCTGGGATTCCTGAGGACACGGCAAAACACGCTCTGACATTAGCAGCGTCAAAAATGCCAATGGGCACTCGCGTTGTAACCAGACGTGGGTTGCGAACAACCATGTAGCGGAGCTAGACATCCAGTCTTATAAGGGAAGTAGTAATGGCAGAAATAGACGACATCAGATTGATGAATGATGAAGATCTCTCAGATGAATTTGAGTCAACTCAGAAAGAATTGATGAATCTTCGTTTTAGGTCAGCGACTATGCAACTTGTGAATGTAAACGAGATTAGGCTCGCGAAGAAAAAGATTGCTCGTATTAAGACAGTTACCAGAGAAAGGGAGATCGTAAAGAGTTCCTTATGAGCTATGAACGAAGAAAAATAAAAGTTGGCAAAGTGGTAAGCGACAAGATGCATAAGACAGTCGTAGTGTCTGTAGAGTGGAGACAGCCACACAGAATTTACAAGAAGAATGTGAGGAAATGGAGTCGATTTAAGGCCCACGACGAAATGGATCGCTGCAATCTTGGTGACACAGTTCGTATTGTCGAGACGCGGCCTTTATCAAAGACCAAACGTTGGAAGGTAGCTGAAATTCTTCAAAAAGGTGACGTTGCGGATCTACAACCGGGCGAGATTAGTGTTGAGGGGGTAGATGAGGCTGGAAGAGAATTCTCAGAGGCTACTGGATCGGAATAATCTGGCCGACAAAGGCTACGATACAAGGTTTTTATTGAAACGAGGGAAAACTTAAACAATGATTCAGCAGTATACAAGACTCAAGGTGGCGGATAACTCCGGTGCCAAAGTTATAAGCTGCATTGGGGTTCCAGGAGGATCTGGTAGAAAGTATGCCTGGCTTGGGGATGTGATTGTAGCTTCAGTTAAGGAGGCTACGCCGGCAGGTACGGTGAAGAAAGGCGAGGTTATTAAAGCGGTGATTGTTAGAACTGCTAAGGCTCACCGTAGAAAAGACGGTTCCCATATAAAGTTTGATGAGAACGCAGCAGTGATCATAGGCGACGATAGAATGCCTCGCGGGACTAGGGTGTTTGGGCCTGTAGCAAGGGAATTAAGAGATAAAGATTTCATGCGAATAGTTTCGCTTGCTCCGGAGGTTCTATGATGAGACTTAGAAAAAGCGATAGTGTGCTCGTGGTCAAGGGTAGGGACAGGGGAAAGCAGGGTACTGTACAACAAGTTATCGCTAGCAAGAATAAGGTGCTAGTTGAAGGTGTGAATGTTGTTAAAAGGCACATGAAAGCTCAGGGAATGCGAGGGGCGGAGATTATAGAAAAAGAAATGCCTGTTCCGGCTGCTAATGTGATGCTTATTTGTACTCACTGCCAAGGTCCCACAAGAATAGCCTNTAGGGTGTTAGGAGATANTACTAAGGCACGTATATGTAAGAAGTGCCAGGAAGTGATTGAATGACGACGAGCGAAGAATCGACCAAAGTTGGCGCCCCACGCCTCCTTGACAGGCTCCGAAACGAAATAGGACCGGAACTAACAAAGGAGTTCGGTTATTCCAGTGTAATGGAAATTCCTCGGTTGGAGAAAGTTGTACTCAATATCGGACTTGGAGAAGCTCTGCAAAACAATCNGGCTATTGAACGCGCGACGTCTGACTTAACACAAATTACGGGCCAGAAGCCGATAACGACTAGGGCAAAGAAATCGATAGCGGGTTTCAAAATTCGAGAAGGTATGCCTATAGGTGCGAAGGTCACTTTAAGAGGTAGAAGAATGTACGAATTTGTTGATAGGTTCCTAAACGCGGCACTACCAAGAATTCGTGACTTCCAAGGAATCCCGAGGAATTGCTTCGATGGTAGGGGTAACTGCTCGATAGGAATANGAGAGCAGACGATATTCCCAGAGATTGATTACAACAGCGTGGACAGGATTAGAGGGTTACAGGTTGTCTTGGTAACAACCGCGAAGAACGATCAGGAGGGAATGCGCTTTTTGGAGTTGATGGGAACACCCTTTGTGAAAAGCACGNTTTCATTAAAAAGAGAGTAGAGAATTTTGCCTAAGAAATCAAAGATAGAAGCTTGGAAAAGAAGTCCTAAGTTCGATGTGCGTGTTCGAAATAGATGCAATCGATGTGGCAGGCCAAGGGGATTTATAAGATATGTAGGTGTTTGTAGGATTTGCTTCAGACAACTTGCTCATATCGGTCATCTACCAGGGGTTAAGAAGGCGAGCTGGTAGTCTTTTCACCTGGCATAAATAGCAAGATTATTTTGAACAGTTACGGAATACCCTGAGGAACGAAAAGAAATGGCAATATCCGATCCCATAGCCGATATGCTCACGAGAATTCGCAACGCGATAATGGTTGGTCACGAGTCTGTGAGGGTACCAGCATCCAAAATTAAAATTGATATCGCGAGTATCTTAGAGCGAGAAGGATTCGTTTCTACATTTGAAGTTGAGGATGAAGGAACAAAAGACGCCGCAGTGAACATAGATCTTCATTATTGGAAGAAGGGCGAACCGGGCATTACCGGTATCAAGAGAATTAGTAAACCAGGCCTTCGGGTGTACGTGGGGAAAGGTGAGATTCCACATGTCTATGGCGGTAGAGGTGTCGCGGTCATGTCGACCAATCAGGGTCTTATGTCAGGAATTCAAGCAAGAAAAAAAGGTGTAGGTGGGGAAGTTCTTTTCTACGTTTGGTAGGAAATGTAGATTCAACCTACAGGCGAGGCAATCAGATGTCCAGAATAGGCAAACAACCAATAGCAGTCCCAACAAATGTGGAAGTTAAAATAGATGGCTCCTTTGTTACCGTAACAGGTCCAAGGGGCGAGCTATCAAATTCTTTCAATAGCGAGATGATTATCTCTAAGCGGGATGGAGAGATATCTGTAGAGAGGCCCAGCGATGAGTCTCAGCATAAAGCTTTTCACGGCCTTACGAGAAGTTTAATCGCCAATATGGTAACTGGTGTCAGCGACGGGTATGAGAAAGACCTTGAATTGGTAGGGATTGGTTATCGGGTTCAACAAACCGGTAAAGGCGTAACCCTCAGCGTAATGTTGAGCCATACAGTTCTTATAGAACCGCCTGAAGGCGTGACCTTGGAAGTGTTAGAAGGTAACAGAGTAAAGGTTTCTGGAATAGATAAACAAGCGGTAGGTCAGATAGCCGCACAAATACGCAAAGTAAGACCTCCTAATGTATATACCGGCAAGGGAATTCGGTATGCAGGTGAATATGTACGCATTAAACCCGGTAAAAGTGCCAGGAGGGCCTAATATATGAGTCGGAATAGCGGTAAAACCCAACGTGTAGCTAGGCACTCCCGGGTACGTAACAAAGTTTCCGGTACGGCAGAGAGGCCACGTCTTGCGGTATTCAGGAGTCTTAAGAACATATATGTTCAGATCATAGATGATCAGTCTGGCAATACTATTGTCTCCGCGTCTAGCCTGGAAGACAAAGTGAAGGATAAGAATATTGCTGATAGTTCAGGCAAAATGAATATTTCAGTAGCGGTAGGCCAAGTGGTGGCGGAGCGAGCCAAAGAGAAAGGTATAGGCTTGGTAGTATTCGACCGGGGCGGTTACAAATTCCATGGTAGAGTCAAAGCGGTTGCCGAGGGCGCTAGAGAAGAAGGACTCATATTTTAACCTTTTATAAGAATCGGGGGATTATAAGATGGTGAACCAGCAGCAAGGAAGAAGACGAAATAGAGGAGATGATGATGACTCCTCTGGCCTTACAGAACGAACAGTGCGAATAAATAGGGTGTCTAAAGTAATTAAAGGCGGAAGACATCTTAGCTTTAGTGCGATGGTAGTGGTTGGTGACGGGGAAGGCAAAGTTGGCATTGGAATGGGGAAGGCAGATGCCGTACCTGATGCTATACGCAAAGGTTCCACGTACGCTCAGAAAAGCATGATTGATGTTCCGATGAAGGGAGATACTATCCCCCACGAAATCACAGTGAAATTCGGGGGTTCCGTCGTTATGCTCAAACCGGCAAGACCAGGTACTGGAGTAATTGCGGGAGAGTCCGTCAGGGCCGTTGTTGAACTTGCTGGGATCAAAGATATTGTCACAAAGGTTCGCAGAAGCACTAATCCGACCAACGTCGTCAAAGCAACCCTTCAGGGTTTGCAAAGAATGAAAGATCCTGATAGTGAAGTTTCAAGAAGACGAGAATTTGCACAAAGGTCATTTACATCTTCCCAAGAAACGGCAGAAAATGCTGAACTCGTGGAAGGATAAACGCAGGTAATTCACATGGCAAAGATAGTGGTCACCCTAAGAAAAAGTACTATAGGTTATTCTCACAGGCAAAGAAGGATAATAGAAAGTCTTGGCCTCAAGCGGATCAACCACGCGGTTGAACACCAACCTACTCCTTCCATCTTGGGAATGGTTAAAAAGGTTAGTCATCTGGTTGAAGTTGAGGAATTGAGTTAACGAAGTCAGGTCTTAATACGGTCTAGGAATCATCTACATGGCACTAAATCAACATACTATTCGGCCGGCTAAGGCCAAAAAAAACAAGAAAAGGGTCGGACGCGGAGATGCGAGTGGGTCAGGCAGCTATTCGGGCAGGGGGATGAAAGGCCAGAATTCCAGATCTGGAGGTGGCGTTAGGGTTGGTTTCGAAGGAGGGCAACTCCCTTTAATAAGAAGACTTCCTTCAATGAGAGGCTTTAATAACATATTTAAGCGGCAATACAATGTTGTTAATCTGGATACCCTATCCCGGGTATACCCAGATGGGGGTGCTATTACAGCTGAAGTACTCGTNGATGCGGGTGTTCTTAAGAATACAAANAAGCATCTNAAGGTTCTTGGTAGAGGAAATGTAACNGNAGCTTTTAACATTACNGCCCATAAGTTTTCAATCGCGGCCAAAGGTAAGATTGAAGCTGCGGGCGGTTCGGCTAAGGTCATCGATTAGATGGTTCGACAGTCCCCCTCTGCAAGGGGTGAACAGGTCTCTCGACCTCAGCTCATCCAATCCATGCTGGACGCAATGCGTGTTCCAGATCTTAGATCAAAAATTCTTTTCACTTTTGCTATGTTGTTGATATTTCGGTTTGTGGCGCATGTTCCAGTCCCAGGAGTTGATACACAGGCGCTCGCGCAAGCATTTCGNCAACAGGCCCTTTTGGGGTTTCTAGATCTTTTTAGTGGCGGTGCTCTAGCAAATCTTAGCGTGGCGGCACTGGGGGTATATCCCTACATCACGGCCTCTATCGTTATGCAAATTCTCACTCCTGTTCTCCCATCGTTGAAGGANTTATCTCAAGAAGGGGATTATGGCAGACAAAAGATTAACCAGTACACTCATTATCTTACGGTGCCGATCGCGTTCTTACAGGGGTGGGGGCAGTTAACCCTACTCAGGTCTTCTGGGGTGCTGCCGGGAGTCGACTTTGGTTTAAACTTGCATACCTTTGCCATGATGGCTTCTTTAGTTGCAGGGACAATGTTTCTCGTTTGGCTTGGCGAATTGATAACAGAGAGAGGACTGGGCAATGGTATATCACTCATAATATTTGGCGGTATAGTTGCCAGCTTTCCTCAGATGATTGGCAGAGGTTTCCTCGAGAGCAATTATGTGTCAGGTCTTATGATGCTCGGAATCATAGGATTTGCGATCATCTTCGTAATCGTTTTCTTTAACGAAGCTCAACGTAGAATACCTGTTCAATACGGTCGTAGTGTTTTTAGAGGCGGAAGGATGCAGAGGCAAAGTGGATCATCTTTTCTTCCTATCAGGGTTAATACAGCGGGAATGATTCCCCTAATATTCGCCTTCTCCATCATAATACTTCCTGGCACTATTGCGAGCTACTTTCGGAATCCTCTCGATGATGGGTTCGTTAGTACTGTTGCAGAGTTTTTTACAGATACGTTGGATCCNACCAATCTGCCNTATTGGATTGCNGTTTTCTTTTTGGTTGTAATATTCACTTTCTTCTACACACTGGTTATATTTCAGCAGCAGAATCTAGCAGAGAATCTTCAAAAAAACGGAGGATTCATACCTGGAATAAGGCCTGGCCTACCTACGCAAGATTACCTNAATCGGGTGATACTCAGAATAACTTGGGGGGGGGCGTTATTTCTGGGAGCTATCGCTATCATTCCTTACTTTGTAACCGAGTTAACTGGGGTAAGAGCACTAACATTGAGCAGTACTAGTTTACTCATTATGGTCGGAGTAGCACTTGACACTATGAGGCAACTTGAAGCGCAGCTACTAATGAGGAACTACGAAGGGTTTATAAGGTAAAAATAGAAAAGTTGTAAATAAGAAGAGAGATCCTTTTGAAGATTATCCTTGTGGGCCCCCCGGGATCCGGAAAAGGCACCCAGGCAGGGCACATTGCATCTATGTTTGGTGTTAACAGTGTTTCCTCGGGAGATCTTTTTAGGGACAACTTGGCGAAGAATACTGAACTGGGTAAACTTGCAAAGGATTTTATGGATAAAGGCGAATATGTTCCTGATGAAGTGACCATTGACATGGTCATGGGATGGATTGAGGACCCGACTCACTCTAGCGGTTTTGTGCTAGATGGGTTTCCTCGCACTCTCGCTCAGGCTGAGGCCCTAGAAAGTAGGCTCTTGGGTAGTGGAGGGATAGACAGGGTCTTATTTTTCAATGTGGATGAGGAGGCACTTGTAGATCGGCTGTCTGGTCGACTAATTTGCCGAGGCTGTCATATGCCTTACCATATAAAATTTTCCCCTCCCTTGATAACTGACCAGTGCAACTCTTGTGGTGGAGGGCTTTATCAACGAGATGACGATAAAGTCGAGGTAATTAGGAACCGTTTTAAGGTTTATATGCAAGAAACTGAACCCCTCGTGAAACACTTTCGCGAGTCAGGCAACCTTAGGGAAATTGACGCGTCTATGGGAATCAACGATGTAAAACGTGCGATCGAAAGGGCTGTGAGGTGATGAGAGGAGCGGTTCATTGTATAATATGTCCCCGTCTCTCTCAGATATTAATGAGGGTTGATTCATGAATACAATTACTAGAGGAGCCGATGGAATAACAATAAAGTCCCCAAGGGAACTGAACCTTATGCGCGAGGCTGGTAAGGTTGTTGCGGAGGCCAAAGCTGCTGTCCGAAATGCAGTTCAGCCAGGTGCTACGAGCAGAGAGATGGACGCTTTAGCTGAGGAAGTAATTCGGGGAAGGGGGGCAGTACCATCCTTTAAAGGTTATAAACCTACTTCGAGTAAACCTTTTCCAGCGACCATATGTTTTTCATTTAATGAGGAGATAGTTCATGGTATTCCTGGGGATAGAAAAATGAGAGAAGGGGATATCGTCAGCATTGATTTCGGGGCTATTGTGGATGGATTTCATGGTGACAGTGCATTCACAATGGGGGTCGGCAAAATATCAGAGAAAGCAAATCTGCTCATTAAAGTGACAAAGGAATCGCTTGACGAGGGCATAAAAAAAGCGATTCCTGGTACTAGGCTTACTAATATCTCTCATGCTGTACAAAAATATGCTGAGGGCAAGGGATTCTCTGTGGTTCGTGAATATGTGGGTCATGGAATTGGCAGGGCGCTTCATGAGGAACCACAAGTGCCNAACTATGGGAAACCTGGACTTGGCCCGCGACTGCGCCCGGGAATGGCGTTGGCTATTGAACCAATGCTTAANGTAGGTACTTGGCGTACGAAAGGCCTTGGAGATGGATGGACAATTGTGACTGCAGATGGGGAGCTATCGGCCCACTTCGAGCACACGATTGCAATAACAGAGAATGGGCCTGAAATTCTTACATGAACATGNGTGTCAAAGAATTTTGAAATGGCTTCGCCTTTAGTAAGGAGTTATATGCCGAAAGAGAACGAATCTATAGAAGTGGAAGGAACAGTTAAAGTAGCCCTTCCTAACGCTTCATTTAAGGTAGAGTTGGCCAACGGCCACGAAGTATTAGCCTATATTTCTGGAAAACTACGGGTTAATTATATTCGGGTGCTTCCCGGCGACAGAGTTTTGGTGGACCTATCTCCATACGACCTCTCCAGGGGTAGGATTACTTACAGGTTCCGATAAGGTTTGGCCTCATTGCGTTAGCAGAGATTTGGAAATAGGAGAAACTAGATGAAAGTAAGCGCATCAATAAAGGTTAGATGTGCCAAGTGCAGGGTCATTCGACGAAAGGGCCGTGCAATGATTATTTGTGAGAACCCAAAACACAAACAACGGCAAGGTTAATAAGGGAAGACGGGAGTTTGAAATGGCTATAGTTTCTGGCGTGAACATACCTGACAACAAGAGGGTCGAGATTGCGCTCACAAGCATCTACGGCATAGGTCCGTCGCAGTCGAAGGACGTATTAGATAAGGCCGGATTATTTGATAACCCCAGAGTTCGTGATCTTTCAGACGAAGACCTTAATCGTATAAGGGAAATTATTGACAAAGATAAGGTTGTAGAAGGAGATCTTCGCCGTGATGTGAATCAGAATATTAGGCGGCTTATAGATATTGGGTGCTACAGAGGCAGCAGACATCGTAGAGCTCTTCCCGTGCGAGGCCAAAGGACGAAAACCAATGCCCGATCCAAGAGAGGCCGAAGGATAGCAGTGGCTCGCCGACATACGACAACCAAATAATTGATTAACAATAATGACTATTTTCGCCTAAGCGAAAATAGAGTTAATATGAAAATAGTCTGGAGAAGTAAAATTTATGGCTAGAACACCAAGGGCAAGGCGACGGGATAGAGGGCCAGTACCCATTGGCAAAGTGTATATCCAATCCACTTTCAACAACACGATCGTTACTTTAACTGATTCGACTGGTAATGCTGTCGCTTGGGGTAGCTCAGGTACGGCCGGATTCAGAGGTTCTCGAAAATCAACAGCATTTGCGGCGCAGAGGGCTGGCGAAGATGCTGCGAAAAAAGCTATCGAACGGGGAATGAGGCAGGTGGACGCATTCGTCAGAGGTCCGGGCGCAGGCCGAGAGGCGGCGATTAGGGCGATCCAAAGTGCCGGTATATCGGTTTCAAGTATTAGAGACGTAACACCAGTCCCACATAACGGTTGTAGGCCTCCTAAAAGGAGAAGGGTCTAACCGATTCGTCGGGAATGCCCACAACAGCCCCGTAAGCGGAATTCTAAGAAATGCAGGAACGAAGTCTGGGAGATATACTCAACGAGACCTTTGCGATTTTTGGCAAAGGTGGACGGAGTTTTGCCCTTATAGCTATAGTGGTATTTGCTCCTGCAAACCTAATCACCTTCTTAGGCCCAAGAACAGAACTGCAGCATTACGTGACGGCAGGTGCAATTCCAGGTTCGGCGTTGTTTTTCTACGTGTTGGTTGCTCTAGTCACTTTAGTTGCAACGACTGCTGTGTGGTCAGCTGCTTCCGCGGCTGTTGGGCAACAATTGGTTACGGGATCTATAGATGTAAAAGAGTGTTTTAAAAGGGTCTCTTGGCGATTATATTCGCTTTTGTTATTATCGTTCACTCTCACAATTGGGTTGGCAATTTGCGTCGGCGGAATAGTCATCGTGATTCCTGCTATAGTGGCTGCTGGTTTCCTGTTGTTTGGTTCCCTAGCGATTCCAGCAGCCCTCTATGAAGGCCGGAAATATGTATCTGCATTAAGAAGAAGTTTCCAGCTCGTTAGGTCTATGTGGCCCAGAATATTGGGTGGAATGATTTTAATTACGCTAGTCATGTTGGGGACTGGACTCGTGATTTCTGTCCCTTCCTTGTTGCTTCTGTCACTAGATTCAGGGAGCCTATCACTAGCTTCTATGGGAATACAATATTTAGTTAGCCTTATAGCAAATTCAGCAGCGGTAACAATTTCTGCGGTTGCGGTTACACTACTTTATTTTGACACAAGGATACGATTAGAAGGATTTGGGTTGGAAAAGCTTTCTTATGAAATAAACTANTCGGATAAAAACTAGNAGAACTAATGATTAACAAGATACAGAATACTTTAAAGCAAATACATGGAGAGGATTCCCGGTGATCAGNTCGGGTTAAGAGATTATGGCTAGATATACAGGACCAATACAGAAAAAGCTCAGAGCGCTCGGCCTCGAGTCCTACGGTGTTTATGGCACTCGAAAGGACAAACGTGTAAATCAAGGCTTCGTTCGTAGGCGAAGAATCTCTGCCTACGGCCTTCAGCTGAAAGAGAAACAGAAAGCAAAGTTTCTTTACGGGGTACTCGAGAAGCAATTCAAAAATTACTACGATAAAGCGCTAATTCAAGAAGGGGTGACCGGCGATAATCTTGTGGTTTTGCTTGAAAGACGCCTTGATAATGTCTTATATAGGTCAGGCATGTTTCTCTCAAGAAAGCAATCGCGCCAAGCAGTAAACCATGGACATTTCAATGTAAATGGAAGAAAAGTGGATATACCGTCTTTCCAAGTTAAGCAGGGAGACAAGGTGGAGTGGACTGAAAGAGGGAAAAAGACAACGCTTTTTGAAATTGCCCAAAATAATTGCAAATCCATACCTACGCCCCATTGGATCGAACTGGAACAAACCCAAATGCAGTCAACAGTAGTCACAGAACCAACCGCTGAAGATGGCGAGCCTGAGATCGACACTACTCAGATTGTTGAACTCTACTCTAAGTAAGACCCTAGGAGACAAACCCAAATGACTATGGCAATGGATTATTCTGATCTTTCGATTCTCGACGAACCTGTTGAGGAAGAAATAATACCCAACCCAACTATATCCGTCTCAGAAGCCTCAGATACATACGGCAAATTCGTCGTCGGACCTCTTGAACCTGGGTATGGGGTTACCCTTGGCAATCCTATGAGAAGGGTACTTTACAATTCACTTCCGGGGGCAGCTATAACATGGGTGAAAATTGAAAATATTCTCCATGAATACATGACTGTGGAAAATGTTAAAGAAGAAGTCTCTGAAATTCTTCTTAATATCAAGAACATAAGGATTCGCTCTGAAACGGAATCTGAGACGCCGGCAAAGTTGAGGCTAGAAGCTAAAGGTCAAGTCGCTGTCACTGCGGCAGATATTATGCCTTCTGCTGATTACAATGTAGTCAATCCTGGGCAACACATAGCGACTCTTGATTCCCCAGATGCTGAGCTAGTAGTCGAACTCAATATAGGACATGGTAAGGGCTACAAAATAGCTGATAGTAGTGAAGGTTTAGCTATTGGCACTATACCAATAGATTCCGTGTTTACCCCCGTTCGTAAAGTTAACTACACGATAGAACAAACCCGTGTTGGCCACAGAACAGACTTTGAAGAACTGGTTCTAGAAGTCTGGACAGATGGCTCAACTATGCCTATCGAGGCTGTGGCAGAGGCTTCCAATATGTTAGTTAATCAGTTTTTCCTCTTCGCCAATGTCGAAAAGGCGGCCGCCGAAGGTTCTGAGGGAATATCGTTAGAGATTCCGGCGGAAAACTACAACATGATAGTGGAGGAGCTTGAACTTTCATCGAGAACGTTAAACTGCCTTAAAAGAGCGGGACTTAATAANGTGGGTGAGGTAATGGAAAAATCTAGAGAAGAACTTTTAGAGATTCGAAACTTTGGTGAAAAATCGTATACAGAACTCTACGATAAGTTTAGAGAATTANATATTCTCCCAGATCATATGGACCCGGATAAAATTGGGTCTGGCGAAGTGAATGAAGAGAACAATGATGACCTCGATATCAATGGGGCGTAGGAGAAGTTCAAGGTGAGACACCAAATCGCAGGAAGAAAGCTAGGAAGGTCTACAGCGCACAGAATGCTGATGCTTAGAAGCATGGTGACAGACTTCATACGCCATGAAACGGTCCGTACAACGGATAGCAAAGCCAAAGAGGTTAGGCGGATGGCTGAGAAAGTCATCACGTTGGGTAAAAAAGGCAACTTACATCACAGGAGACAGGCCTCAGCATTGCTAACAGACGAGTCCATAGTAAAGAAAGTGTTTGACGAACTCGGGCCACGTTTTGAGGATCGAGATGGGGGATACACAAGATTGACGAAGTTAGGGCCGAGAAAGGGAGACGCTTCTGAAATGGCGATCCTAGAACTAGTTGACTAGTCTTTTGCAGAGCATAAATTGTTTGTCAGTAAGGTAGCCAGGGAGACAGCCATTAGGCTGGCTTTGACCATAGANTACGAAGGTACCCGTTACCACGGATTTCAGTATCAGGATAACGCAAGTAACATACAGGAGGAACTTGAAAACTCAATATATAAGTTCACAGGTGAGGTTGTTCGTGTGAAAGCGGCGGGTAGAACTGACTCCGGTGTCCATGCCATCGGGCAGGTGATTAGTTTCGATACTGTCACAAGACATANNCCGGAAACGTTTGTTAGTGGACTGAATCACTATTTGCCAGAAGANATTGCGGTGAGAGAAGCNTTTAAGGTTCCGGAGTCATTTGATCCNAGGAGGGATGCTGTATCCAGNGTGTANAAATACACTATTCGTAACTCAAAGGTNCCCTCNCCCCTTNAAAGAAGAATTGCTACNGNGATTACTGCTGANTTAGACATTTTNGAAATGAAAAAGGGCGCTTCGCTTTATTTAGGAACTCACGATTTTAGGAAATTCTCNGGGCCCATGAAAGGNGAGGGNNNTTCCAGCGTTCGAAAGATTCTNAGATCANATCTTATGAAAAAAAACGACATCTTAGANTACACAATAGAAGGGAATGCATTTCTGTCTCACCAAGTGCGTAGGATGGTTGGGGCCCTGGTTGATGTAGGACGTGGCGCGTTAACTTTAGATGATTTGAAACAGCTGATACGTGGGGTTGGTGACTCGGTTGCACATTCTCTTCCGGCGCAGGGACTTTGTTTGAGGGAGGTTCGATATGAAAGGTTTCCTCCCCTAATCTAATAGAGTCGTAACCTNATACTTATACTAATATATATACCGACAAAATTTGATNTATAAANATAAANACAAAAANATAGGGGAAGTCAGANATGGCCATTAGACCGAGAATGCACCAACCNAAGGCCTCTGAACTCAAACCNGANTGGCACGTTATTGATGNAGAGGGTCAGACTTTGGGCCGAATTAGCAGTGATATAGCAAGGTTGCTGCAAGGAAAGCATCGTNCAAGTTACGTGCCTTATATGAATACAGGAGATTTCGTCGTTGTTATAAACGCTGAGAAAGTTGAAGTGACTGGTAACAAGAGGGAACAGAAGATATATTACAGTCACAGNGGNTATCANGGAGGCCTTAAGGAGATCAANCTTCAGCAGTTGCTCGANAGNCATCCNGATCGGGTAATTAAACAATCAGTAAAGGGAATGCTGCCTAAGAATATACCCGGCAGAAAAATGCTTTCTCGTCTCAAAGTTTATGCNGGGGAAACTCATCCCCACAAGGCACAGGTCAACTGGACAGAGAAATCCAAGGAACTTGAANAGNATATAAGTAATTAGGAGGATGACCATTGGTTGAGCAGGCTTATACCTACGCGGTAGGTAGNAGGAAGACAGCAGTTGCGCAAGTGAGACTTTATTCTGATGCTGGCCCGGTAGTGGTGGATGATAGACTTATGGAAGAAGCTTTTCCNTACAGTATTTGGCAGCAAATAATCAATGAGCCATTCACGGTGACCAGTACTCAAGGCAGGTTCCGCGTTGTAGCTAAATTGTCGGGAGGNGGTGTCAACGGTAGGGCAGGGGCTCTCCGGCATGGGATTGCGCGTGCNTTGGCTGAAGTAGAGAACGGAAAGTTTAGAGGAGACCTAAAAAGGGCAGGTCTTTTAACAAGAGACGCCAGGGTAAAGGAACGTAAAAAGCCCGGATTAAAGAGGGCACGCAAAGCCAAGCAGTATACTAAGAGGTAATACTGTTGTAAGGCTTCAGGCGAAATATCAAAGTTAGGAAACCGGTAGTCGTTTTTACAATATGAGCCAACTATAAGGCTTGTTTTTGGGAATTTGATAGGATCTTAATAAGTGGCAGTTTCCAGGTCATCCAGAAGCTCCGGGCCTTCTAGGAAAGCCGGAGAAGAACACAGGCTTTCCATGGCAATGGAGAACTACCTACTTTCCATACTCAGGCTTGAAGAGCAAAAAGTCAGAGTAACACCTGCTCAACTTTCAGAACATTTTAAAAGTTTGCCAATGGCTGAAGGTCTCGGCACATCACTTCCTTCCGTAAGTGCCATGATTAGGCGGATGTCACGTGAGAAGCTTGTTACCACGACTTCCAATAAGGAAGTAATTCTTACCTTAGGTGGGAGAAAATCCGCCGAAAGTGTTGTGAGGAGACATCGATTAGCAGAAAGATTGGCAGTAGATGTACTTCAGGTAGATCTTAAGCACGCTCATGAGGAAGCACATAGATTGGAACATGCTATATCTCCTTATCTGGAATCCCGAGTTGTGGATATATTGAATGGTCCTACTACTTGCCCTTTTGGGCATCCTATTCCCGGTAGTGGATACTCTCCGAATCAAGGGGTAATAAATCTCAGCAACGCGAAAATTGGTGTCAACTACCTTGTTGATCGTGTACCTGAGGATGACTCGGATCTGCTGGCATATTTCGTGGATAACAATTTTCTGCCTGACTCTCCTTTGATGGTTTTAGATTCGTCACGGGCAAGAGGAGTGATAACACTTCGTGTAAGTAATGCTGAATTGGTGTTCAGCATGGATATTTCCAAACTTATATGGGTGAAACCGGATAAAGTGTAATTTGGTTAGGCTTTCGTAATTTCATAGTTGAGGTCCTCCCAGATGAAATCTCATTGACGGGTTAGAAAAATGAAGATTGTGACGTCTTCCGAAATGGCTGATATTGAGGAACGGTCTGCCGATTGTGGAGTTTCTATAAACGTCCTGATGGATAACGCCGGCCAGATGGTTGCCTCTGAGATCGAGTCCGATTTTGGACCAATAATTGGAGCTAAGGTCCTGGCTCTAATTGGTCCTGGTAACAATGGTTCCGATGGATTAGTCGCCTGCACTAAACTCGCGAAGCAAGGGGCAAAGGTAACTGCCGCAATCTTGGCAAACCGTCCGGAGCTGGATGACCGTCTGCAGCAGGCGATCTTCTCAAATGTAGATGTCCTAGAAGTATCAGAATCATCAAAGGGTGCCACAGTTCTTGGCGAGATCGCCGCATCTTCACACGTTGTTATCGATGCTGTACTGGGAACAGGGGCATCACGTCCCCTGTTAAATCCCATTTCAATGTATTTGAAAACCGTAGAGAAATCTGTAAAAGATAGTACCTTTATAGTTGCAGTTGATCTGCCTAGCGGAGTCAATGCGAATACTGGTTCTGTAGACGAATCAGTATTAGTCCCTCAATTGACCGTTGTTTTAGGATACCTAAAAATTGGTCATTTGACGCAACCTGGGGCAGCTGTATGCGGCGTTCTTCGAATAGTAGACATTGGTATTCCTGAAGGATTGGATAGCCAAATAAATGTTAATATGATCACTTCTGGTCACGCTGCGTCTCTTGTACCCAAACGGTTGGTTGATTCAAACAAGGGCACATTTGGCAGAACCATGGTTGTAGGAGGGTCTGCAAACTACTCCGGAGCTCCGGCCTTTGCTGGAGCTGCTGCAGCCAGAGCTGGAGCCGGTTTAGTCACCCTAGCAGTTCCACAAACTATTACATACACAATAAATGGGTTGGTCCCAGAAGCGACATTGTTACCTCTCGATGACGGAGATGGTGAAATTTTGGATGGATGGTCGTCTGCAAGGTCGATCTACAAATCTCTTTTTAAGTATTCGGCTTTATTGGTAGGGTGTGGGCTAGGTACGTCACGTCAAGCACGAATTCTTATAGATTGCCTGATTCTGTCGCCCATAGATGTGCCGCTTCTTGTAGTCGATGCTGACGGGCTAAATATCATAAGCAAGTTCTACAAATGGTGGGATCGACTACCTGAACATTCGATTCTGACACCACATGTTGGAGAAATGTCACGACTCACGGGATTGTCAGTAGAGCAAATACAATCTGATAGGTTGGGCGTAGTCCAGGCTTATGCAAAGGAGTGGCGAAAAGTGATTGTCCTTAAGGGTGCCAATACCCTGGTAGGAGAGCCGAACGGTACTGTATGGATTAGTGGTGTCGCCAATCCCGCTCTTGCTTCAGCAGGAACCGGAGATGTGCTTTCTGGAATAATTTCGGGTTTTGCCTCACAGGGGTTGGGGTTGGCGGACTCAGCCGTTCTTGGAGTCTATGTGCACGCCGCCGCGGGTGGTGTTATATCGGAACGTACGGGACCATCCGGCCTACTGGCTTCCGATTTAGTGTTAGAAATACCTAACGTAGTATCTTTTCTTAGAAAAAATTGCAGCGATTAGCCATTGACTCGCTCGACTGATAAAGATCGGGCAAGATTCGTTTCCGAAATGTTTGGGCGTATCTCGGATCGATATGATCTTCTCAACACGATCATGACCTTTGGCAGGCACCGATCGTGGAGAAAACAGGCGGTTGGGATCATACCAGCAGATACTGAGGGAGTTGCCTTGGATATTGCCTCAGGAACAGGTGATTTCGCTTTTGATCTTTTACAGAACCCTTTAATCACACAAGTAGTGGGGTTAGATTTCAGTCTTGATATGTTAAAAGTCGGGATATTGAAAGCGCATAAGAGAAATTTGTCAACCGAATTCATACCTGTAGTTGGGGATTCACACAGCTTGCCTTATAGGAATGATTTTTTCATCTGTGCCACTGTTGGATTCGGAATACGTAACTTCACAAATATCGGCCGTGCGATGGCAGAAATGCTCAGAGTGGTAAGACCTGGAGGAACAGTAGTAGTGTTGGAAATCGTTAAACCGCTAGGCTTTGTGATGGCAAGGATTTTCCCAATGTACTTTCGCACATTCACACCCATTCTAGGCAGTATTTTTGCTGGGGAACGGGAGGCCTATGATTATCTACCCCAATCTGTGCAAGGGTTTATAACGGCTTCTGAACTAGCAATCGCCATGGAAAAGGGGGGCCTTGAAGACGTAAATGTCGACCTAAAGGCCCTAGGTTCTGTAGCGATCGTGTCTGGTCGTAAACCTAGCTAAAATGAGGGCCGTTCTACTAGAACCACACGGGTCACTTTAGGAGATCGATCTGATACATACGTAACCTCGATCTCTTCACCAACTTTGTATTGCCATAAAAGGCCTAGAAACTGCGCCATATCATCAGTTTTGGTCCCGTCTAGGGCCGTTATGACATCCATTACCTTGAGCCCTCCCTGATTTGCTGGACCATCATTTTGGACATGAGTTATCAAAATTCCTTCAGCAATTCCAAGATTGTATCTGGAAGCTAGTGCAGGGGTAACATTTATTCCGTTCAAACCTATAAGAGGCCTTACGACATTACCAGTATCTATAAGACTTTTAATTATGGGTAGAGCCACCTTCGCGGACACTGCGAATCCTATTCCCTGGGCTCCGCCATAGACGGCGGTGTTGATTCCAATCACTTCACCTCTTAAATTAACGAGAGGACCTCCACTATTTCCCTGGTTGATAGCGGCATCAGTTTGGATCATGTCATACAGGTCGCCTCTTTCCGTTTGTATTGTACGGCCGAGACCGCTAACAATACCAAGAGTGACTGTTGGACCACCCTTTAGGGCAAGAGCATTGCCGATGGTAACCGCCCAGTCACCGGCTCGCAGATTGTCCGAGTCTCCAAATGAAACGGTAGGCAAATCTTCGGCGCCAATTTTTATGACAGCGAGATCTGTTAGTTTATCCAGCCCTATTATCTCTGCGGAAAAATTTCTACCGTCACTCATGCTCACTTCTATTTCCTTCGCATCTTGAACGACGTGAAAGTTAGTCAAGATATATCCATCTGGACGTATGATCATTCCGGTACCTGAGCCCTCATCTGTGAAGTTATAAAACATTCCACGAGAGACGATATCTACTGATATTGAAACTACGGAAGGTTCTACGGATTCCACAAGGTCCGCAAGTGTGGGGGGTTGCTGGTGGCCTGTCGCTCCCGTCGGCATTTCAGGTGATGGCGCAAGTTTTCCGCCAGTTATTTCCCCTTCTGATGTTTCATTCAATACGGCATTGGTTTCACATCCAATCGTAAACATGACGGATATTACCAAGGACATAAGTGCTAGGAATTTGAGGTGATTAATCTCTGAGTAAAATTGGAACAATCCGTATCCTCACACGCCCGAATCCNGACCAGAAACCTTTGAACCCCTGTTCTCTGCCTGGACGCATACCGTATTCGTGGAACATTGAAGTGATCTGCGCTCCGAATAGGAGTATAAGAGCCGAGAAATAAACCCATGCAAGCAATGCCATGAGGGCTCCTACTGACCCGTAGACGATGTTGTAAAGAGGAAACGTGCTTACATACCAGATGAATAATAGCTGCGCACCAATAAAACANANAGAAGAGATAAAAGCTCCCGGTATGACATATAAAATCTTAACTCTTGTGTTCGGCATCCACCTGTATAGGGTCAATATAGAAACGAACGCAAGCATTGGAGAGACTAGTCTACTGATTAAGCCCCACATAAGATCCCCTGGTATTTCACCCTCGGGCGCATAAAGTTCCACGACCTCCCTTACTACACCGATGATTGGTGCGGTAAACAATATGATCAATACCAATAATCCCGCCCCAAAAACTAAGCCTATATCAATCAGACGCTCACGTAGAAAATTCCGAGGAACCGTAATTCCCCAAGCTGTATTAATTCCTTTACGGACAGCTGAAAATGCCGCCGAGGAAGCCCAAACTAGTCCTATAAAGCTGGCTATGCCTGTAATGGCCCTAGCGCTAACTATACCTTCCATTGTGGTACCAACTAATTCACTGGAAACAGGGAGAACATCTGCGATTTCCTTCGCTAAGTCAGACCGTTCCGCTCCTGGATCAACTAAGAATCCTATTGCAGATATAACAGCAAGACCCAATGGAAACATAGAAAAGAGAGCGTAGAATGATATCGCTGCCGAAAGATATTGACAGTTCTTGTGTAGGAAGTCTCTAATCGCTTCATTGAAGAAAAGAATCAGTCTGACAAGGACCATGTTGGCAATCTCGTATTCGCCTCTTATGTAGCCGTTGATATAGATATCAACCGAAAATGGAAAATGGTTTCTTAGAGTTTAATTCCTATTTATAAATGTTCAAAGAACATTTTACCAATCGTTGACAGAATGCGTGAGAGGTCCTCGGTTCATTTAGAATTAATGATATTCGGAACAACACTTCAGAGTTTTAAAGAGATTTGGTGATTAGAAGGCTTGAAAACTAGCGACTTCGATTACTTTCTACCGAAAGACTTAATTGCCCAAACTCCGGTAGAGCCGAGAGATCATTCCAGGCTTCTGCTTGTGAATAGAGAATCTGGAGGTATTTTAGACGGATACTTCTATGATCTTCCAGACCACATAAGAAAAGGGGATGTTCTTGTATTCAATGACAGTCGTGTTATTCCAGCTCGCCTTTACGGTAAGTTAAAAGACTCAGGAAATGTTATCGAACTGCTCTTGCTATCCAGATTAAAGCAAGGAAATTGGCGTGCCTTAGTAAGGCCTGGACGGAGAATGAGAACTGGAGCCAAATTTGTAGTAGGACAGGATCCTCAAAAGATTGTGCTTGGTGAAGTTTTAGGAGAGGAGAAATCCGGGGCGCGAATTGTAAATCTGGAGGGCGAAGAAAACATAAATGATGTTGGGGTATTACCATTACCCCCTTATATACGGGAGAGAGTTCCAGACCCAGAGAGATACCAGACTATATATTCCAAGGAAGAAGGTAGTATTGCGGCACCTACAGCAGGATTGCATTTCACTGGAAGACTGATGAAACGGTTAAAAGAAAAAGGAGCTGAAATCGTATTTGTGACATTGCACGTGGGCTGGGATTCATTTCGGCCGCTTACTTCCGAGAACCCATTTGAACACCAGATGCATTCTGAGTATTGGGATTTGCCGGAAAAGTCAGCACAGGCTATTAACTTAGCTAAACGAGAAGGACGAAGGGTCATTTCTATTGGGACGACAGCCACCAGACTTCTTGAAAATGTAGCCTTAGATCAAGCGGGACCACCGATCTTTGGCGGTTATGGGTGGGCGGATATATTTATCACACCGGGGCACAGTTTCCGTATCCTGGATGCCTTGGTAACTAATTTCCACCTGCCTAGGTCAACCCTGCTCATGCTTACCAGCGCGATTGCGGGTAAAGAACTCCTTCAGCAGGCATATAAGCACGCGGTTAGGGCCNAGTATCGTTTCTATAGCTTTGGAGACGCGATGTTCATTACATAATTACCTTTCAAGTTGTTGGGTAACTTTAGTGGTGATTGCTAATTTGACTGCAGTTGAATCATCAGAGCCTAAAAGTTGTCATAAGTTTCCCGGTGTATAATCCGCTTCGATGTCGCAGTCAATTGACTAATACGGAGGTACATGATGGACTTGCCGGCCCCAGCTGAAGAAATCTTCAACTCCATAGGCGTAAAATCTGTCATTTCTGCTACCGGTACTGTGACCGCATATGGGGGAAGCAGGCTTCGNCCAGAAGTAATGGATGCGATGAACCGGGCATCCAACACTATGGTGAANATAGACGAGTTGAACGTTGCAGCAGGCAAAATTATCGCTAAATATACTGGGGCTGAGGCGGGACTGGTCACGAGCGGGGCGGCAGGAGGACTAGTTCTTCAGGCGGCGGCNGTGATCGCTGGAAGCGATCCTATAAAAATGAAAAGCCTGCCTAAAGCTGAAGGCATGAATAATGAGATCATTATCCATCGTAGTCATCGATTTCCTTATGATCAATGTTACTTATCTGTAGGTGCCGAATTCGTAGAAATAGGAGATGGCAGGAGGTGTCAATCATGGGAACTCGAAGGCGCCTTTTCGGACAAAACTGCAGCTGTGGCATATCTTTTTTCGCCTTTTCTCACTAGAAGAGCTATACCTTTTGGCGAAGTATGCGAGATAGCCCACAATCGAGGAGTTCCGGTTATCGTAGACGCGGCTTCATATGTGCCCCCTCGGGCGAATTTGAAGCGGTTTATTTCTGAAGGCGCCGATATGGTTATTTACAGCGGTGGTAAAGGAGTAAGAGGCCCTCAAGGATCGGGGATTCTTTGCGGAAGGTCGGATCTTATAGAAGCTGCATATGCAAATGCGAGTCCCCACCAGTTCATAGGAAGAGGGCTTAAGGTCTCGAAGGAAGAAATTATTGGGCTAGTGAACTCTTTAGCTCTCTTTGCTGAAGAAGACGAACAGGCAGAAAACGAGCGATATCGGAACATGTGTGACAAGGTAGTTGATGCCTTTGTGGAATTGCCGGGATTGGAAGTCAGATCTGTTCATGACGAATATGACTTCCTAATACCCATGGCTCTTATTACGTTTACAAGAGATTGGAAAGGTCCATCAAGGGAAGAAGTGTGGAATTCTCTTGCTAGCGGGACTCCTGCTATTTATACCGGGAATATAGGTGCGCCAGATGATTTAGCGGTGGATCCATTTAATTTGACTGATACTGAGCTTGAGACCGTCATCGCACGGCTTCACGAGATACTTGTCGGATGACAGCGACTTCAGGTAGAGATAAGGGAAACATAAAGGAAANGTAAGAGATGCTTGATAGGTTTAAGGTGCCCAACGAGGATATTGTCAAGGTGGATCATGAGTCTCTTCATGAGACTGTCGCGGAAATATTTATCAAGATGGGAGTTGCTCCGGAAGATGCCGAAGAGGGTGCGAACGTATTGGTCTCGACGGATCTTAGGGGAGTCGAGACTCACGGTGTCTCCAATATGCTTAGGAATTATGTTTCTGGNTATAACGAAGGTAGGCTTAATCCTAGGCCTGATTGGAAGATTGAACGGGAAAGCTCAGGTACAGCAACGATAGATGCGGATAAAGGTCTTGCTGTTATTTTAGGTCCTAAAGCAATGAGAATGGCAATTGAAAAGGCAAAGACCGTTGGAGTNGGTGTAGTTACCATGAACAATGCTGGGCACTCAGGTGCTATAGGGCATCACGCAATGATGGCTGCGAAGGAAGATATGGTTGGGATGACCGCAACGGCTGGTGGAATGAGCGTACTTCCCACCTTTGGTGCCGAGCCGAGGCTTGGAACAAACCCGGTGGCCATAGCCGCCCCAGCCCGGAATAATCCACCATTCCTTTTCGATGCNGCCACTTCGGCAATAGCTGGGAACAAACTTGGCCTTGCAGCTCGAGTAGGAGCTGACCTTTTGCCCAACTGGATATCGGATTTAGAAGGAAACCCAGTGTCAGATGAAGTACCAATGCCGGACAGGGGAGACTTTTACCAGCTACCTCTTGGAGGCACTAGGGAGCAAGGCTCACATAAAGGCTACGGGTTTTCAATGATGTCAGAAGTGCTTGCGACTTTGCTAAGCGGCACATTATCTACGATGGTGTTGGGAACAGGTGGGTCTGGGTGTCATTATTTCTGTGCTTACAATATTGCATCATTCACCGACGTGGATTCTTTTAAGGACAACATGGATAGGATGTTGCAGACCCTGAAAGATACTCCCCCTGCTCCTGGCCATGAACGAGTCCTNTATCCAGGATTATCAGAATACGAAGAGGAGCAAGATCGGCGAAAGAATGGCATTCCACTACACTCTGAGGTAATAGAGTGGTTTACGGACATAACAAGCGAATTGTCGATACCTATGGTGAAGNCGGTATAGNATTTATTGAGTGAATCGCAGCGATTTTGCATCGTTCATCAGTCAGGATTGATATTCATTTCCTGATCAAATTGACCACTACATCGCAGTTACTCCACCATCGATGACNAGTTCACTCCCTGTCATATAGGACGATTCATCTGAAGCAAGGAACAATACTCCGTAAGCCACTTCTACAGGCTTGGCCGGTCGTCCTAACGGTACGGTGTTTCGAATTCTCTCCTCGTTCTCTTTACCACTTATGCGATCGTGGATCATATCGGTATCGATGGGACCAGGATGGACTGAATTCGCTCTAATTCCATCCGAAGCATATTGTATCGCTATAGACTTGGTAAAAATTCGGACGGCGCCTTTGGAAGCATTGTAGACAGGTTGGATTCCCGCCTGGCCAACTATCCCAGATATAGATGAAATGTTGACTATAGATCCACCACCTGCTTTTTTCATTTCCGGGATTACACTTTGGGTGCCGAGGAACACCCCTTTAGCATTGATGTCCATTACCCGGTCCCATTCTTCNTCGGTNGTTTCGTCGTTGGTTCCCCAGACTGCAACCCCCGCATTATTAACCAGGATGTCTAATTTTCCGAACCTTGTTAGGGCCGAATATACCGCCGAATCCCAATCTTCTTTATTGGAAACATCCAAGTGTAAATACAGGCATTTACCTCCGGTCTCGTTAATCTCGGCTTCTACTTTAGCTCCTTGAGAGTCTAGGACATCAGCAATGATGACATTGGCCCCCTCTTGCGCGAACAAACGAGCTTCGGCTGCCCCTTGCCCTCTTGCCCCACCNGTTATCAGTGCAACCTTGCCTTTAAGTCTCACTGTGTTACCTCACTATGTCACGCCAGATGTTTCACACTATAGGTTGATCATCGTAACCTAATGTGAATACTTAGTGCNCGTAGGCTCTAATTAGNTGTTAAATATTAAAAGCAAAAGTGGGAAAATNTTTTCAGGAGTGACCCATGACAGGAGAAAAGATTCTTGTTGTAGAGGATGAACAGAATATTCTCGAAGCCATAAAATACAGTATGAATGCTGAGGGATTCGAGGTGTATGGTGCAGAAGATGGTGAAAGAGGTCTTGAAATTGCCCGTGAGATTTCACCGGACCTTGTGATTCTTGACGTGATGCTGCCCAAACTTGATGGATTTGAAGTGTGCCGTATATTGCGACGGGATGATATGGATATACCGGTTTTTATGCTAACNGCCAAGGCGGAAGAGATAGATAGAGTGGTCGGCCTCGAGATTGGAGCTGATGATTACATAACTAAACCGTTTAGCATGCGAGAACTTCTAGCAAGAGTGCGAAACGCTTTACGAAGGTCATCTAGATCTGGGCTCGGAAGAGATAATTCATCCTTGGGGAATACTGTCATACAGGTTGGAAATCTCAAAATAGATCTCACTGGCCACATTGCTCGGGTAAGCGAAAAGTTAATAGATTTGAAGCCTCGTGAGTTTGATCTTTTGGCGATGCTTGCGTCTAGCCGAGGCAGGGCATTTACACGGGAGCAGATATTGGAGAGGCTATGGGGACATGATTACATCGGNGATAGTCGAACTGTCGATGTTCATATCAGATGGATTCGGGAGAAGATTGAAGAAGATCCATCAAAACCTAAGAAAATCGTGACAATCAGGGGAGTTGGGTACAGGTTCGACGACTAATGCAGGCGGGAGAAAGAGACATGGTTGTGGCTAGGATTTGATAATGTTTCATTCTCTCCAGTGGCGTATCGCTTTTTTTTACACACTGCTTATATTCTCTACCATGGGTATTGTCAGTCTTTTTTTGTTTAATTACATCCAAAGATCGTATTTGACACAGGTTTATAACCACCTTGAACGTGAAGCTATGCTAATTAGCGAAGCTGCCGCGGTTAACGGGTTCGAAGCCAACCTAAATTCTTTAATCTCTGGAATTTCAAATGTGTCTGCCAGGGCAAACCATGGTCAGGAATATAGGATCGCAATTTTTGACGGTGTAGGAAATATAATCTTGGACACAGAATCTTCCATCGGTAATCACTGGGGAACGGAGTATGCAGTCCAGTACGTATCCACAGGCGAAGGGTATCGGGGCAAAGTGAAGTTAACTGACGGCGAAGAGCTCTTCTCTATTGAATCTATTCAAATAGGTGGTCGATCAGTCGGCGCTGTTATTGTTTCCGTTCCTTCTGAGAAGGTTGAAGGTTATATAAACCTTATCGTTGCTACTGTTGTTATATCTGGGGTAATCGTTGGGGGACTTTCAATTACTCTGAGTATTTACATCGCTCGTCGGACGAGTCGATCTATAGTGGCATTAACAATGGGCGCTGCGCGGATACAAGGGGGAGACCTTAGCCATAGGGTGCGTTCCCATGTCAATGATGAGACTTCAGACCTTGCGGATGCCTTTAACAAAATGGCGAATACGATAGCTTGGACAGTAGATAATCTATCTACGGAACGAGATACTTTGTCGGCAGTATTAGATACTATGGCTGACGGTGTCATATCTGTGGACAGAGAAGGATCCGTTACAGTATTTAATCAGACGGCTGGAGAATTACTAAACGTATCTCCAAAGAATGCTATAGGAATGAGGTTAGCCGAGGTCATTAGAGACTTTGAGATTCTCCAGTTGGCCTCGCGTTGTGAGAACTCTGGGGCGCTGCTTCATTCGGAGGTTGAGGTCCCCGAGGTCAGGAGATTCCTCAGCGTTACAGCAACTCCTTTGGGTTTCGATGCTGAAAGAGGGGTACTTCTAACAGTTCATGACCTGACTCACATTAGGCAGACAGAAACATCTCGAAAAGAATTTGTAAGCAATGTTTCTCATGAGCTAAGAAGTCCTATCGCATCAATAAGGGCCATGGCAGAAACCTTGGAAGACGGAGCTATTGGTGACAAGAAGGTCGCACAAGACTTTATTGGTAGGATCTTGCGGGACATTCAAAGAATGACAGTTATGGTCGATGATCTCCTTGAATTGTCTCGAATAGAGAGTGGCCAAGAAGTGATTGATATACATCCGGTGAATTTGTTTCGAATAGCTAATGAATCAATCTCTTATGTTNTAGGTGAAATCAATGATGGTATGCCAGAGATNANCTTGAATGTAACTGAAGAAATTATGGTCATGGGACAGGAAGAGAAGATATCTCAGGTATTTGTCAATTTGATTCAGAATGCTTCAAGGTTTACTCGNCAGAACGGTCTTATNACCNTCACGGCNAAGCAATATGATAATGACATAGTGGAGNTTTCTGTTTCAGACACCGGAATGGGGATAGCTCCAGAACACCTTGCTCACGTGTTTGAGCGCTTTTACAAAGTTGACAGGTCCAGAAGAGATGGTGGAACTGGTCTGGGACTATCCATCGTAAAACACCTAGTGCAAGCTCAAGGTGGTGAAGTGTTTGTAGATAGTGTGGAGGGTGAAGGAAGTACTTTCAAATTTACTTTACCCGTTGCTTAGCAGAGAGAAANANTTCGCTTATAACCAGTTCAGTCGGCTTAGGGATTTCTTTATTAGTTACCAGCGCNGGGTTTTGATCTGAATTCCGATGCTTCAATCATCAATGGGGACAATTGCAATAATGTCGAGAGTCAATAGNTGCGATTGGCGNTCAGTATAGGATGCTTGGGCTGGAAATTAAATCAGTTCCTCTGATATAGTCTGAAATTCCTCGGAAAANCCGGAGAACAATCCTCAAACTTTCCTCCCAACGGTCACTGCAACTTAATGAAAGATGAGGAAATAGGCGTCAATTTCAGGTAGCTATTTACNTGAGGTCTTGCACAGTCTCCATTCCTTCGTTTCATCTGNTTTAGAAAAGGCACGTTACTTCAATTTGGAAGNTGTGTCAGCCCNAATATTCTTCAAATATCCAGTAAGACATCAAACTTTTACTTACGACAAGGATTTCTCTNACTAACAATTATCAGACAGCTATTTTTACTCTAACTGCTTATTAAAGAAACGTTAAAGCTGAGTTAATAACTTGACAGTAGCATTGACTCTCGAAGTTTATAGATGGGAGATTGGTACCAACACATGTTTTACTCGATTGGAAGCATTAGAGGAGG
This sequence comes from Chloroflexota bacterium, assembly GCA_002708065.1. Classification (GTDB taxonomy): domain Bacteria; phylum Chloroflexota; class Dehalococcoidia; order Lucifugimonadales; family UBA826; genus UBA11795. Next base: position 36,745 of record PAOO01000043.1, read on the forward strand.
CGNTCTGCTTTTTGGCTCCTCCGTGCTGTTGCTACTCGTTCTAACAGCCTGNGGTGTCGGGAATNCCGATTTCGAAACTTCAGAATATGCTTCATCTCGAAATGATTCTGGNATGAGCGGTACCATTGAGATTGATGGGTCAAGCACAGTCTACCCAATTTCTGAGGCTGTCGCAGAAGAGTTTAACAAGCTCTATCCAAACGTTCGAGTCAATGTAGGTGTTTCTGGCACTGGAGGCGGATTTAAGAGGTTCACAGTTGGTGAAACAGATATTTCAGACGCATCGCGCCCTATGAAAAACCCAGGAGAAACAAGCAAGGCTGAAGAGAATGGCATCAAGTATGCTGAACTCAGATTGGGTACAGATGGCATTTCGGTCATGGTAAATCTNAAGAATACTTTTGTGGATTGTTTAACAACAGAAGAGTTAAGGAAGATCTGGGAACCTGGATCAACGATTGATAATTGGAGCCAAGTTAGAGGNAGTTTCCCTGACCAGAAAATGCGTTTGTATGGTCCCGATACAGACTCTGGCACTTTCGACTACTTTACTGAGGAAATAATGGGAGAGACCCAATTATCTCGTCCCGATTATACTGCTTCTGCCGACGACAACGTNCTCATTCAGGGTATCGCAGGTGACAANGGATCTCTCGGTTACTTTGGATACGCTTACTACAGAGAAAGTAAAGACAAGCTAAAGTTAGTCGCTGTGGATAACGGTTCAGGGTGTGCTCTTCCGAGCCTAACAACTATTTCCTCAGGTGAATACAGCCCATTATCCAGACCATTATTCATATATGTAAATCTTGATAGTCTGGATAGGCCCGAGGTCAAAGCGTTGGTGGACTTCTACATGGAGCAAGGCCCGNAGCTGACCAACGAAGTTGGATATGTCGCTGCTAGCACAGAGGTATATCAAAACAATATGGATATACTCAATGAATAAAAAGGTCCCATAGAAGAGATATTCGTTACGAAAGTTATTAGGAATTTCTTTATTAGAGATCGGTTTGAATAATGGGCGATGAAGATATGGAATTCTTAGAAATATACCAATGAGAGCGCAGGAATCTAAAAACATCGCTGGCCAAATTATCTCGCGTCGTCGTGGAGCCGTGCGAATNGAAGGTTTTATTGTAAAGTGGGTATTTTTCGCCTGCGCTACGATTTCAATTCTTACTACCACCGGGATCCTTTTTACTCTAATTTATCAAGCAACTAGTTTCTTCAATGAGATATCAATTTGGGAATTTCTCACAGGTACGAGATGGACTCCGATACTGAAGCCACGATCTTATGGGGTATTNCCNCTAGTTTCTGGAACACTTCTTGTTACTTTAATTGCGGCACTTGTAGCACTTCCAACAGGTCTTATGGCAGCTATATTTCTGTCGGAATATGCCCCGGATAAGTTGCGACGATTTGTTAAACCCGTTCTTGAAGTATTAGCTGGGATTCCGACCGTTGTATATGGATACTTTGCCCTTACCTTTGTCACTCCACTATTGCAGACAGTTTTTGAAGGCTTAATCGTCTTCAATGCACTCAGCGCGGGGCTAGTGATGGGCGTCATGATTATTCCTATGGTGTCTTCACTTAGCGAAGACGCCATGGTGGCTGTACCGAGAAACCTTCGGGAGGGGGCCTACGCATTAGGTGCTACTCGTTACGAAGTTAGTATGAAAATAGTAGTTCCAGCTGCCCTGTCGGGAATCATAGCCGCTTTTATTTTGGCTATATCAAGGGCCATCGGAGAAACAATGCTTGTAACCATTGCCGCGGGAGCTACACCAAGTCTGAGTTTCAATCCAATGGAGAGTGTGCAAACCATGACTGCCTATATTGTCCAACTAAGCTTGGGAGAGGCTCCTGTAGGATCACTTGAGTACAATACTATATTCGCAGTGGGACTANTTCTATTTGCAATGACATTTGTTATGAATCTCTTGGGATTTTGGATTGTTCGTAGGTTCAGGGAATCTTATTAGCATGGCCAGTGAGCTGAGACCAATCTCTGACCGACTTAGGCGTAAAANAACCTATCGNAGGGTTTTAGGAGGGATATTCTACGGGTTATTTCTCGCATCTGTTTGTGTAGGAATTATCGGTCTCGTTGTATTGCTTTATGAAGTACTTNCAAACGGTCTTCCGTGGATGAACTGGCAGTTCATTACAGATTATCCTTCTCGNCATCCNGAAGAAGCAGGGTTATTCTCGGCTCTTATGGGAACGGTNTGGCTGATGGGAATGACCGCGTTATTTACGGTCCCGGTAGGAGTCGGAGCCGCTATATATTTGGAAGAATATGCCCCTCGTAATATTCTTACCCGTGTCATAGAGATCAATGTTGCAAATCTAGCCGGAGTACCGTCAATCGTTTACGGGTTGCTTGGATTAGCACTCTTCGTTACATGGTTTCAACTTGGTAGGAGCATTCTCGCCGGTTCGATGACANTATCTCTNCTTGTGCTTCCTATAGTGATTCTTTCATCGAGGGAGGCGATTAGAGCAGTTCCAGATTCATACCGGCAAGCTGCTTATGCGATGGGAGCAGATCAGTGGCAGGTAATAAAGCANGTTATTCTNCCTTCTGCAGCGCCNGGGATACTAACCGGTACAATCTTGGCTATGTCGAGGGCGATTGGGGAAGCAGCTCCTGTAATTGCGATAAGTGCTCTTGTTTACCTCACTTATGTACCCGCACATCCCATGGATAGATTTACTGTTCTNCCCATTCAGATATATAACTGGATCGCTAGACCTCAAGATGAATTCAGAGGTTTGGCAGCTGCCGGCATAATAGTTTTGTTGGTGATCCTTCTAACTATGAACGNGATCGCCGTCTTTCTACGTAATAGATATCANGTACGNTCGGAGGAGTAACATAGGAAAGTGGTTTTAGAAAAAAAGCATATGAAGAATGTGGACGCCGCCCTTACGGCTAAAAATTTGAATGTATATTATGGAGACTTTCTTGCAATCAAAGATGTGAATATGGCAATGAAAAGGAATTCTGTGACAGCACTCATCGGTCCTTCTGGTTGTGGGAAAAGTACTTTTCTGCGCTGCCTAAATAGAATGAATGACTTGATTACAAGTGCTTCTGTGAGAGGAGAAATACTATTTGAGAATCTCAATATATATTCAGATAAAGTCGATGCGACTGAGATACGTTCGAAAATCGGAATGGTCTTTCAGAAACCCAACCCCTTTCCCAAATCAATTTATCAGAACATAGCCTTCGGTCTCAAAGTGAATGGATTCTCTGGGGATATTGATGAGGCCGTGGAACGCTCTCTTCATCAAGCTTCTCTATGGGAAGAGGTGAANGACAGGTTGGATGATAGCGCTTTCACGTTGTCTGGAGGACAACAACAAAGGCTTTGCATAGCCCGGGCGTTGGCTGTGGAACCTGAAGTTCTCCTTATGGATGAGCCGGCATCTTCTCTTGATCCAATAGCAACTCTGGCCATAGAGGATCTGGTTCGCGNTTTGAAAGCACGTTACACGATCATCATAGTTACCCACAATATGCAACAGGCCGCTCGTGTGTCTGATGAAACCGCGTTTTTCATGGTTGGTGAGAATCGATCAGGATATCTCGTCGAGCATGACGATACCCAGAGGATTTTTACAAATCCAAGTAATGAGAAGACCGAGGAGTATATAACGGGTAGGTTCAGCTAAGTAGGGGGAGGTTCTTTATGCCTAGAGAGGATTTCGAAAGAAACTTGAAACTGGTGCAAGACGAGGTAGTCCAGCTTTCAAGCATGGTAGAGAAGGCTATATTCAAGTCTATTGACTCTCTAAAGAGACGGGATTTGGGAGCCTCTCAACAAGTGATTGATGAAGATGACATTATTGATGCCAAGCAGGAAGCGATAGAAAATAGATGTATTGATTTGATTGCTCTTGAATCACCTATGGCTGTCGATCTCAGGGTTATCATTGCGGCAATGATGGTGGCCAATGAGCTTGAACGAATGGGTGACTATGCTGAAGGAATCGCCAAGATCAGTTTGGCTATGGGGGAGCTACCTCCCCTCAAACCACTTATTGATATCCCGAGAATGGCAGATAAGGCGGTCGATATGTTGCGCCGCAGCATAGAATCTTATGTTAACCGCGATATTGTCACTGCTAAAGGGGTTTTCCATGATGACGACGAAGTCGATGAAATGTATGAGCAGGTATATCGTGAACTTTTGACCTACATGATGCGCGATCCGACCACTATACAGCGAGCTACTTATCTATTATGGGTGTCACACGACTTGGAAAGAGTCGCTGATCGTACCACCAATATAGCGGAACGAGTGATGTTTTTAGTCACCGGCAAAACGGAAATGGATTGATAGAATCCAGATTACCGATCCTGACTTTCATCCCATAGTAATTTGGTTCCGAATATGTGTGACAGACTATTGGCCGTTGAACAGATCACTTCTTCCATCGAGACCGACTGTTTCGTTTGTGCTGATATGGACGTAGCAATAGCATCTGGCATTCCACAGGCAACAATGTGTTCGAAATATGATAGGTCGGTGGTGACATTTAGGGCGAATCCGTGAGAACTTGTTCCATTACTGATTCTCACTCCAATGGAAGCTATCTTTTTGCTGTTTACCCAAACGCCGGTTGGCCGTNCGTCGGTTTCTGAACTAATACTATAATTTGAAAGCACATTAGAGATTGTCTCTTGAAGTTTACTCACGTAAGTTATGGGACCCATATTCCCTGTGCGCCGTAAATTGATGATTGGATATCCTACTAACTGGCCTGGGCCATGGTAAGTTACCTCTCCGCCCCTGTCTGAACGATGTATTCTTATGCCATAATTCGCGAGATTTTCTTGATCAATCAACACGTCTTGATCTTTAGCACGTCTCCCCATTGTGAAAACGTGGGGGTGCTGCAACAGAATCAGTTGGTCTGGGCCCCCTTCGCTGACAGATTTGTGAAGTTCTCTTTGGAGAGNAACGGCAGAGTCATAAGGCACTAGTCCGTGATATTTGGCAATTAAGTCAGTCATTGCAAACGTGTAGGGATCATTCTTAAGANTGGTTAGTAAACTGGAGTGTTGCTGTCCACAACTTCTAGGCGGCGTTTTACAGCTATGTTGAATTCGCCCACTTCTTGTCCATCCATAATTCGATGGTCAAAAGAGAGGCAAATGTTCATCATGGAACGTATTGCTATGGCGTCTGCGACTATTACAGGTCGTTTCACAATAGCCTCGGTTGTCATGATTGCTGCCTGAGGATAATTGACCAAAGGCTGCGAAGCTACTGAACCTAAGACACCGGTATTGTTAACTGTAAAGGTACCACCGCGTACGTCATCTACCGTAAGGTTTCCTTCACGAGAGCGAGTCGAGATGTCTTCGACACTACGGGCAAGCCCAGCGATGCTCAGCGTATCCGCGTCATGAATCACGGGTACGACAAGCCCTGTCTTTGTGGCTATTGCGATCCCTATGTTTATTCGGCGTTTCATTATGATCGAATCTTCGCCCCAAGACGAGTTGAGGAGCGGATTCTCTTTCAAAGATTCTGCAACAGCTTTGATAACAAAAGGTAGATATGTGATGTTTATCCCCTCTCGTTGTTTGAATTCCTTCCTAATTGATTGCCGCCTAGAAACCATGCCGGAAACATCGACTTCAACAAGGCTCCAGGCTTGAGGGATGAGATTCGCACTTTTAACCATGTTACTGGCTATCATTTTGCGGATCGGAGTCAACTTTACTCTCTGCTCGTCTTTAAGTTCACTTGTAGAGATCGAGGTTGACTGAGTTATTTCTGGTATTGATTCGACCGCAGAATTTCTCTGTGATGATGATTCGGAATCGGAATCAATAAATGATTGCACGTCTTTTCGGGTAATTCTATTGTTTCTGCCTGTGGCAGTTATCAACGACAGATTGATATCATGTTCTTGAGCTAGCCTGAGGACAGCCGGGGAAAACCTTGTAGGGTTTTTGATTTGCCCCTCTTGAGGGAGTTTTTCGGCAGTCGACTCAGCCGTGTTGGGCTGGCCACCGGAACCTGTTGGACCTACCGGAGCTGTATCCTTGAGAAGTACCCCTGTAGTTCCCAAATTATTAGGATTGGGAACACTTGAATGTTCAATCGAGGCTGCCTTCTCGGAATCCTGCTCGGTCGTCTCTATATCGGCTATNACTGCCCCCATAGGAACCGTCTCTCCTTCCAGAGCGATGATTTCCTTGAGAATACCGGTAACTGGTGACGGCAGTTCCATGGCCACTTTGTCTGTCACTACTTCTACCAGCGGATCAAATTTTTCAACCTTACTTCCTACTTCCTTTAACCATCTGCCAATAACTCCTTCAGTAACAGACTCCCCTACCTGTGGAAGTTGAATTTTCATGATTAATAAGCCGCCAGTTTTCTAATAGCCGTAGCTATTTTGTCTGGGTCAATCATGTACATTGCTTCCATTGGTGGACTGAAAGGCATTGCAGGCACTTCCGGACCTGCAAGCCTGGCTACTGGGCCATCCAAATACTCGAAGGCATGTTCTGAAACAATGGCCGACACTTCCGCGCCAACCCCGAGTGCCTTGCTATCTTCGTGAACTATTAGCACCTTACCGGTTTTCATAGCTGTCCGTACAATGGCTTTATCGTCAATTGGTCTTACAGTGCGAAGGTCAAGCACCTCTACTTCAATCCCTTCATTCACAACAGCCTGAGCGGCTTCAAGGCAATGATGAACCATAAGCCCGTAAGTGATAACGCTGATGTCATTACCTTCCCGCTTGATATCAGCTCTGCCTATTGGAAGAGTGTATTCTTCATCAGGCACTTCTCCCTTTACTAATCGATAAGTACGTTTATGCTCTAAAAATACCACTGGATCATCGTCCCTGATAGCGGACTTCAATAAACCCTTCGCGTCGTAAGGTGTTGATGGAGTGATTACTTTCAAACCAGGGGTATGAGCAAACAAAGCCTCTACGCTCTGCGAGTGATAAAGTGCTCCTCGAACTCCGCCTCCATGAGGGGCACGTAATACCATAGGTGCATGCAATTTGCCCTCGGTACCATACCGAACTCTCGCTGCCTCTCCTACCACTTGGTTGATTGTAGGCCATATAAAATCGCCGAATTCTATCTCAGCTATTGGTCTCATTCCGTGCATTGCTGAGCCCAGTGCGATTCCAGCGATGGAGGATTCTGCTAAGGGGGTGTCTATTACGCGATCTTCCCCGAATTCATCCAGGAAACCTTCAGTCGCGAGAAATACGCCACCTCTTGCTCCAATGTCTTCACCCATAATGAATACCCGATTATCCCGGCGCATTTCTTCTCGCATCGCGTCGCGAACCGCCTCAAGAACGGTTTTGATTGTCACCGGTATTCACCAGGTTCTAACCCGGAATCCGATACGACATGTTGATAGAAATCTCTAGTCTCCGGATACGGTGCTGCCTCAGCTTCTTCGGTAGCCTCATTTACGAGGCGTCGGGCTTCATCTTGTATGATCTCGTCCTCATTATCGCTAAGCTGTCCAATATCTTGGAGGCTNGTTCTAAGTAACCTGAGTGGATCGCGCTTCTTAGCTTCTTCAATTTCTTGCGCTGAACGATAGATGGAATCGTCGTCGTCACTCGTGTGAGGTAAATACCTTTCTACTTGGGCCTCGATTAAGGTGGGGCCTTCACCTGATCTTGCTCGTTTAGCTGATTCCGCTGTCACTTCATAAACTGCAACGATATCGCAACCGTCCACTTCGAAACCTGGCATGCCGTAGCCTTCTGCACGTGAAGCGACGCTTTCAACCGCCATTTGTTTCCTTAATGGGACTGAAATAGCATATTTATTGTTCTCGCAGAAGAAGATAACAGGAAGCTTATGTATTGATGCAAAGTTCATTGCTTCATGTGTGTCCCCGGCACTCGATGCCCCATCGCCGAAGTAAACAATTACTACCCTATCTTCCTTGTTCATCTTCGCTGCCAGTGCAGCCCCGACTGCTTGTGGCATATGAGTTGCAACAACATTAGATAGATTCACAATGCCGTATTTTGGGTGAGCTCCATGTGTGGGGAACTGGCGGGCACCGCTGAGAGGTTCGCCTTGTTTGGCGAGGAATCCTTTGATAATTTGTGTCGGGGTTAGGCCCAAGTCAAGTAATACTGCGAGGTCTCGGTAGTAAATGTAGAAGAGATCGTATTTCTTCCGCAGAGCTGCTACAGAACCTATTTGACTAGCTTCATGGCCTTGCGAAGAAGCCATAATAGCTGCCTTTCCTTGCCGGTTTAGCATCCATATTCGTTCGTCAAGTGTGCGGCACAGAACCATACGTCGGTACATATGAAGGAGATCTTCATTTGATAAGGACTTGTTTAGAATGACGTCTTGGACTTGATTTTTTGTATCAATATTTTTGGTGATNTTTTGTGNAGGATCTGCCTTTGTGTCATCTACGTTTAAGACGTGGCTATCAAATTGCTCGGGCAATGATTCTTCTGCAGTACTATTAGCACCCGCCTCACGAACGGCTCTTTCGAAGGCCCCGTCTTGAAGATTAGGTTGCGAGTTGCTAGTGTCTTCCGCTGATTCCTCTTGAGATATTTCCTGTGGGTCTTTGTCGTCAGCCATTCCGATCCATTTGCCCTCGGGATTGCTAAGATCGATTTTCTTTGAGGTTGTCCTCGCATCTCTGGAACCTTTCTTAGTGTTCCAGAGATGATTTTCCCTAATTGAGTCTTCTTCGGCCATTTTACTTACGGTCTCTTTGCTTGGTCAAAAGATAAGGAGATGGCCGTAGATATTAGCAAAGAGGCATCACCTATGTCACAGTTCGAACTTGAAGGGCACTATTTTGACTATAGTCTGGAGAGATATTGACCAGCGATGTCTATTCCTACCAAACCACTGTATGCATTCAGTAATCTACGGGTGATGGGACCGGGTATAGATCCTTCGCCGATGACAGATCCGTTAACACTAATAACAGGGCAAATGCAAAAACTCGTTGAAGTAACAAAAGCCTCGTCGGCTGTGTATGCGTCGTACAGATCTATGTCTGCCTCCGTCGTTTCTAGACCTAGTTCGGAGGCCAGTTCTAGGGTAGTAGATCTGCTGATACCTGCTAAGACGTATTGTTCTCTGGGGGTCACTACTGCTCCATCTCTCACGATGAAGAAATTGCTACCAGGCCCCTCACAAAGGTTGCCGTTCATATCGAGAAGGATTGGCCAGCTTTCTGGATTCCGTTCTTTAGCCTCGAACTCCGCTTGAACCAAATTAGCGTAATTCTGAATCTTCGCTCTGGGGCTTAGAGATTCTGGAGGTGTCCGCCTGATTGAGGGCACTACTACAGGCATGCCCTCACTGTAGTACTTAGCTCTGGCGGAGAAAGGAAGTGGAACAGATTCAACTATAACTGTCGGATTATCTCCTTCAGGAGTTGAAATCCCTCTCGAAACTCGTTGAGTCACCCAATAGTCATCATCGTCTGATATTAGAGGTAAATTTATGTTAACTACTTCCATGGTAATACGGGTGAGCTCAGATTTATCAATGAGGGGATCTATTCTGGCATACTTTAGTGACTTGAAAAACCTGTCGAGATGTTCGTCTAGTTTGAAAATGCGATGTCCGAAAGTTCTTGTAGTATCGAATACGGAGTATCCTTGTAAAAATCCTCTGTCGTGAATGGATATCTTTGCGTCGCTCTCCGGAAGAATCTCTCCATTAACGTACGCAACTCTTTGGGTAATCATTTGATTCTCCGACAGTGTAATTTCCTTTGATCAATCCATAGTTCGGAAACGGTAACCAACATTCCATATTGTTTCTATGAAGCGATTATCCGAATCAGTCTCGATTTTGCTCCTAAGTCTCCGTATGTGCACATCGACTGTCCGAGTGCCTCCGAAGTAGTCGTATCCCCAAATTTGGCTTAACAGAGTTGCCCGATCATATACACGGCCAGGGTTTGAGGCCAGAAGCAGAAGCAGTTCATATTCTTTAAATCTAAGGTTGACTCTTTTATTGTTGACAGTTACCTCGTAGTTTGTAGGATTGATAAACAGGTTGTCTCTGGCTATAACATCGTCGTCGAACGAATTGGTTAAATTTGCTACGGCCCGTTTGGCCCTTAAGATGAATTCTGGTTCCTTAACGGGCGAACAAATGAGGTCAGTAATATTCAGTGTGGGGTCTATGATCCTCAGGCTGGCCTCCTCAACTATAGCTAAAGTGGCGATATCCAGAGAGGAGCAGATTTCCGTAATCCTACGAAGATGGTGGCCTGAGAGAGACGCTATATGCAAGAGTACAAGTCTGGAGTTCTTGTGTCTCTCAGCTGAAGTTAAAAGAGTGAGCAGTTCGGATGCTTCTCTTTCTGTCGTTACCTGTAGGTGTTCGAGTCCTTCAGAGTTAAGGCAGGCCCTCATATCNTCCATGGACATATCTTCGGACGNTTCGGTTATTTTGTGTCTAAGCATATCCTTTAACCAAAAATCATTGAACGGTTAGTGCTATCCTTCTTTAAAAATGAACCCAAGTATAGCAAAGCTAGGTAATTGATTTGATAGCATCCCAGTCTAGTTGGCCAAACAATAAAGTGGCCTCAAAGATCATACGGGGTTCCAAACGTTGTGAAAGGAATTGTGTGAAGTTTTGCCCGATTATTGATTGTTACTGTAATATTAAAAGCTAGAGATCACATAATTTACACGTTCGGTGAGGGAATGAATCCAAGTAATACTGGGAACCAGTAAACGGAGAGTATGTCATGAACCCGCGCTCCATGAGGAGCATGTTTATATATCTGCTGATTATAGTTGCCTTAGTGGCAATATTTTTTACTGTATTCAGTGAACCATTTGCAGATTCTTCAGAAGTTCCCATTAGTAAAGTTATATCCATGGCTTCTGAGGGGAGATTGAAAAGTGTCGAGGTGCAAGGCGATACTCTCGAAGCTGTAACTCTTGATGGTCAACGACTTACATCGCGAAAAGAAATGGGATCATCGATAGTGGAACAGCTGGAGTCGGCCGGGGTAAATANGGGTACAGGATACGTAGATATTACAGTTAAAGGTAATGGCGGGTTTGGCAACGTATTAGGCATACTTCTTAATTTCCTTCCAATCATTTTCTTTGGTGCCGTCCTGCTTTTCATGATGAGGCAAGCCCAAGGTAGCAGTAGTCAGACTTTCAGCTTCGGTAAGTCGAAAGCGANAAGGTTTGACAGCGATAACCCTGAGGTAAGTTTTGCTGATGTGCAAGGCGTGGATGAAGCTAAGGAAGAGCTCGAAGAGGTAGTAGAGTTTTTGAAAACTCCAGAAAGATTCTTGGCTCTTGGGGCTAAGATTCCGAGNGGCGTTTTGTTGATGGGACCTCCAGGCGTAGGTAAGACACTTCTNGCTAGGGCCGTTGCCGGAGAGGCGGGAGTCCCGTTCTTTTCAATAAGTGGTTCTGAATTCGTGGAGATGTTTGTAGGCGTCGGAGCATCACGTGTGAGGGATCTTTTCGATCAGGCAAAACGTAATGCACCATGTATTGTATTTGTGGATGAGATAGACGCGGTTGGCCGACATCGAGGTGCAGGGTTAGGTGGTGGGCATGATGAGAGAGAGCAAACATTGAATCAAATTCTTGTAGAAATGGATGGATTTGATACCAGTACGAATGTCATCGTCCTCGCCTCAACAAACAGGCCTGATATATTGGATCCTGCTTTGCTCCGTCCGGGAAGGTTTGATAGGCGGGTAACCCTCGATAGCCCGGACGTTAAAGGCAGAGAGGAAATCCTTAACGTCCATGCTAAAGGCAAGCCATTTGGNAAAGATGTGAATCTTGAAGCGATTGCAAAGCAAACGGCGGGTTTCAGTGGGGCTGATCTTATGAATCTCATCAACGAGGCCGCGATTTTGGCAGCACGTAGAAATAAAAATGAAATTTCGTACGATGAGCTTACCGAATCTATAGACAGAGTTATTGCAGGTCCCGAAAAAAAGAACAAGGTGATTAGTGACCGGGAGAAGGAGATGATTGCATATCACGAGGCTGGGCATGCTCTTGTAGCACATCTCCTTCCTCACGCTGATCCGCCATACAAAGTCACAGTCGTTGCCAGAGGTCAAACCGGCGGACACACCCGGTTCATACCAGAAGTAGAAACTTCCTTGGTTACGCAGAATCAGCTTGAAGCGAGAATGGCAGCGGCCATGGGGGGACGTGTCGCTGAAGAGTTCATGTTCTATGAGGTAACTACGGGAGCTGGGAATGATCTTGAACAGGCAACTAACATAGCCCGTACGATGATTACGCGGCTTGGTATGAGCAAGAAGCTTGGCCCCAGGACTTTTGGTAAAAGGGAAGAGTTAGTCTTTTTGGGAAGAGAGATCTCTGAGAAGGCTGATTATAGCGATAGTATCGCTGAGTCCATAGATGAAGAGGTTCACGGTCTCTTGGATGGTGCTTACTTGACAGCAACGAAATTGATAAAGAGTAACTCCGGTAAACTATCAGCCCTTGCCAAGCACCTCATTGAACACGAGACTATTGAAGGCGATGATCTTCGAAATCTTCTTGATAGTTCTCCTGCCGCGGCTTGAAACCGGTGAGGTTCAGGAAGCAAACCTCCCATTAAGGTCCATTTGGATTTATCCCTTAAATCCGGTGCTTGGTAATACCACTTTCAGCGCGTCTACAGCATTTTGAATGTCTTCATGTGATGTAAGTCCCATGTGACCAATTCTGAATATCTTGCCAGCCAGNTTTGCCTGTCCTCCGGCTAACACGACGTTGTGTTCTACCCGCATCTTCTCTACTAAACTATTGCCGTCGACCTCTTCTGGGACTGAGACAGCTGTACATGTGTCTGAAGCAATAGATTCAGTGACGGGAAAAATGTCGAGTCCGAGACTTCTTATGCTGTCACGAGTAAATTGTCCTATTGTGGCATGTCTTTCGTACAAAGCTCCAAGGCCTTCTTTTTCGATTCGTTTTAGGGCAAGATCCAAGGCAAACATACAAGAAACGGAAGGAGTAAACGGCGGTTGCCCGAGCTCAAAATACCTCTTATATTCTGCCATGTCCAAGTAAAACCGTGGCATGGTTGACTCTGCATGAGCCTCCCAGGCTCTTTGACTGAAACTGATGAATGCGAGCCCTGGCGGTAGCATCCATCCCTTCTGCGAAGCCGTCGCGACCACGTCCAATCCCCATGCATCAGTTTCCAGAGGCAGTGAGCATACACTGCTAATCCCGTCGACTATAACTAGCTTATCAAATTCTCCTTTAATCACTTCCGCTATTGCTCTGAGATCGTTGGTCACTCCAGTTGATGTTTCGTTGTGTGTGACCATCACTGCTTTCACATCTGGATTCTGAATCAAAGCGTCTCTTAACCTATCGAGGTCCACAGCAGTACCGAAGGGAAAGTCCACTGTTTCAACATCGATGCCGTAACGGTTACTAATAACTCCAAATCGATTTCCGAAAACACCGACGGTGGCGTTTATGACTTTATCTCCNGGAGATAAAGTATTGACTACTGCGGCCTCCATCGCAGAGGTTCCTGAACCGGTAATAATATAGACATCGTTTTCAGTGGCGAAAACGTTNTTTAAACCCTTCGTGGTCCTAAACAGAAGATCCTTGTACTCTGGACCCCTATGATTGATCATTGGGGTGCCCATGGTTTCGAGGATCTCCTCGTCAACAGGAATTGGTCCCGGTATTCTCAGGTTAACCAAACTTATAGCCTCCGAAAAGAAATCACTTTTATGTTCATGGTTAAATAATTTTCACGAGTTAAGTAAGATTGTATCCACAATNTTTTCTATCAGTCACGACTGACATAAGATATGAACGATTTTTGACCATCAGGGATCTTAGCACAGTGTTATTGTCGCAGGCTTTCTGACCTCTTCCTGTGATTCGGTCAAACGAGGCGGAGATATCTTCTCCTTCCTACTTTCAATACCCCTGCCTGCAGAGTTGAGACCTCCATATTTAATCGCACAGGTTCATCGTCGATACGAACGGCGCCTTGGTCTATAAGGCGTCTTGCCTCTCCTGTACTGGTCGCTAGGCCAGCATCAAATATGATGTGACTNAGCCTTACGCCTATAGAGNCGGGTCCCCGTGGGATTGAATGTGTTTGGATGTCATCAGGTATCTCTTGCCCCTGGACAGTTCGTTCAAAAAAGGATCGGGCCAAAGCAGCGGATTCAGGATCGTGATAATCCGCAACTAGTATTCCCGCTACCCTTTTTTTCAATTCCATTGGATTTCCAGATCCATTTGATAGTGCAGACTTAATCTCCACGATTTCTAGGGACGGAACGTCTGTGAGCCATTCATAGTATGGAATTATNAGAGTGTCTGGAATTGACATTACCTTGCCGTATATTTCATTAGGAGGTTCATCGATGCCTATGTAATTATCGAGACTTTTACTCATTTTTTGTATTCCGTCAGTGCCTGGAAGAAGGGGCATGATAAAACACTGTTGAGGTGGCATTCCTTCACTTTGTTGCAATTCNCTTCCAACTAGCAGGTTGAATCGTTGGTCTGATCCACCAAACTCGACATCCGACCTAATAGCTACCGAATCATAGGCTTGCAGGAGGGGATAAAGTAGCTCTGTAATAGCAATGGGTTGGCTCTCTTTAAATCTTTTAGCGAAATCATCGCGAGCGAGAATTTGAGCGACTGTGAATTTTCTGGTTAATTCAATTACATTTGTGAGACTGAACGGGCCAAACCATTCGCTTTGGAGTCGTATCTCTGTTCGGTCTCTGTCAACTATTTTAAAGAATTGATCCAGATATGTTTGAGCGTTAGCATTGACCTCGTCCGCACCGAGCATAGTTCTGGTTTGGGAGCGTCCACTAGGATCTCCTATTTGGGCAGTCCAGTCTCCAACAATAAGAACTACTTTATGACCGAGTTCTTGAAGCTGACGAAGTTTCCGAAGCCCTACAGCATGTCCTAAATGGATATCTGGGGCACTTGGATCGAAACCCATCTTGAGTCGCATGGGATTGCCTGAATCCAGTCTTTCGATGAATTCTCGCTCTACGATTATCTCTTCTACCCCTCTTCTGAGGACATCTTCTCTGTCCGGTAATGTCATTTCCTATTATTCCTATGTGGCCCTGTTAGGGATGGTGAAGAATTATGATTTACTGACCCATTCTATCTATCAAGGGTTTTAAGGAAACCCTTGCCACATCCACGTCTTGTCTAATTTGATCCACAAGCTCTTTGACCGTATCGTAAGTGATTTCGTCTCTAATATGTTCTATGAATTCCAACCTCAAAGATTGTCCGTAAATATCCTCATCGAAATCTAAGACATAGGTTTCTACTACTCTTTTACCGTCATCAAAAGTTGGTCTCGTACCTATGCTTGTGGCGGACATGAGTTTTCTATCACCAAGGTAGGCTATGGTGGAGTAGATCCCATTCTTAGGAATCACCATTCCATCTTTGGTTTTAATGTTTGCAGTTGGGAATCCTAACTCACGACCCCTCCTGAACCCAGCTACGATCTTTCCAGAAAATGAAAAAGGTCGTCCTAACATCAGTGAAACTGTGTTGACGTCACCTCGAGCGAGAAGTTCTCTTAACGTGGTACTTCGCACTGATATTCCGTTACTCTCCTGTACGGACACAACTTGAAGGCTGAAACCCATCTCCTGCCCTAGAGATCGTAAGCTTGACACGTCCGCCTTTCGGTTCCTGCCCATACAAAAATCTGGACCTACGACGAGGCCTTTCATTCCAATCCCTTCTTGCAGTAGTTTGATGAAATCTGCGGCGCTTAGGGAAGCCACATATTCATCGAAAGTCACAGCCGCTATGAAATCCACGCCGCTACTTTGAAGAAGTTGTATACGTTCTTCAATGCTCGTCAGGAAATTAGGCCTAAAGTCAGGATTCACGATAGTTGCCGGATGGTTCTTGAAGGTGACAACTCCGGCAGAATTTCCGGATTTTCGAGCATTCTCTATCAATTTATGCAACAGGTGTCTGTGTCCGAGGTGAACACCATCGAAAACACCGATAGTCACTATGGAATCGCCGACCGTTGAGACTTGGTCAAGTTCTTCAGTTATTACCATTAAACGATCTTTTTTACGTTTAGCCGCTAATAGTTCTCTGTTACTCTGTTCATCCTGACAATTATCCGAAAATGCTTGTTAACAATTCATATCGTTACCGAAGAAACTAGCATGCGCTAAATGGTCGGTCAAGGGTAAAAAGCATTCTTAGGATACGTTAACTCACAGTTAAATATCTCTTAAGAGCGAGACTCGCAGGAAGTATCGTCGCTGTAACGACCCCCATTATTATTACGGACCGGTTAAGGCCTATCATGTCAGCAATCAATCCATAGCCGAGGGGAGCTCCTACAGTACCTATCTCGTTAGTTGTATAAAAGAGACCGTAGTACCTTGCTCTCTTGTTTGTTGGTATGAATTTGGCTACAGTGGCGTAGAGAACACTTGATGTTCCGTTGAGCCCTACTCCGAGAATTATCGCGAGTGGCCACAGGACAAATGAGGGCACGAAAATCGCGCTTATTATCAACGCTGTCGTCATACCTTTCGTCGCCCATATCAGTGGTAAAGTGCCTGTACGGTCGTCAAGCCAACCGCAAATATATTTTCCAGCTGCCCCGCCGGCGAACAACAGAAATAACGCTACTCCTACTTCAGATTCTCCCATTCCTCTCTCTATGAAAATGAAAGGAAAAAATACGAGTGTGGAGCTTCTGGTGGCACTGTCAAGAATACCGATTCCAGTTAATACGATGAACCCGACAATTGTAGAAGTTTTATCAGAATCTTTCCTATCCCATTTTTCTGGAGAATGTTCGATTAGCGGTTTTCCCAAGTCAAAGTGTCGTCGGGTGAATACAGAAAAGCACATGAAAGCAGATCCTGCTGCTCCTACAATCCACATCGTTGCGCGCCAGCCCCCCAACATTACAAGTAATCCTGCCACTATTGGCGCTATCATCTTGCCGATATCACCCGAAAAATTAACGGTGCCTACTGCCGTAGATCTTCCAGCTGAATCGTATGCTCTGGATACCATGCTTGATGCTAGAGGATGTTGTGTGCCTCCCCCCAGTCCGCCTAGAGCTGTTGCTCCGATAAGAGGCAGGAAACCAGGGACAACTGCCATTACAATTAGCCCCAGTCCCACCCATATATTGCCACCTAAAAGCATCCAAAATTCACCGGTTGACTCGGCAACTAATCCTGCAGGAATCTGGAGTATCGCGGAGGAACCGCTATAGACGGATCTTAAGAGTCCGATTGAGGTATAGCTAAGATTTAGTTCTTCTTTTATGTGTGGAAGCAATGGCACAAGGAGTGCAAAAAACAAATCGCTCCATACATGCATGGCGGATCCAAATATAAGAACTTTTTTCGGAGAAGGTGTATTAGTTCGCGAGTTCATTCTCACTGCCCACCGGTTTACGGTCCTTCATCGCGAAATTGCCTTATAGCTCTTGGGGGGAACTCCTGATATGGATATTTGGCTAGGGAACTTTCATCTATTTCAATACCTAATCCTGGAGTTTCAGGCAGTTCTATATATCCGTTGTTGACCTCAAAGGGGTCGACAGTTATGTCCTTCCCGAAGTCTTCTAAGTTAAGAAAGTATTCTGTGATCAAGAAATTCGGCATAGTAGCTGAAACTTGTATTGTGGCAGCTAGACCTAGCGCCGTGCTGTTGTAGTTGTGGGGCGACACAGCTACAAAATAAGGTTCTGCCATTGCACCAATTTCTTTTAGCTCAAGGATCCCGCCTACGTTACAAACATCGGGATTTATTATGTCTGCCGCTTGCTTTTCAAAAACCTCCCTGAACTCAAATTTTGTGTAAAGTTCCTCTCCTGTTACAACTGGGATTCTTATCTCCCGTTTTGCAGCTGCCAGGGCGTCTATGTTTTCAGCTAGGACTGGTTCCTCGTACCAGAATGGCTCATATTCCTCAATCTGGCGAGCTATTTTTATTGCGTGCATAGGCGCTAACCGCCTGTGCATTTCTACTAATATGTCTACATCCTGGCCGACAGCTTGCCTAACAGCTCTTACATTTTCGACGGTCTGATTTTCTACCCTCTTATCGACAAATGTGCGCCATGGGCCGGGTATCGGATCAAACTTAAGGGCTGTGAAGCCTTGTTCGACCACTTCAGATGCTCTTTCAGCGATAATTCCTGAATCCCATCCTCCCTCACCCCATCCATTCGCGTAAACTCTTATCCTTTCCCTAACTGGGCCGCCAAGTAGTTTGTGAATGGGGACTCCGCAAACTTTTCCTGTTATATCCCACATCGCTTGTTCCAATCCGCTTACAGCGCACCAGAGGTCCATAGCCCCCCTTCGGCCTGCAAAGTCATCGAAAACTATCTGTATGAAGTGTTTGATATTCGTAGGATCTCTTCCTACTAAATACCGTTTAAGCTTGTCTATATGAGTGGTTACCTGTATATCCCTGTCAGCCTGCGTGTAGCACTCCCCCCACCCGTGTATTCCTTCGTCGGTATCGATTCTCACGAAGCAGAGGTTTTTTCCTTTTCCAGGATTAACTAAGTGGTAACGTATATCCGATATCTTCATGAGTTTTCCCTACTTTCAAATTTGGCTGTTCTTGATGGTTCCAGAATCAATGCTTGGCTGATATTTATTGAGCCGTCCATCCGCCGTCCACTACCAGTTCACTGCCCGTTACAAAACTGGATTCGTTTGAAGCTAAATAGAGGACTGCATATGCGACTTCTTCAGGTTTTCCATACCGACCCATCGGAATACGACGAACCATATCTGCCAACCTGTTCTTATCGGCTCGGACATCTGCCGTCATATCGGTCTCTATTGGCGCCGGATGTACTGAATTGCATCTTATTCCCTCAGATGCGTATTGAATTGCTACGGATTTTGTCAGAATCCTTACCGCTCCTTTAGAAGCCTGATACTGAGGACTACTAAAGTCGCCTCCAACCAATCCCAATTGAGATGAAATATTGACTATGGAGCCACCTCCTGATTTTCTCATGGCAGGTATAACCGCCTTAATACCAAGAAACGACCCTTTGGCATTGATATCAAGCACGCGGTCCCAATCCTCTTCAGTGGTATCTAGCAAGTTCATTCTCGAAGTAACCCCCGCATTATTTACAAGTACATCGAGCCTTCCATAGGCGCTCGTGGCCTTTGTTACGGCCGATTCCCATTGAGAGGTTTTTCGAACATCCAATGGAGTGAAGACGCAACTTGCCCCCCCTGCAGATATCTCCAAAGCTAGCTTCGCCCCTTCATCTTCAAGGACATCACCCAACACCAATGAGGCGCCTTCTTTAGCGAACATACGGGCTTCAACAGCCCCCATTCCCTTTGCGGCGCCGCTGATCAAAGCTACCTTCCCTTTAAGTCTTTCCATAACTCAACCTCAAAATACTTGCTTACATTTTTCCACTACATTATTCACTGTAATTCCATCACGTGCTGACATAAGGATCCTCAACTCTGAAATCCATTGCTATATTCTTTGGATTTGGGGATTCTATGGCAGGTGCGCGGTAGTGACAAACCACTCATTCGCGAAGAGGTTATTCAGCTTACCTAAGCCGTATAGGTTAAGGTAAGCCTCTCAGGCCAGATCCAGCTAGGCTTATCGGAATATTGCAAATCCTGTTCCATTTTGCTTGACACTCCAAAAGGCGAATGTGATACTTTTCGCGCGGTTGAGGATTAACCCCGCGTTAGGTCTCCTTAGCCGTAATTTTTTGTCAGGGGTTTAGGCGATATTGTTTGAGATGGACCCACGGTTTATAGGTCCGGAAGCATGGGCAGAGATTAGTGTATTTGTCACGAATATCTGGCTGTTTGTAGTTTCGATAATCATTTTTGCTTCCAACATGTTGATCGGCCATAACGCAATCCCGTCTTTGGTCACATCGCGTCATCTTTCATCGTCCTGGCAAAAGATAAGGCCTCCTATTTATGGGGTTGCTGTTATCGCATTTGTTGCGGCTTTATATTTTGTTTTTACTGCCTTACAAGGTGGTCGAAGTGCAATAAAGCTTATATATCCGGATTTCTGGATATAAGTGGGTTTACGGTTAATCAAGGGAAGTAAGCAGTTTGATACCAGGGGATTTTCAGCCTAAGAGGCCTACAACTAGACAACTAGTAAAATTAGGTATTTTGGGAACATTTGGACTAGGAATCTTTGTTGCAATAGTTCTATTACTCACTTTCGTATTATCTGCCTGGTTGGATAGGCCGTTGATATTTGGTGATAGCGGATTCAGATCAGGACCGGATCAACCGATAGCTTTTCCGCACAAGACTCATGTACAAGAACTGGGTATGGATTGCACGTTCTGCCATCGGACCGTACAAAAAGCGGCGGCGGCTTCTGTTCCAGCTACAGGTCTTTGTATGACCTGTCATAGTGCTGTTGGTGACGGTTTAAGCGAGATCGAGAAAATGAGGTCTTTATACGAGGATGGGAGATCGATCCAGTGGGTCAGGGTCCACAGAGTTCCAGATCACGTTCGCTTCGTACACGAGGCTCACATAAGGTATTTTTCAGAATCTGAAGGCATACAACCAAGTCAAGTGTGCCAAAAATGCCACGGCGATGTAGGGAAAATGGAGAAGGTCAGGCAAGTAGAGACATTGAAAATGGGGAATTGCGTTAGTTGCCATAAAGAAAACGCAGCTCCTACAGACTGTACAACCTGTCATTATTAGGGGCTCATAAATGGCGCTGACTAGAAGACAGTTTCTAACACTTATGGGAGGTTCCGCTGGAGCAGCGGTATTTTTCCAGGCGTGCGGGGTTCCTGAAAAGGAGTTGCTTATAGATTCGCCTGTGGAAATGCCTGAAGATCTGGTTTCAGGAACTGATAACTGGTATGCGACTGTGTGCCGTCAATGCGATACATCAGAAGGGATAGTCGTTAGGGTTATGGAGGGGCGTGCAAAAAAAGTAGAAGGAAACGTCGATTATCCGGTCAATTTGGGAAAACATGGCCCCCGTTGCGAAGCTGGGCTACAGAGTCTTTACCACCCGGATCGAATCAGTGCTCCTCTTGTTAGAACAGGGCCTCGCGGATCTGGTGAATACAGTGAGATAAGCTGGGAAGACGCCATCACTCGTCTTACTTCACAGCTGAATGAACTATCTGATTCCGGTGAATCAGACAGGGCTGTACTGGTTACTAATCCTGTTGGAGGCCATTTAGCCCTAGTAATACAGAGCTTTACAGAATCGACTGGAATGCGACGGTTCGTGCACGAGCCTCTCGAGACCTCAGTGCTACGTAAAGCCATAAGCGAGGTGTTCGGTCAGGAATCGATTCCTGATTTTGATATAGATAACTCTGATTATTTACTGTCGTTCGGGGCTGACTTTCTGAGCACTTGGATCTCGCCTACGAGATATTCCCGTGGATACGGGGAGTTTCGTCAAGGTCATGAACGACAACGGGGCAGACTTGTACATGTGGACTCGCGATTTTCCGTTACGGCTGCGAATGCTGACGAATGGGTCAGAGTAAAGCCCGGTACAGAAGGTATTCTGGCCCTTTCGATAATTCAAGTAATCTCTTCAGAAGGGGATGTTGATAACGCAGTGGTTGACAGCCTCACAGGCGGAGACATTTCCTGGCTTAATTCGTACGCTCCTGAAAATGTATCTGCGGAAACTGGGGTAACAGCGGAAACAATCAGACGGATTTCTATGGAGTTTTCGCACAGCCCGCATCCTCTCGCAATAGGCGGGGGTTCGGCTTCTGCCCATTCTAACGGGCTTGCCGCATTGAAGGCTGTTTACTCATTGAATCANATAGCTGGAAATATTGGAGCGAAGGGCGGTATATTACTCAATCCAGACTCGCCTCTGAAAGGTATTTCTGCTGCTGCACCTGGAAACTCGTTTTATGAGTTCCAGAGGCTTACAGAAGACATGGATGCAGGCAGAGTAAAGATGCTGTTGGTTAGAGGTGCGGACCCCTATTATGGACTTCCAGAAGTAGCGGCCTTTAAAAGCAGGTCGGCTAATATTCCACTTATTGTCAGTTTCTCCGGGATGATGGATGACACTACATCGATGGCGGACCTAATCCTTCCTGAGAATAACTACTTGGAAGANTGGGGNACTGATGTTCCTCTTGCGGGTGTCGGTTACCAGACGATCGGGTTTCAACAACCCGTAGTGAGGCCATTCTTCGAGAATAGGGGTGTTAACTTAGGCACAAGAAATTTTGCTGATGTACTCCTTACTGCCGCTCAAGTGATGGGAAAAGATATCGGTCTATCAGGAGACACGTATAAAGAAATAATCGTAAATGGAGCCAAGCAGTTGTATGACCTCGGTGGAGGATCTGTGATCGCATCTTCGTTTGAGGCTTTCTGGAATGGGATTCTCCAACGTGGCGGTTGGTGGGACACTAAGGTCAAGGGACCGGTTTCTGTTACTCCTGCCCGCCTTGATGGTGTGCCAGCACCTGTGATCAGTGGGAACGGGGAGTTTTTCCTTCAGCCTTTCGCTTCTGCATCCCTGCTAGATGGCAGGAGTGCATCGCTCCCCTGGATGCAGGCCATGCCAGATCCGATATCGACAGCAACATGGCAAACCTGGGTAGAGATTAACCATAGAGTGGCGGAAGAACGGGGAATTAAAGAGGGTGACGTGATTGAAATCAGCTCGGCGAGAGGCACTATCACTGCCCTGGCCATGCCCAATCCAGCGACTCCTCCTGATACGGTATCAGTTCCATTTGGGCAGGGGCATAGAGATGCCGGAAGATACGCTTCAGGCAGGGGTTCAAATGTGTTGGCGATTCTCGATGCAGTTCATGATGAAGGAACTGGATCCCTTGCATGGTCGGCGAACAAGGTGAGCATCAGAGCGACAGGTGACTGGGTTAGAGTGCCTAAGTTCGAAAACACCGTTTCAGAGTTCCCAAGGGATGAGCATAACCAAATTATTGAATTGACGACTGAAATAGAGGATAACCNCTGATATTCGTTAGAAAATTAATGGTCAGTAGGAGTAAGTAAATGGCTGAGAACGGCCAAGAAAACAGCAAATGGGGAATGGTAGTGGACATAGACCGATGCACTGGCTGCAACGGATGTGTAGTAGCTTGTCAGTCCGAAAACAACATCCCCATAAATCTGGAAGAACATTTCAACCAACGAAGAGCTATCCAATGGATTAGGGTAGAACGCTATTGGGAGGGTGAGTATCCTGATGTTAAGGCNAGGTTTATCCCGATAATGTGCCAACATTGTGGCAATGCTCCATGCGAACCCGTATGTCCTGTTTACGCCACGTACCACAATGACGAAGGATTGAATGTCCAGGTTTATAATCGTTGTATTGGCACTAGATTCTGTGCCAACGGTTGTCCCTACCATGTCAGATTTTTTAACTTCTGGGAGCCTCAATGGCCCGATAGTTTAAAGAACCAACTTAATCCCGATGTCACTGTGCGTAGTAGGGGCATTATGGAGAAGTGCAGCTTCTGCATTCAAAGAATACGTAGGTCAACGAGGGAATCGGAGCGCGACGGTGTCGAACTGGAAGACGGTGACAGGGGATTGAATCCCGCATGTGTAAATTCCTGCCCAACCAGCGCTCTTACATTTGGTGATTTTAATAATGAGGACAGTCAGGTTTCCCAGATGAAGTCAGACGCTATGTCAGGTGAACATGGGAGAGGTTACCGCCTCATGGATAACCTTGGAACTGATACTAACGTGATTTATCTTAAGAAAGTGGATGATTCTGTAGGATCCGTGCATGGCCACTGATGCGGCTAAAGCTGAGCAATACGAGGTAGTGGAACAGCCCTACGCGGAAACCGATAATTCTGTCGAGACAAGAAAGGCTGTCTCTGATAAATTACTCGGCATTCATAACATCACCTCAAATCGGTTCTGGCAGTTCGCTGTACTAACTGGGATCATGTTTGTGTTTGGGATAATTGGCCTTGCCATGAGGCTAAACTCAGGATTTGATGATAAGGGTGCATGGGGATATTACGTAGCGGTCTTTTCTTTTCTCATGACGACGACGGCGGCGGCCCCCATGGTAGCAATCGCACCGCGAATTGCGAATGCCCACTGGCGAAGACCTATATCAAGGGCAGCAGAGATATGGACTCTCGCCGGTTGTCTAAATCTAATTCTGTACATTCCTCTAATATGGCTTCTGCCTAGTTTGGAGAATGGTAGGCGTAGCCTCTGGTTTTTTGGACAACAGGAAAGCAAAGGAGATTTTTGGACTGGCTTCGAATCAGTGCCGGCATATTCGCCACACATTTGGGCCACATTGTCCATCGTTGCCTTGATTTTATTGGGTTTAACCCTTGTTTGGTTGTCTTGCCTGCCAGACTTCGCTGTTTTAAGGGAACAAGGTGAAGGTTGGCGAAAAAAATGGGGTAAGAGGTTGGCTCTAGGATGGGTCGGATCAACAGCTCAGTGGAATTGGCAACATCACAGAATGGGGATAGTAAGCGCTTTATATTTCATGATGCTGGTGTTTTCACATTTTTTTATAAGCGTGGAATTCCTAATGGTTCACGTGCCTGGATGGATAGATTCTCTTTACCCGATAACCCATGCCCATAACGCACTTCAGGCCGGAGTGGCCACTGTAATGCTCACCATATTCTGTCTGAGACAGTTTGGAGGATTTAGAGATTATATTGGGCTTGACCAGATGTGGGCACTTGGCAAGTTGATGCTGGCCTTATCTCTTCTTTGGTTTTGGTTTTGGTTTTCAAGTTTCAACCTTTATTGGTATGGGAAAAAACCTTCCGAAATTTCAGTGTTAGAGCTGTTAATTAAAGGGCCGTATAGGGAAATTTTCATAGCAGAATTCTTATTAGTATTCATTATTCCCTGGTTCACAATGATCTGGAATCCGATTAGGCGCAGTATATGGGGCCCCACGTTAATCGCTGTGTCAATACTTTGTGGAACATTATTGGATAGGATTCGCCTGTATGTGGGAGCCTGGGATGTTGCGGGTAGAGACTTCGCGAGTATGTATCAGATGAAACTAAGTGAAGTACCGGTAAAGATACCAACTCCAGATGTTGCCGATATATTCCTAATTGTCGGTTTTATTGGAGGCTCAATATTTTTATTCATGATGGCTACAAGGTTATTGCCAGCAATTAACGTCTGGGAGCAGAAAGAACTCCTCTTGTACAAAGCAGAAATTCAATATCACAGAACAAAGGTTACGGTGTTGGGTAAGTCTAGATAATCAGAACTGTAAGAGAAACGAGTACCCGCCAGTTCAAATACCAGGCGGAGAAGATTAAGAATATATAGATGCAAGAACACGAACAACTTAGTCAGAAACAGATCAATGATGATCTGTTAAGGGATGTCCTAACTGTACCGAAATGGTGGCTGCCGGCAGTNACTGTTCTCGGAATAATCGTGATTACTGGTCTGGGATCATTCAGTTACATGGTTTACCACGGAGTTGGCGTGACTGGTTTAAACAGGCCAGTTATGTGGGGNTTTTTCATTGCAAACTTTGTCTTCTGGATTGGTATTAGCCACGCAGGTATTATGATTTCAGCTATTCTTCGCCTAACTCAGGCTGAATGGAGACGTCCCATTACCCGTGCAGCGGAGGTAATGACGGTCTTCTCTCTGATGGCAGCTCTTCACACACCTTTATTTCACGTTGGTAGGCCATGGAGAGTCCTTTATTGGATCTTCCCCTACGATTTTGATAGAGGGATTTGGCCTAACATCAGATCTCCTTTCGTGTGGGATCCAGCCGCTGTTGGTACTTATCTCATCGCGAGTTCCCTTTTCGTGATGGTATGCCTTCTGCCGGATATTGCCATTCTCAGAGATCGATCGAAAAACTNTCTTGTGAAGAAAATTTATGCTTTTATGTGCCTGGGATTTAGAGGTACACCCCGTCAGTGGAAGCTACAAACCGTAGCAGGGATTCTCCTGTCTGCCCTGGTTCTTCCTGTTTTCGTGTCGGTACACTCAATTGTTTCATGGGACTTCGCGGTGCTTATCGGTGTCGAGGGTTGGCACTCAACGATATTTGCCCCCTATTTCATTATTGGAGCCATCCACTCCGGAGTTTCAGCTGTAGCGATGCTGATGGCCCTTGCGGTGTGGCTGTACAAATTGGATAAGTACATCAAACCAGACCACTTTGATGCGATAGCGAGATTATTAATTGTTGTGGCAACCACATGGTTCTTCTTCTTCTTTTTGGAATGGGTTTATGCCTTGTACACTCTCGAAGCGCCTGAAATCGCGCTTCGAGAGTTGCAGGCATTCCAACAACCTTATGCGCCATTGTTTGCACTATTCATAGTTCTTTCTTTCGTGATTCCGGTTCCAATTTGGCTTTTTAAAAGATTCCGTAGAAGTGCTTTAGTTATGTTTTGGACAACAGTCTTGGTAAACATTGGTATGTGGTTAGAGAGATTCCTTATAGTCATACCCGGACTAATAAGAAGAACCCATATGACTTTTGACTGGGGAACATACCANCCTTCTATTATTGAGATACTCATCGTTGTAGAGACGTTTGCNTTTGTTGCACTCGGGATGTTGATTTTTGCGAAGGTTTTACCCTTGATCCCTTTGTTTGATGTCAAGGAAGGTATGGTTTTTCGACACGTGATAAAAGTTGGGCGAAAGACGATACCCGCATCTATCAGGGAAGGNCTTCCACATCACTATTATGAAAAGAATCACTAAAAGAGCAGCTTAAAAGGATCTGTGATGGCAAAGAGAAGCGTATTGGGACTCTATACTGAGGAAGATTCAGCGGCTGACGCCCTAGACAATTTGAGGGAGGCTGGTTTCGAAGAGGGTGAATATGAAATCCTTACGGGAACGCCTTACCCTGAAGGAACTTTTGGCGAGGCGGAGCCTCAACATCATCTGTTTCGCTGGCCATTAATTGGAGCGGCCTGTGGGTTCACTGGCGGTTTGATAATCACTGCAGGTACGCAGTTGGCTTATCCGTTAATCACAGGTGGGAAGCCCATACTGTCAATTCCACCAATGGCTATCATCATGTATGAAGGTACCATGCTCGGCGCCATAATATTTACCATACTAGGTATCATTTTTGAATCCAGATTGCCCCGAATATTTATGGGTGCCTACAGTGAAAAGATCACTGAAGGGCATATTGGTGTCACTGTTACAACAGAAGAAGATCGTACTGGAGATGCCGAGGATGCTCTAAAGAAAGCTGGAGCTGAAGATGACATCATCAGAGGATGGGAATAAGAGAAGAGTATTACTGAATGAGTTTTAGGCGATTTTCATGAAGGCGAATAAAATCACGGTGTGTATCATAGGGGCGCTGGTGATGGCAGCCGTTTCAACTGGTTGCTACAATTCCAGAACCGGTGAGGTTAATTTTGGGGGCGCGATCCACTTTGAATTACCTGCATTTCCTCAGACAGGTTCCCATGCAGTTCAGGTCTTTTCAGAGATGCATTTTTCGCCAGCTTATCGCTCACAAGAAGTGCCACGTCTGCTTCCCCCTGATGGGTCGGTGCCTGTGACAGGTGCTGAAATTAAGCGATTGGATGTCGAACAATTCAAGGAACTAAGCTTAACGCAAGATGCTTTGTCAGCGTATGACGATGAGCGTGCGAACCGCTTGTACCAAGTCAATTGCCAGGTTTGCCATGGTAGAAATCTAGATGGTGCAGGGCCGATCACAACGCTTAAGAGTTCAAGAAATGATGGTTCTAACGCTTTGAATAAAGGCTCAATGCCNGTTAACCTCAATTCAGAGAGAGTTAGGACTCTCAGTGACGGTGAGATATTTGGATACATTACATGGGGTGGCAGAGCCGGTTTATCTGCCGCTTCTCGAGATAAGAGATCANCGGCAATCATGCCTCAATTTGGCAAGTTATTATCTGAAGACGANCGGTGGGAACTTGTTTGGTTTTTACGACAAAGAATAGGCTCTAAGTAGGCTTTCGCAACTAAATAGTCACTAACCAGCAAATACNTCTTAAATTGGCCTGAGTTGGGGCACCCTTTTGAATCGTAATAGAAGAGATCCCCTAGATGCGCCCGACGAGGTGTTTGAGGAGGGCCCGGCTTCTAGCTACGGATGCAACCGGATCTAAACCTACAGGATAAATTTGGGCCGCAATTTCTGTAGCCCCTGCTGCCGCAAAACCTCTGAGTTTCTCCTCAACCTCAGCTTCGTCACCGATAACGGCCATTTCGGCGGGACTTTCTACNCCCTCAATGTGCAACATTGCCCTGTAGCTGGGAAGGTCACCGTATCTCTCGAAGTGCTCCGATGCTTTATTGAAAGCAGCAGGTTTGTCATCTGAGACCGCTAAGGGTAAGGCTACTACGATACGAGGTTTATCTTTACCAGCTTCTTTTGCGGCCTTTTGAATCGTAGGCACGATGTGGGTTTTAACGGTTTCTGGCCCGGCCATCCAGGTTATGGTGCCGTCGGCAATTTGCCCTGCTGTTTTTAGCATTCGAGGTCCGAGCGCTGCGATTAATACTGGGAGATGGTGCCGTTCACTTAAGGTGAATGTTGTGGTCGCACTAAAGATTTTTCCTTCATAACTGACGGAGCCTTTGGCAGCGAGNGTCCTGACTATTTCTAAGTACTCTTGCATGTGAAGAGCAGGCCTGTGGAATTTCATACCAAATCGATTTTCAACGACAGGTTTGTGTGAGACCCCCATGCCTAAATTAAACCGACCTTGAGTTGCGGACGAAGTAGTTATTGCCTGCTGTGCCATGGCAATAGGATGCCTCAGAAACGTGGGGGTTACAGCTGTCCCCATCTGTATTTTATTGGTAATTTTCCCAGCCATGCTAAATATGGTCATTATGTCCGCGTCCATAATGTGAGCGGCCCAAAAACTATGGAAGCCATCCTGTTCTGCTTCTAGCACCTGTTGTACTTGGCCGGACACGGTGCCGGCTGACCCAATGGAACCGATAAATAAACCTATTTCCATAGTTGACTTCCTGTATATCTGATTCCGTCCTTCATTTTTTGGTGCGAGATAGCCTAGGTAGAAGGTTTCCGTTCTTGCTTTCTCCGATGACAGACGCTACTGCAAAATCTCTAGAGTGAGAGAGCGATAATGCAAGGTGGTCGAGACCTATCTGATCCGCTCGGAGACGCGCTCTTCCGTGAAGTTCTATATAGGGTGCCTGTCCTCTTTGGCGTCTGATTTCTATGTCTTTCCAGCCGACACCCCTAATTCCTGTACCAAGGGCCTTCATAACTGCTTCTTTAGCAGCGAACCGACTAGCCAGTTGAGGGGGTCTACCTCTGCAGTACTGCCGCTCCTCTTTCGTGTAGATACGGACTAGAAAACGGGTACCGTAAGCCAACGCAACCCTTCGGATTCTATCAATCTCGATTATATCCACACCGGTTATTAGCATTGGTATTACTCTCCGAGTCAATGCAGATTATACCTGTCATATAAACTGGCATGGCAGTAAGTTTTATATATTAACTGGGTATAATGACGGTTCCAACGCTGGACCGTTCAGGGTAATTATGTTGGAGCGAGTCGCAATCATACTTCTACTGGAGGATTTGAGGAATGCCATACCAGCTCATTGATGGCAAAAATTTATCCACGCAGATTCTTAATGAAATAGCTGAAAATGTCGGAGAATTAAAGAAGCGATCCGAAATTACACCTGGTCTTTCAGTAGTCCTGGTTGGTGACGATCCAGCTTCAGATATATATGTTCGGAGCAAAGAACGAGCTGCATTGAAGGTCGGTATGGTTGTAAAGTTAATACGAATGCCGTGGCAGTCTTCTGAAGATAAGATCATTGAGATAGTCCAATCTTTAAACAATGACATCAATTATCATGGAATTCTTGTGCAGTTACCCCTGCCTGATCACGTCGATCAGAACCGTGTAATAACTAGCATAAATCCCCTTAAAGATGTCGACGGTCTGCATCCGTTTAACGCTGGGCTTTTAGCTGCGGGAGAACCTAGATTCATTCCTGCAACTCCAGGCGGGATAAGGGAAATACTTTTACGTACAAACAACGATCCTTCCGGCAAACATGTGGTTGTAATCGGTAGGAGTAACATNGTTGGGAGACCTGTTTCAAACCTTCTCTCTCTTAAAGGGAAAGGAGGGGATGCNACCGTTACAGTTTGCCACAGCCGCACNANAGATTTGACGGATATATGNCGNNCAGCCGACGTTATCATAGCAGCGATAGGCATACCTAATTTCGTAAAAGGAGATATGGTATCNGAGGGAGTTGTTGCAATTGATGTTGGAATCAATAGAGTGAATGCCCCGAAAAAAAAGAGAGGCTATATGCTGGTTGGCGATATAGAGTTTGAGTCCGTATCTAGAAAGGCCGCAGCNATTACACCGGTTCCGGGCGGTGTCGGCCCGATGACTATAGCTATGTTACTCTCAAATACCTTGTATGCAGCCGATATATCCCGTCATGGGTGAACAGCAATAGGGAAAATACGTCATGATGATCGAATATATTCCCAACACAGGAGCTCGCTGAGCTATAATTTGTAGTGTTTTCTGAAGTAGTTTACTNACAATTTATTTAGACTTAGAGACATGACCACACAAAAAAGAGACTATTACGAAGTACTTGGCGTGCCCAAGAACGTAGANGAGAATGATCTGAAGAAGGCTTTTAGGCGCCTTGCTTTTAAGTATCATCCCGATCGTAATAAGGATAGCTCTGCTGAAGAAAAATTTAAGGAGATTAACGAAGCGTACCAGGTCCTTTCTGATCAGGAGAAACGTGCGCGCTATGACCAGTTCGGACACGCTGGNGTCAACGGCACATCGGGATCAGGATTTGGCGGATTTGGAGATGTGGGCGGATTCGGCGATATTTTCGACTCCTTCTTTGGAGGCAGCGGATCTGGAAGNTCGGGTAACCGTAGAAATGCAGCAACGAAAGGATCTGATCTCCAATACACAATGGATATAGCNTTCGAAGAGGCGGTATTCGGGACNGAGAAGGAATTTGATATTAACCGTGTTGAGTCCTGCGGTAAATGCAGAGGTTCAAGAAGCGAACCGGGCAGTGATGTTGAAACTTGNCCAAACTGCAGTGGAACAGGTCAGGTGAGACGGGCTCAACAAAGTGTCTTCGGACAATTNGTTCAGGTTACAGACTGTAATTCCTGNAGAGGCCAGGGAAAAACCATTAAGAATCCTTGTACCAATTGTCGTGGACAGGGCAGAGAGCGAAAAGATAGGAAGATGGCCGTCACCATTCCACCTGGGATAGAAGAAGATACTCAAATTCGATTAACGGGGGAGGGTGAACATGGGACAAATGGGGGTCCCCCTGGTGACTTATATGTGGTGTTTCGCATAAAGGACCATGAATATTTTGTTCGGGATGGTATAAATATCAGGTGTCGTTTGCCTATCAATATAACTCAGGCGTCTCTGGGAGCTACTCTATCTGTTCCAACTTTGGGCGGAAACGAGGATATAGACATACCTGCAGGTACCCAAAGTGGGCAGATATTCAGGTTCAGAGGGAAGGGGGTTGCACAATTAAGAGGCAGTAGGCGTGGAGATCAGCTTGTAACAATCGACGTCAGGATACCTGGCAAACTCTCGACAGAGCAAAAAAACCTTTTAGAGCAACTAAGTCAGATTCTGCCGGACGTGGAACAAGAAGAAGGGGAAGGTATTTTCAGTAAATTCAAAAANGCTTTCGGCGCATAGAGATTTCTTTCAAAATGAAATGGCTGGAACTTAGTGTCGAGGCTCCCCCGGAATTCGTGGAACCCCTTTCCCATATCTTCTACCGATACGGTCACGGTGGTGTTTCCGTTGAATCTCCAGCTGGATTCAACCCTGATGAGGGAGAGTTTCCGCCTGTCCCTNCAACCCTCACGATACGTACATATATTCCGATGGATGAGGCTGCTCGTGAGCGCAAAGGAAATATAGAAGTGGGCGTCAAACTGGTGAGTCATTTGTACCCGTTAGAGCCTCTTATTGAGCGAGAGATAGAAGAGGAAGATTGGGAGTCCAGCTGGAAGGAATTCTTTCACCCCTTGAGAATCGGCAAAAGAATAGTTGTTTGCCCTACCTGGCGTAAGTTCAGTTCTGGAATTGATGATGTACTGGTGTTGTTAGATCCCGGAATGGCATTTGGAACTGGGCATCATCCCACTACTAGAATGTGTTTAGAATTGATTGAAAGGATAGTTGAGGGTGGAGAACGTGTGATAGATCTTGGTTGCGGTTCAGGATTACTTACAATCACCGCNATTAAAATGGGAGCAAGACGTGCCCTGGCTCTTGAAATTGATCCCAAAGCTGCAAAGATTGCTGCCGAGAACTGTAAGGTAAATGGTGTCTCGAGAGAAATCACTATCCATACAGGCACTCTACCGTATTCAGATACGATTATAGGTCAGTTTGATATCGCTCTTGCGAACATATCAATGAAGGTCATAACCGACTTATCCAACCCATTAACTCAAGCTGTTCGTAGCGGCGGAAAACTCATCTTGTCCGGAATACTTAAAGATGGTTTGCAAGATGTGCAGAACGCTTTGTTCCTCAACAATGTCACGTTNGATCAAGTACTCACTGATGGAGACTGGACTGCTGTGTTGGCAACAAAGTCCTGATCAAGACGTTCAACGAGGAGGTTTGATTATTTGCACAGGTTCTTNGTTTCTTCAGAATCATTGACTGGAGAGAAGGTTCATCTTCCCGCTCATGTTTCTGAACAGTTGTCTAGNGTACTCAGGGCTAAGAATGGAGACGAAGTGATTCTTCTCGATAGCAGTGGCCTCGAAAGATTTGTGCGACTAGACTCTGTTGAAAGACATTCATGTGTTGGAACCGTTGTGAAAACTGTTGAGGGAAAGGGTGAGCCTACAGTCTCAGTTTCCCTCTACCAGGCGTTGATTAAATCTGACAGGTTTGAGTACGCACTGCAGAAAGGTGTAGAAGTCGGAGTATCTCGCTTTGTTCCATTTATATCCGAGCGCACTGAAGTAGAGNCACCAAGTAAGCCAAGGTTGACTCGATGGCGTCGGATTATNAGGGAGGCGGCGGAGCAATCGGGTAGAAGTATCCTTCCCCAGTTAGAGATGTCTGGCTCGCTTAATTTTTTTTTGAAATCGGTTTCTGGTGCAGCGATCATTCCCTGGGAGNAGGAAAATATTACCGGAATACGCCAAGTTTTGGCCGANTTTTATAAAAATGAAAAGCTACGATGNAATGAGGTGTCAGTTTTTATTGGCCCTGTAGGAGGGTTTACACACGANGAAATCCATCTGGCCCA
This sequence comes from Chloroflexota bacterium, assembly GCA_002708065.1. Lineage (GTDB taxonomy): Bacteria > Chloroflexota > Dehalococcoidia > Lucifugimonadales > UBA826 > UBA11795. Next base: position 70,110 of record PAOO01000043.1, read on the forward strand.
GCAATCGGGAGTGANNCCAGTTTCTCTTGGAAATAGGATTCTCAGGGCAGAAACGGCGGGTGTGGNAGCTGCATTGACTATACTTTATGAGGCTGGGGAAATGGGTCTACCATGATCCCGTGATTGTTCCTAGTTCCCCAACAGGCGACTTTTGGATGCCTCCAAGTCATGAAGTACCAGCTCATTTGATTTCCTTGACGGTCTTCGCAGCGTTAGTCCAACCGGCGGACTGGGAAAGGATTGCATCTATGNATACCATTCTTCCATNTCTTGCTCCAAACCGTGNAAATTAGGGTAAGTGTGTTCGACTTCTTCAATGGAATGCGAAACTTCACTCGCGTTTGGGATCAGTTCTTCTACTGGCATGNTAAANGTATAAACCGATCGGCTATGTGTTGAAAGTGTTATGTTTAAACGGGTGATTTCATACCTGCGATGTTTGAGCACCTGTAAGTACACTGACTCGTAGATTCTTGGGTCGTAGTCCTCATCACTACCCTTAGGTGGGGTTGGAATATTAAGAGCCATTGCTGCACGTATGAGTTCTCTCCAGAGCGCTTTCAATACTTCTGGAGCAGCATCATTAAGTTCTCGGCTATTACGCGGATTCTTGATACTGGTTTGCCGTGCTGTTTCCATAAGGCGTCGTATTCTTCGAGATGGTATGGGCAATACGAAACGTGTTGATTTTTCGAGCAGGATGCTCTCGGCGGCATCATTCCGTGGCAAAACCAATTCGAGAAGACGATTACCAATAAGAGGAGCCTCTCCAATCAGGATGCTTTTTTCTCCAAGATGCTTTTGATGCCATTGTGCTACGGCCTGCCTTACCCAGAGTCCTGCAGCCCTTCGGATAACGCTATGAGTAATCCCATCTGTGTCTGGAAAAAGAGAAGCAATTCGATNCGTCATGAAGGCATCGCGAAGAATATCCCACTGGAGAAGATAGACTTGNTGCCCCGAGAAATGAGCTAGATGTGCTAGCTGGTTAAGCAACAGGCTTTTACCGACTCCTGGGAGACCGGTGAGGAANACAATCCGCTGATTATCTACCAGGCGATTGAGCATCATATACACCTGGGAAGTAGGGGGGATTATGATATTGGGTGNGGAGGACCGGTTCGTCATTGACGCCTATCTTTATGNAAAATGGGAATCACACAATAACACNATCGCTGCTCGACTACCTTGGCTCGCGCCTTTTATCTAGGTCTCAACCTGGTGCTGATCCCGTTTGGCTGAAGCATCAGGAAATCGGACGATGCTGGATTTATTACGGTAAGTGATTCCACTAATGTGAAAGGTAACACGGGCATTGCGTAGGAGCAGCTTGGGTATTCTTCCTGAATTCGCTACATGTACTAAAGTCAGTAATTCGTTTAGTAGAGTCANTGNCGTCATATAGCTNCNGAGAATCCTGCGATCGATCAAGGAGGTGAGAGAGATGGCTGAAATGGCAGATTCTTTTAGCCCCAAGATTATCTTTCCGACGTGGGTGCCCGATCCATAAGCGNTACAACTGCGGCCTTTGGNCTCATACCGTCAAATAATACGTTATGAACGGACTGTGCGAGAGGCATATGAATCCCCGACNTTTCAGCCATCGATATAACTGCTCTGGTCGTTCCGATTCCTTCCGCTATGTTGTCCATTGATTTTTCAATATCGTCCAGAGTTTTTCCCTCGGCTAGCATTCTGCCTACTCTGTGGTTTCTGCTCAAACTGCTCGAACATGTGGCTATAAGATCTCCCATACCCGCAAGTCCTGAGAAAGTCACTTTCGCTGCTCCAAGTGATGATCCTAACCGTGATATTTCAGCCAGACCGCGTGTTATAAGTGAGGCTTTGGCATTATCTCCGTAGCCCAGTCCATCCGAAATACCAACTGCAATCGCAGTCACATTTTTTAGGGCTCCCGCTATCTCAACTCCGATAAGATCGGAATTAGTGTAAACACGGAGATGACTGGAGTTGAGAGCTATCTGTGATTTCTTGCAAGATTGTTCACTTATAGATGCAACTACGGTTGAAGAAGGTTTTCCTTGAACAATCTCGCCCGCAAGGTTCGGTCCAGACAGGGCGCAAATGCGTGCCNCCCCGACACTGGCTAACTCNTCCGACAACACCTGGGTCATTCGCTTTCCTGTACCCGTCTCAAGTCCTTTGACAGCGCTTATAATCACGGATCGAGAATTTATACTAGGAGCAACCTNTCGNGCATTATCACGTAGTGTAGAAGAGGGTACTGCGAATATTACAATATCAGCGTCGAAAAGAGCTTGATCGGGAGAATCAGTGATAGAAACCCCCTCTGGGAAACTTATACCGGGAACAAATCGGCGATTCTCTCCGTCTTCAATAAGTAGATGGGCCTCATTNCTCGATCTTGCTAGCAGAGTTGATTTNCGCCCTTCACGGGCACTGATTATCGCCAAGGTAGTACCCCAAGTTGTTGTGCCGATGATTCCAAGTTTAGTCATGACGTGTCTTGATTGCGGGGATGGCTTTCANCTTCATCACCCAACTTACTTTCTTCACCCCTGATTAACCTCCCTATATTGTCCCGATGGAGGGCGATAGTCACCGCTGCTCCCAATGTACCGAAGATCGCGTAGATTGTTGGGCAATAACCTAGGAATGCCAAGACAGNTATGGTGCCTCCGCCTACGGCAGAACCGACTATGGATCCCAGAGAAACGTATCTGGTGATACCTATGAGAGGTCCGGCGGTAATGGTAGCCGCCANTCCAGCCCAAGGTGAAAGAACTATGAGAGCGGCCCACCCCGATGCCACTCCCTTNCCGCCTTTAAAACTTGTAAATATGGGATACACATGACCTAAAATTGCCNCTAGACCCATGAAAGAGTGGCTCCACTTCGGTGTACCGATAATGTAGACTGCCAAATAGAGCGGTATCGCCGCTTTTCCCATATCCAACATCAAAGCAAATAACCCCCACATGGGGCCACACGTTCTCGCAACGTTGGTAGCTCCTGTGCTGCCGCTTCCGAATTCCCTTATATCTATACCTTTAAGTAGCTTACCAATGAGCAATCCGAAAGGGATAGAGCCGACAACGTAACTACCAATTACGAAACTGGTCGCGACTAGCGTTTCATTCAACCCTTCCATCCTCTAAACCTCATTCGAAGTGGGCTGCCCTCGAACGTGTACTCATCTCTCAACTTATTTTCAAGATAACGCCGATAAGAGAAGTGAATCATATCTGAATGGTTTACGAAGAACGTGAAACTTGGTGGCATCGTACTGTCTTGCATGGCGCTGTAAATCTTTAGTTCCCTCCTGCCTTGCGACGCTGGTGGATGTTCAGCTACTGCTGTGAGAATTGTTCGCCGCACATCAGGACGAGGGACACCTTTGGACCACTCTGTTTGAACTCTCAACGAAGTATCCAGAAGTTCGTCGATGCCAGCCCCATTTAATCCTGAGGTGAAGCATATAGGCGCATATGAAGCAAACTTGAATTTATTGCGTACTATGGCCTCCATTTTCGCTCTTCCTATTCCTAAATCACGTGAAAGATCCCATTTGTTAACTACGATAACGATCCCTTTGAAAGCATCAAGGACGAAGTTAGCGATATGGGTATCTTGACCCGTAGCTGACTCTGACGCATCTATAACTAAAGCGGCTACATGACATCGATCTATTGCCCGGACCGATCTCAGCACGCTATATCGCTCTATACCCTGCTCAATTCTGCCTCTCCTTCGGATCCCTGCCGTGTCTATCAGTTGTATGTCCCTGTCTTTATATTTTATTTTCGTGTCTAAAGAATCACGAGTCGTACCTGGCACTTCACTAACTATTGCCCGATTTTCTCCGGTTATGGCATTGAGCAGCATGGATTTCCCAACATTGGTTCTACCAATAATCGCGAGCCGAAAATCCGCCTCCGGCTCCGGAAATGCGACTTCTTCTGGAAAATGTTCAAGAATTCTCTCCATGAGTTCGTCTAATCCGTGATTATGGTAGGCACTTATCGGTACAGGATCTCCCAGGCCTAGCTCATATAGATCTGTCGCAAGAGCCACCCTTTCAGAATTGTCTGCTTTGCTTGCCGCAAGTACTATGGGCTTCCCTGTCATTCGGATCAGGTCGGCAATGTCAATGTCAGCCGCAGTAATTCCATCCACCACGTCGACAAGAAGGGTAATGACGTCACATTCGTCAATAGCATAGTAAATTTGATCTCGAACCTGGTTCCACAATTCTGTTTTTGGAAAGAGATCCAGGCCTCCGGTGTCTACCAGCAAGAAAGGTTTCTCAGCCCATTCCGTTTCAGCAATCACCCTGTCGCGAGTCGTACCTGCTTTGTCAGAAACGATAGCTCGGCGTTGCCCCATAAGCCTATTGAAAAGTGTTGACTTTCCTACATTGGGCCTTCCAACAATGGCTACTATAGGTTTATTAGAGCGGTCGGTACGTTCTTGCAATTGTCTAGCCCTGTCACTGTGTTAGTTGCTGCGGTTGTAATTATCGGTAACCAAAGAGGTCAGCCAACACCGCCTTCTGAGCGTGGAGTCTGTTCTCAGCTTGGTCATAGACGACAGAATTCGGGTGATCTAACATATGCTCCGAAATTTCTTCACCTCTATGGGCTGGCATATCGTGCATGAAGATAAATCCGTCGTTGGCNCCTTCTACAAGTATTTCATTGACTTGATACGATGAGAAGATCGATAGTCTTTCTTGCTTCTCTTTTTCGTCTCCCATGCTGACCCATACATCTGTGTAGATGACGTCAGCCCCTTGGACTGCTTCCTGCGGGTCTGAGGTCCAAGAGAGCTTAGTTTCCCTTTCTTTAGATATGCTGTCAGCACTTTTCCATACGGAAGAAGTAAGTTGATAATTTTCAGGAGACGCTATAGTGAAATCCATGCCAGCANATGAACATGCTAATGCTAGGCTACCCGCTATGTTGTTCCCGTCACCGATGAAAGCCATTTTTAACCCTTGCATCCNTCCCTTATGTTCAAAAATAGTTAGGCAGTCGCCAAGGGCCTGACAAGGATGTGCCCTGTCCGACAGTGCATTAACCACAGGGAGAGAGGTATTTTCTGAAAGAAGTTCTAGACTGCGGTGTGAGAACACTCTTGCAATTATGCANTCTACNAGTCTNTCTAGAATNCGGGCNACNTCTGACTCNGGTTCTCTGACNCCAAGGCCTATTTCAGAATTGCTTAAGAAGATACAAGTTCCACCCATTTGTTTGACTCCGACTTCGAAGCTTACCCTTGTTCGGAGGGAAGGTTTCTCAAAAAGTAGGGCGATTGTCTTGCCGGCAAGAGCTTGCGGGGTCTCACCTTTCTTTATTTTGTCAGCCATTTGTATGATTCCATCGATTCCTCCTTCATCAAGGTCGAGTATCGACAAAAAATCTTTGTTTCTCATTAAGGTTTCCTCGTTTAATCTGACGATTTCCTTAACCTTAAAAGGCTAATTGGTTCGTTGGATTGTTATTGAGTAAATTTCTTTTTCCCTTCCAGCAAGGCGAGCAAGGATGGTAGAGATTCTGTTCACACGTAAGAGACTTGANNAATGATCATTCNAATACACTTGTCTTACCTACATGAATCCGCATTATTATGAAGCTCTGGNCTTCTCTTATTTGTCCTGTTAATAGCCTGCTCTCGTCGCCATTTCTCTATTTCAGANTGGTTGCNGGAAAGTAGTATTTCAGGTACATCCTTACCNCTGTATGAGGCTGGTCGAGTATATTGCGGGAATTGAAGGAGTCCGGAGAAAAAAGAGTCATTTTTAATTGATTCCGGCGCACCCACTACCCCCGGAATCATTCGGGAAACAGCATCTACTATAACCATAGCCGCGATCTCTCCTCCACTAAGCACGTAATCGCCGATACTTATCTCGTCTGTAGCTAGGTCTTCCCTGATACGTTCATCGAATCCTTCATAGCGGCCGCAAATTAGGATTAGATCACCNTGTGAGGAAAGTTCCTTTGCGACGCTGTGCTTGAAAGGCCTCCCTTGAGGTGTCATGAGAATCACGGGAGAATTCGAAGGGACACGTGANCGTTCCCAAAGGGATTCAACAGCCCTAAATACTGGCTCTGGTTTCATGAGCATNCCAGGGCCGCCACCGAAAGGGNAATCATCTACTGTTCGATGTCTATCCCTAGTGTGCTCACGGATATCATACAGNCATATATTGATGATGCCNTCATTAATGGCGCGCGCTATTATCCCTTCAGCCAATACTGATGTGAACATGTTAGGGAACAGGGTGAGAATATGGAATCTCATAACAGCGACCGTAATGNGGTCTTTAACTTTATACTGTGACGACTGTCACNGTATCTNGTGAGTCCGCCAACCCCTGATCATTTCGAGCCCGTGTGGAAGAGCTGGCATGGCGATTTCTAGACATTCCCGTACTCCTTTGGGACTTCCTGGTAGGTTAATGATGAGGCATCCNGACCGTACCCCTGCTGTGGCTCTGCTNAGCATAGCAAAAGGTGTCATCTTCAATGTTTCCATTCTCATTGCTTCAGCTATACCTGGTACCTCAATGTCGATTACGGATCTAGTTGCTTCAGGAGTAACATCTCTCGGTCCAAGCCCGGTTCCTCCAGTTGTGAGTATGACGTCCATCTCCCCTTCGTCAGACCATCTACGTAGTAAATTNGAGATTGCGTCTAACTCATCCGGGACCATTTCCCTCGCAACTTCTACNAACCCTGACGAGGTGACCAATTCGCTTATAGTGTCTCCGCTGATGTCCTGCGGACGTCCACCCTTAGAACCGGAGTCGCTCACGGTCAAGANCCCTGCTCGGAAAGCTTTTACTGCGTTCCGATCACCTTCAGGCATAGCTGTTACCTCATTAACGCTGATAAGTTCCCCGAAAACGGAACGATAAACGCCTTGCATAGCCTTGCCAACGGTTGGGACACTATATCTCACTGAATCAACGGACGGACGTTCGACAAGACGGAACAATCTTAACATGGGGAAATCGGCGTTCTCTTCGTCAAGTCGTAATAGGGAAAAGCTCACTGATATGCCCCATGTTCCTGTCATGGTAGAGCAAGTTGTCGATGCATTTAGGCTTTGCCCNGCCGGGGATTTTGTAGATGGCACGNTNGGCATGGGTGGCCACGCAGAGGCTTTATTAAAGGCTTACCCTAAGGCGACTCTTTTGGGGATTGATTTAGACGAAGATGGGCTGAAATTAGCAAGGGAAAAGCTCTTCAAATTCGGCATAAGAGCCCGGCTGTCGCAAGGGTCTTACACGGAGATGGCCTCACTTGCTAGAAGAGAGGAAGTCGGACCCATAGTTGGGATCCTTTTGGATTTAGGGGTTTCATCGCTGCAATTGGACTCTCCGGATCGAGGATTCAGTTTTAGATATGACGCGCCTTTGGATATGCGGTTTGGACGGACAAGCGATAACACAGCAGCAAATATAGTCAATCACTATGCGGAAAAAGATCTAGCCGACATCATTTTCCATTATGGAGAGGAACATAGATCAAGGAGGATAGCAGCTGCTCTAGTAAGGAAAAGGCCTGTTTTGACAACTGGTGAATTGGCGGCAATCGTTAGTAATGCTCTTGGAAAAAATAGAGGCAGGATACATCCTGCGACCAGAACTTTTCAAGCGTTACGTATAGCTGTTAATAGCGAGTTAGATAATGTTCTTGAAGGTGTAAGGGAAGGAGTGAAGTTGTTGAAACCGGGGGGAAGAATAGCTGTAATCGCTTATCACTCTCTTGAAGANCGAATAGTNAAAAANTACTTNCGNNATGANGCGTCACAAGGTAGATNTNCTTCCCACACTACAGNCGNCGAATGTANGCATACTTNGAAGCTCCGGCTGGTNACGAAAAAAGTGATAAAACCTTNCCNATCAGAANTNGAGACCAACGTTAGAAGCAGAAGTGCCAGNCTNCGGATCGCAGAGCGNATTTAAATGGACGTAAGGGAAGAGATCAAATAAGTGGANTAGNAAAGGGGNTCAAGAGATGCAGCCGAGCGATGTAATTACTGCGATAGATGTCGGTACAACAAAGATCTGCACAATAGTTGCAAAGAAAGTCAACGGACAATTGCCCGATGTGATTGCCCACAGCGTAGTTCCTTGTGCAGGTCTAAAAAAAGGCAATGTTGAAGATATTAATCTCACTTCTGAAGCGATCAGAGAAAGTCTCTACGATGTACGTAGAAAGACGGATTTACCTGTTAGGTCAGCATATATTGGTATTACTGGTGCTCACGTTACCTTTGACAACAAGGTTGACTATTTCGATAGCGTAGGTGGAAAAGGAGTTATCACTTCAGAAGAGGTGGATCGAATACCTGACCTGGTTTCTGCAGGATCAGGATCTGTTGGAAGAAAGGTTATTCATGCTCTGCCTAAGACTTACAGAGTGGATGGTTACAACGGCATTAGCAATCCTACTGGAATGCATGCCTCAGGCTTGGAAGTTTCCTCACATGTCGTAACTGCTGGGGCATCNTTTGTAAAGGATCTGGAAAGTGCAGTGACAAGCGCGGGCCTTAGNGTTAAAGGTATGGTACTGGAACCGCTTGCGAGCAGCGAGGCAATACTCACTCAGAAAGAAAAAGAGCGAGGNGCTGCGATAGTAGATATTGGAGGAGGCACAACAGATATAGTTTCTTTTAAGAAAGGNGCAATTGATTACACTTCGGTTATACCGGTGGGCGGGTTTCAATTCACTAACGATATCTGTATCACGTACAACACATCCTTTTATGANGCTGAACAGATTAAACTCAAATATGCAAATACGGAACCGGCTTCGATTGATATGCGCGAGGAATTTACTTTACCGGTTATCAACTCGAAATCATTAACCACTGTGTATAGGCGGGATCTTTGCCAACTTATGAGGGAGAGAACCCTTGAATTGATTCGGCTTATAGACCTTAAGCTTCAGCAGGCTGGAGTTCGCCAAGATGCTTCGGCACAGATAGTGATGACTGGTGGAGCCTCAACGATGCCGGGGTTCTTTGATATGGCACAGCAATTTATTCCAAATTGCAGTATAAGAATGGGAGCNCCANACCATCTGGCTGGTATGTCAGAGGAACTTGAGGCCCCCGCTTATTCAACAGGTGTCGGAATTCTCTTGTATGGATTTAGGCAAGAGATTTCAGCTGAGAAGACCGCACTAAGCCAGGTGAGAGGTACTGGAAACAATGGAGNCGGAGGGCTCCTCGACCGAATTAAAAGAATATTNAACTTTTAAGGGCAGCATTATGACAATGGAGGAAGGCATGACGATTAATGGAAGAGAACTTGAAGGAGTCGCGAGAATAAAAGTAATTGGAATTGGCGGAGGCGGGTCGAATGCGGTCTCACGTATGTTTAGGGAACGAGTGTCCGGAGTAGACTACATTGTGATGAATACGGACGTTCAAGCTCTGATGGGTAGTGATGTTCCAATACGTATCCGAATAGGCGAGCAGCTTACTCAAGGAATGGGAGTGGGAGGAAACCCTGAAAAGGGTGCTGCATCAGCCGAAGAAAGCCGTGAAGAGATTTACGATATTATTCGTGATTCAGACATGATATTTGTGGCTGCAGGAATGGGTGGAGGTACAGGTACTGGAGCGGCACCGGTTATAGCGGAAATAGCNCGGGAAACAGGCGCNCTTACNGTCGGNGTGGTTACCAGGCCGTTTTCCTTTGAAGGAAATCGGCGTTCAAAGCAGGCCCAAGATGGNGTAGAGAAATTACAGGGAAACGTTGATACTCTTCTTGTCATTCCAAACGAAAGACTCAGCGTGGTTGCAAAGGAAGAGGTGACGGCTGAAAATGCGTTTAGACTTGCTGATGATGTTCTGAGATTAGGAGTTCAGTCCATTACAGAACTGATTACAAACGCAGGTGATATCAACCTGGACTTTGCCGATGTACAAAGCATTATGAGGGATGCTGGACCTGCTTGGATGTCGATAGGGTGGGGTTCCGGCGAATCTAGAGCACGAGATGCTGCACAACAAGCGATAACTAACCCGCTTATGGATGTTTCGATTGAGGGTGCTACTGGGGTTCTCTTTAATATCACCGGAGGAAGCGACTTGAAGCTGAATGAACTACATCAGGCAGCTGAGGTAATTCANCGCGTGGTGGACCCAGACGCAAACATTATCTTTGGTATGAGTACAGATCCAAAGATGGAAAATGAGATAAAACTGACGATAATTGCCACCGGTTTTCCCACGACTGAAACTCTTATTCGGAGAGATATAGAAAAAACGGTNGTCGCAGCTCAACGTGTTGAAGGAAACGAAGATTCCTTGGATCTNCCNCCTTTCCTTAGNAGAAACTTAGGCGGATTTTCTGTAACTAANTCTGTTAGTCAGAATGGACAATCATCAGGGCAATAAGTTGGCAATTCTTTGTGAAGAGACCTTATGNGAACGACTGTATTATGCGAAAGGATAGCCTCTGCTTAAGCGGTGNTACTTAAGCTCTGAAAAGAAAATTGACTCCTAGTTCGCCTTCAATATTTACGTTATCTCGATGTTCATGCCTGAAAATTTGTCTGTAATCAAAAATCAAGAAAAACCGATCCGTATTTAGCCTTGAGAGACTCGTTGACACACCTCAATATGTAGTGTAGATTCGAGCACGCTACACGATAGATAGTGGGTAATTTCAAACTTGCCGNGNAGTGTGGCCATCCCTTTGAGAGGTACTTTTCTGGTAGATGTTCTGCCCTTTTTGTAATAACGAAGATTCCAAAGTNATTGATTCTCGGGATTCTGGAGACAGTATTCGCCGTCGCAGNGAATGCTTAAGATGTGGACTCCGATTTACGACTTATGAGCGAGTTCAGACAAGAGCTCTTTTGGTAGTNAAGAGAGATGGTCGCAGGGAAGAATTTCATAGAGAGAAACTCTGGGCAAGTGTTAAGAGTGCGTGCGCGAAAAGGCCACTGCCNATTGGNAGCATAGATAAAGTAATCGATGAGATCGAGACTCAACTTTCTAACGCTGGCAGGGCGGAAATACCCTCAAGGTCAATTGGAGAGCTGGTCATGGATCGCCTGAAGGATTTAGACCGGGTTGCNTATATACGGTTTGCTAGCGTGTATCGGGACTTNAAGGACATCGAGAGTTTCAAGGAGGAGGTAGAGGCGTTGTTGGACCCTGGTCAACCTGATGNAGAGAGCAATCAACTCTCTTTCCTTGAGGAAGACGAACTTACCGTTCCAGGTAAACGTCGTAGGGGCCGTAAACCCCGTAGACGTGCACCTAACTCAGGCGTCTAGAGTACATCCCCAGCAATGGAAGGAATTAGGTTTCCTATACCCTTGTGAAATTGGCACAAATGTTCTAAAACTGCTAATCTTAAAGTTCACANCTAGGGTTAGAGAATTGATATATAAGAAGCGAGATCAGTAAGAGGAGCTGAGAGAATGACTCAAGAAATAGTATCAGACGGATCTGACGCTAGTGACGGCAGAAATGGTGTCATCAGTGAAGTAGTCAAAGCTCTTGAAAACGCAGGGNTTACTGGTGATGTAGCGGCGGCGGTGACTAGTAACTTAATGAAGGGTGGGATTGAAATAATTGAAGAAGACCCCGGAGACGGTCTCTCCCTGTCAGATAACGCTCGTTTCATAATAGAAAAACGTTANCTGAGAAAAGGAGATGATGGAGAGCCAATAGAGGATCCAGAAGGCCTTTTTCGAAGAGTATCCAATGCTATAGCGTTGGGGGAGCCGGAGGCGAAACAGGCTGAATATGAACAAAAATACTACGAGAAGATGTCTACTCTTAAATTCCTTCCGAACTCTCCCACTATAGTCAATGCTGGTACTGGTAGAGGGTGCCTCTCCGCATGCTTTGTGGTTTCGCCAGATGACAATATCCAATCAATAATGCAAGTTGCTAATGATGCGGCCATGATAGAAAAATGGGGAGGAGGTATTGGATTCGGATTATCAAGCCTACGCCCTAAGAGAGATAAAATTTCAACCACTCACGGTCAAGCATGCGGGCCTATCGCGGTAATGAAACTGTATTCCTCTGTCGGTGCGACACTGACACAGGGAGCGTTTAGGCTTGGTGCNCATATGGGTCAGCTTATAGTTTCTCATCCCGACATTGAAGAATTTATTCATTGCAAAGATGATGATGACTCTCTACAGAATTTCAATATATCTGTTCANATCACGGACGAATTNATGAAGGCTGTTCAAAACGATGAAGAATTCACCTTGGTCAGCCCACGAGATACTGGTGATGGCCCGAGTGATGAAGTGGTCGCAAAGATCAGTGCGAAGGATTTATGGAATGACATAGCGGAATCCGCATGGAAAACNGGCGATCCAGGAGTCGTTTTCGTTGATAGAGTTTGGGAAACAGCACCCAACCCGCAGATGGGGAAAATAAGGACGAGTAATCCCTGCGGAGAAGAATTTTTGGAGAACTATGGCAACTGCTGTTTAGGATCCATAAATCTAGATCTCCATATCAAAGACAACGAATTTGATTGGGAACTCCTTGAGGATACGACACGTATAGCTGTCAGGTTCTTGAATGATGTCATCGAAGTCAACTCGTTTCCGCTACCTATACTTCGTGAAGTCAACTTGGACACAAGACGAATTGGCCTGGGCGTTATGGGGTGGGCAGACGCGCTTGTCCGCATGGGGATTCCCTACGATTCTGAAGAAGCACTTGAGCTAGCAGATAAGTTGGGAGGATTTCTTAACTCAATGGCTTGGGATGAGTCCGCAAAAGTCGCAGAGGAGCGGGGAGCGTTTCCTCAATACGAAGATTCNGCTCTTAAAGAATGGGGTATGCCACCCGTACGAAACGCTAGTGTCATAACTATTGCTCCGACCGGCACAATAAGTAGGATCGCTGGATGTTCTAGTGGGATTGAGCCGCATTTTGCTATGGCATGGTGGTCCAATGTCCTTTGGACAGACCATGAAGGAAGTAGCTCTAGGCTACTGGACGCACCGGCTTCAGTCACAGAAAGCCTGGAGGATGCTCTGGGAACAGAAGAGGCAGCCCGAAGAGTGCTTGAGCAAATTGTTGAGAATCCCGACAACTCGGAAAAGATTATGGGTGACCATGGCTTAGATGCGGCTGTTTACCGTACTGCTATGAAGGTCTCGGCAGATGCTCATGTGAGGATGCAGGCAGTCTGGCAAAAACATGTGACTAATTCTGTCTCAAAAACAATTAATCTTCCTAATTCCGCCTCAGTTCAGGACGTCAAGGAGGCTTACAAACTCGCTTGGGAAACAGGGTGTAAAGCCGTCACTGTATACAGGGATGGCTCTAAGTCTATGCAAGTGTTAGAAACTGGTGCTAAAAAAGATGAAGAAATTACTAAAGATGATCATCTTAAAGTTCCACGGCAGAGGCCAGTTTCTGTTATGGGAGTAACTGACAGGGTCCGTACAGGGCACGGAACAATGTTTGTGAACCTCACATTTGATGAAAGTGGACATCCTTTCGAAGTATTTGCTCATCTAGGTAAAGCTGGAGGCTGCGACTCTGCTTACTTAGAGGCGATTGCCAGACTAGCATCACTTGGGCTTAGGTCAGGTATAGAGCCTAGCCAAATAGTGGATCAACTTAAAGGTATCACGTGCGATCCAGCATGGGATGGGGGGACTTTAGTGAGATCAGCTCCAGACGCTGTTGCCTTGGCTATGAGTCGTCACCTATTAGAAGACGAAGTTAGGGATGGGGTTTCAACTATTGCGGGAAACTCCGCTCAGTTAGGTCTCTTTCCGTCCTCGGGAGACGCAGATCGTGAAGATTTGCCAACCTCGAGTGGGGCGAAGTGTCCTGAGTGTTCTGGATACCTTCTGCACCAAGAAGGATGTCTTAGCTGCCCTGACTGTGGTTACAATAAATGCGAGTAATCCAAATAATTGGCCCCTATTAGGGATAGATCATACCGAGACTTGGGCTCTATTTATTATGGTTAGCAATATAGCGTTAAACTGCTATCCCTGTGTGCTACATTGACGAAAACAATTAGTCTTGTTATTCGCTGGATTATTTTCAGTTAAGTTCACACAAAATTATTACTAATAGATCAAATTGCTGCGATGCTGATAAGGTTGCCCTCGTCATGGGCTTGAGCCCTCCATCTTAGCTTGCCGGTTTATAATCATCTGTGACAATCCAGTTTAATCAAGCCCCCGGACTCCGACCATCTTAACGTTCAAGGAGAGTATTTGATGACTGATAGGCCTTTTCTCGCCATTACGATGGGAGACGCCGCCGGCATAGGGCCGGAGGTTACAGCGAAGACACTTATAGATAGATCTATATACGAAAGGTGTAGGCCGTTTGTGGTTGGTAATACTGATGCTATGAATGACGCTCTTCGGATTATAGGCTCTGAAATATCCGCCCGAGCTGCAGATACGTTAGAGGAAATAGACGGAGAGCACGGCATAATTGACGTTTTGGATCTAGGAAATCTGAATTTCAGCGAACTTGAATATGGGGAAATATCTGCTATCTCAGGGCAGGCCTCGGTAGAGTGGATACTTAAAGCAGGAGAACTCGCGGCCTCTGGAGCTGTTCAAGCGATAAGTACAGCTCCTATTAACAAGGAAGCGTGTAATGAGGCCGGTCACAAGGACATTGGCCATATGGAAATATTTCAGAGCCAAACGGGTTCAAAACAAGTAGCTACNATGCTTATGGCTGGAACGCTTAGGGTTGTTCACCTGACCACACATAGGTCGCTCAAGGTTGCCTGTGACTATGTCACTAAAGAGAATATCCTTGCGAAAATCATTTTGACCGACGAACATTTCAAGAAATGGGGATGGGATTCGCCTCGCGTCGGTGTGGCAGCGCTGAACCCTCATGCAAGTGACGGTGGCCTTTTAGGAGATGAAGAAGCCAAGCAAATTAGTCCCGCTGTGGAAGAAGCTAGATCGATGGGCATTGATGTTACGGGGCCTGTACCTGCAGATACAGTGTTCAACCAAAACATAGATGGCAAATTCGACGTGTGCTTGGCCATGTACCATGATCAAGGTCACATACCGATTAAAGTGCATGATTGGCAGCGAAGTGTAAGCGTTAACTTAGGCCTTCCATTTGTTCGCACTTCGGTGGATCACGGTACTGCCTTTGATATAGCTGGGAAAGGATTGGCGGACCATATCAGCATGATGGAGTCTATCAAGGTTGCAATCTCGGTTGCCAGCAAAAACATACTTCCGTGAGTGCCTTGCGGAACAAGTAATTTCGGGTTACTGGACTTAGGGGATAGTAAAATAAGGACATGGGTATTTCATTTATAGGTGGTGGGGTTATGGCTGAGGCCCTAATTAGAGGGATTATTAAAGCCGATATTGCTCAACCCAATGAAGTTATAGTGAGTGAACCTGTTTCTGGCAGGCGAGATTTCTTGGAGTCTGAGTTTGGCATACGCACTGTAGAGCAAAATGGATCGATATTGGATGCTGAAGGGTTGATTGTTCTGGCTGTAAAGCCTCAAACGTTACCCTATGTTTTTCCAGACTTATCAGGAAACATAGAAAATACGAGAGGGGTCGCTTCAATCATAGCGGGAGCGTCCTCACAAACTATCAAGGACGGATTATCTCATAAGCCTGTCATTCGAATCATGCCCAATACGCCAGCGCAGATAGGACAAGGAATGTCTGTATGGACGGCCACAACTCAAGTGTCGGAAGGCGATAAGAAGATTGTAGGCCGAATTCTTAAAACTCTGGGAGATGAGTGTTACGTAGACGATGAGAAATATATTGATATGGCCACCGCTTTAAGTGCAAGTGGGCCCGCCTACGTATTCCTCTTTATTGAGGCGATGATTGATTCTGGAGTGTATCTAGGAATGTCCCGTGACATGGCTCGGCGTCTTGTTCTTCAAACNGTTTTAGGAAGTACNGAACTNGTTAAACAATCCGCAAAACANCCCGCTGAACTGAAAGATATGGTTACTTCNCCGGCTGGAACGACAATTGAAGCACTTGTTTCAATGGAAAAGGATGGTTTTAGGGCTGCCATAATTAATGGTATACGTGCTGCCTATGACAGGTCTGTGGAGTTGGGCGGCTAGAGTTGGGCCTCGAGTTCGTAAGCCATTTCCTAACTATTCTTTCTACTGTGCTTTATTTTGGTATTTTGGCAAGAGTTCTAATGTCTTGGATTAAGGTNGGGCCTGGGAGCCCATTTGTCCCTTTGTTGAGGCTAATATATGCTATAACTGAGCCTATATTGGGGCCTATAAGAAGAGTTCTTCCTAAAACTGGTATGTTTGATTTCTCCCCAATTGTCGCACTATTGCTCTTAGATCTGATTAGAAGAATGATTGAGAAGGTTTTGGGTTAGNTCAGGCCAGCAATCAGTCAGGCNGACGTAGATAGTCTNTCGCTGTTGAGAAAGGCATGTTGTTAATCCGGAGTCTGCTTGTTTCTAGACGAGGTACCTCGNACTATCTCCACAGAACTTCCTGGCACTCCTAGAATTTTTGCAATAATATGTATTACCGCTCTGTTTGCATTTCCGCTTTCTGCCGAAACGGTTGTGTGTATTCTTACTTGATCGTTTTCCGTTAGCTCTATTGAGTTCTTGCTGGCTTTCGGTTGAACTCGTACCTCTATCAGTTCTCTGGAAGGTCTAGGCGTGTGCAAGCGCACCGCCATCAATGAAGATCGTTTGTCCGTTCACAAAATCACATTCATCTGAGGAAAGATACACCAATAGGGCGC
The DNA here is from genome assembly GCA_002708065.1 of Chloroflexota bacterium. Classification (GTDB taxonomy): domain Bacteria; phylum Chloroflexota; class Dehalococcoidia; order Lucifugimonadales; family UBA826; genus UBA11795. The sequence goes on from PAOO01000043.1 coordinate 86,855, forward strand.
TCAATTCAGACGGATGACCTCGTCTCCTTGACGGTAAATATCGAACCAATAGCTCTTTTTGGTTTTCTTCGGATTGGTTTTTAGTTGTTAACCACCCCGCACCTATCCCATTTATCCTTATACCATTCCGGCCCCAGTCTAGCGCTAGGGATTGGGTAAGCTGGTGAATTGCTCCCTCTGCTGCACATGAAGCTACTGAGTTCCAGAGTCCTCTAACTGCCAAGTCAGAAGTCATGTTGATAATACGTCCGTGTCCAGCTGCCATCATCTTATTCCCGGCCGCCTGGCAACAAAGAAACATAGATTTGACGTTGAAGTTCATGAGGATATCCCACTCGTCTTCGGTGATGGCCTCGAATCTTTTGCCAAAATCTACTTTCGCATTGTTTACGAGAATGTCTAGACCTCCCAATTTTTCTGCAGCTTGTTCGAACATCGAGTTGACGGAATCCCGCTTCATGAGGTCAGTTTCCAGAGTAAATCCCATTCGCCCTTGATTCTTGACGTATTTGGTTGCCTCGATCATGTCGGAATTCTCTGAGCCTGCTACAGCTACATCTGCTCCTGCCTCTGCCAGGGCTCCTGCNTAATACTTTGTCCATCCTCTACGATCCGCAGTGATGACAGCTTTTTTGCCCGTAAGGTCCCAGCCCTCTGGAATTTCCATATTTTTAATCCCCTATTAATTATTTATGGACCGGTTTCAGTATCAATTTCCAATCAAATGTTTAAAGGGATCTCCGGAGCATGTCCAGTGGGGGCTATTCCTCCAGCCAAACCACCCCCATCAATTACCAAGAATTCCCCATTCATATAATCTGATGCAGAAGATGCTAAGAACACCGCCAACGGACCCATTTCCCTTGGTACCCCAGTTCTTCCTATAGGTATGAATCTTCCTCTCTGGCGAGAACGTTCACTATCCGGGTCTGTTATTTCCGTGGGTATAAAGCCGGGGACAATGCAGTTGGTAGTGATGCCGTATTTGCCCAAGCTCGTGGCCATTGCTCTGGTGAGATTCACTATTCCTCCTTTACCAGCAGCGTACATATAGTTGTCNCTTCCACCTCTAAATCCGTAACCGGAAGATACGTTCACTATCTTTCCCGAACCTCGATCTGCCATATGTTTCGATATCGCTCTAGAGCAATAAAATGCTGTGGAGAGATTTACATCAATACCTATTTTCCAACTCTCGTCTGTGATCTCCCAAATCGGTTTTGGACCGTCTTCACGAACTATACCTGCGTTGTTAAATAAGATATCTACTTTGCCAAATTCTTTGATTACATATTCGAAAAGTAATCGTACGGATTCTGTATCTGTGGCATCGGTAGTTACGGCGTCTGCCCTTCGCCCGATAGCCCGTACTTGCTGTGCAACTTCTTCGATCGGGGCGAGCCTTCGTGCTGCGATTACGAGATCCGCTCCCGCTTTTGCCATAGCCAGCGTCATCTCTCTTCCAAGGCCAGTCCCACCACCAGTAATGACCACGGTTTTGCCGTTCAGGCTTAGTGCTTCTAACATCAGTAGTANTCCTTGCCATTGATGCTGATCTTCTCAGGTCAGATATTTGTCAAGAGCGAAGTGTAATCTCTCCGGCTGTTGCGGTGAACATTGAACCATCATCAACCCGGACCGATAGCGAGCCGTCTTCGTTAATAGAGTCGGCTCTACAATCAATGCTGGGTTTGTTTGTTCCTGGGAACGAGATCTGTATGTTACATCCCAACATGTTCAGCTTTGAAGCCCATTCAGACGTAAGTGACTCCCCAGCTTTAATCCTTTCATAGTAATAATCAAGGTGTTTCAGTAAAACGCGAAATGTTTGGGACCGACTGACGTTTCTTCCACAGAATTGCTTTAGGCTTGAGGCGCTATTCTTGATTTCTTTATGTCGTCCGGGCTCCAGATTTACATTCAGGCCGATTCCAATGATTGCGAAATCTACTCCTACGCCTGATATTTCAGATTCAATGAGAATTCCACATAGTTTCTTTCCTGCTAACTGTATGTCGTTGGGCCACTTGATCTCACTATGAAGGCCAGTGATCTCCGTTGCAGTGTTCGATGCAGCGAGTGCTGCCGCCATGTTCAGGTAAGGAAGTTGTGTAATCTTAGGACGTACTAGAATTGATGCTTGGATATTTTCCCCCGATGGGGATAGCCATGACCGTTGAAATCTGCCTCTTCCCGCACCTTGGAAATTTGCTGACACCACGGTCCCTTCTATGCTCCCTGTATGGGCTAGTGAGCGACATTCATCCATCGTCGACTCGGTCTGATGCAAGAAGTGTATCCTCGAACCTATAATCATTTGAGAGCGTCACTTCTATTTGAGTGTGGCTTCAACCAAGCATCCCATTTCTACCCATTCGTTTACGACCATGTTTTTTCTTTCCTCGAAGGATGTNTCCTGCCTAATAATGCCAAAGATCTCCTCTCTTTCGGATTTATCGAACACGGGACGTGCAATTGCTGGCAAGTTTGTTGGTAAAGTGCCCTTGAAATGAATCATAAAGTTTTTATTAGAGATCATGTTGGAATGCCAACTTCTTTTGCCAGGACGGGAGGCAATAAATATTTTACCTCTCATGTAATGGGCCCATATCTCTATACGACGTGGTAATCCGGTCCTTCGTCCTGTGGTTGTGATATCAATGACCATGTCGGTCTCAAGGTGAAATTGGACGCTTTCGGGTATTCTACTCAAGGTTTGGTCCTATTTCTGTAGATTGCTTTTCGTGGCTGAGCACGATGCTAACACAGTCAGTTCACAGGTAGTAAAATTCAACCGCTCGCTAATTGAACCTCCTCAGATTTTCACGTTGATGTTGATAAAGAGAAGACCGCAAATTACAATGGCGCGGACTTCATCTTACTCCTGCTTAGGCACAGTGTGAGTCAGTGTGGGTCTAGGCAATATGCTAGTAAATTCAAATAAGAACGGAGGATCCAAATTTATGAAAGTACTTGACGCGGTGGCACGGATTCTGAAGCAAGAAGGGGTTGAATGGGTAGGCTGCTTCCCTTCAAACAACCTCATAGAGTCGGTAGCAGAGGCGGGTATAAAACCGGTTATGTTCAGGCAAGAACGTGGCGCTGCTATGGCGGTTGACGGATTTAGCAGGATGAGGAACCGAGAAGAATTTGGTGTTCTCATAACCCAGGGAGGACCGGGATCAGAGAATACTATGGGTGGCCTCGCTCAAGCTTATGCCGACAATATTCCCATTCTTTATTTGCCTGGTGGTTCTGCAGTGGGAGCTAGGTCAGTAAAACCTAATTTTTCGCCTGCTACAACTTACCAGTCTGTGTCAGTATCGGCAGAAGTTCTTTTTCAGCCACAGCAAGTGGCAGGAGTGATGAGAAGAGCTTTCCATGCCTTGAGAAATGGTAGAGCAGGACCGGTGATTGTAGAAATTCCTGCCGATATTGGAGAAATGGAAGTGGAAGACTCTGTGGTCAGTTCTTATTCCCCACCAAGTAGACATCGCTTTGCGCCTGAGTCGAAGGACGTAAAAAAGGCAATAGAATTGATTCTTTCTGCGAAAAAGCCGGTCATATGGTCTGGCATGGGTGTCCTCATGTCAGGAGCATCAAAGGAGTTAACTGAGTTCGCAGAACTTGTAGAGGTTCCCGTCTATTGCACGATGCCGGGGAAATCAGGATTTGATCAACGGCATCCCCTCTCGCTTGGTTCAGGCAGTGGAGCGACATCACAAGAAGCTCGTACGTGGTTGCAAGAGTCTGACGTTTTGTTCGCTGTCGGTTCCAGCATGTCTAGGACTAGTTATGGACAGCCTATTCCTGATGGCAAGGTGATTATCCATAATACTGAAACGGTCGAGGATCTTAACAAGGACTTCAGTGTCGATTGTGGGTTAGTAGGTGACTCTAAACTCACCCTTCAGATGCTAATAGGGGAGGTCAAAGCCCAGCTAGGCTCAGATGGAAGGAAAGGGTCTACCAATGTAGCAAGCGAAATCAAGGACGTCCATGACAAATGGATGTCAGATTGGACCGAAGTCCTGGCGACAGACGAAGTTCCCATAAGCGGTTACAGGGTTATTGGCGAAATGGTAAAAGTGTTGGACCAGGAGAATAGCATTGTGACCCACGATGCTGGAGCGCCTCGAGACATGATTATGCCCTTCTATCCTGGAACGGTTCCTCACAGCTATGTTGGTTGGGGCAAGACGACCCACCTGGGCTATGGGATACCACTGATGACAGGGGTTAAACTGGCATGTCCTGATAAGTTTTGTATAAATTTTATGGGAGATGGAGCCTTTGGTATGTCCGGTCTGGACATCGAAACATCAGTCAGGGCGGGAGCGCCTATCACGACTGTTGTTCTTAATAATGGCGGCATGGCGACGTATCCAGGTGGGTATCCTACTGCTCGCGAGGCGTTTGGGACAACACATATGACCGGTGATTACGCCAAGATAGCAGAAGGCATGGGAGCCGTGGGAATCACTGTTACCAAGCCAGAAGAAGTTGCTGGTGCATTAGAGCAAGCAAAGCAGCTGAACGCGAGTGGAAAGACAGTTCTTATCGATGTGCATTCTAACCTTGAGGCTAGGCGGTCTACTTATTAAGAGTATTAGTACATCCTCAAAATTCTAACGAGGGGAANTTNCGGTTCCCCTCGTTATTGTGGAACTTAATCACAAACCTAGATCAGGCTAGTGCTGAAAAATCGATAATCTAGCCAGGAATTTATGTCTAGAAATTTAGAGCGATGTTTCGCATCGAGAACGATGGCGAATGGAAATATTTTATTAGATGAGTGACGGTTGTTAAGCAAGGATCTCCAAGAAGAGTGTTTTCAGATTCTGAAATAGGTCGATATATGCTATCGGCAGTCTAACCGACAGCTTTAAGACGAGGTTAGACATTAGTTCAAATACAAAGATTGCGACAATATTTGCCCTAGCGATAATTATTGCTGGATTTACCGCGTTACTTGCCTCTGGACTGATGAACAAATCGACGGCGACTAGCCGAAGCGGTAAGGAGCTTGTGGGCCGAGAGGCCCCTGGGTTTGTCGCACCTGTCATTGGGGCTCAACTAGCAACATTAGAGGACTACAGAGGTTTACCACTCATATTGAATTTCTGGGCCTCGTGGTGTCCACCTTGCAGAGAGGAGACTCCGGGCATGGAGCGAGTTTGGAGGAAATATAGAGACGACGGTCTAGTGATACTCGGTGTCAACGTTCAGGACGGCGAAGATGAGGCGCGTCGATACATAAATGAGTTCGGTGTAACNTTCCCAAACGTTTTAGATCTTGACGGAAGAGTGACAATCGACTACGGAGTAACGGGGCTTCCTGTGACATTTTTTGTGGCTCGTGACGGAACCATATCTGGTAGATGGGTCGGTTCAATTAGNGAGACAAGACTCGACTCATGGGCTAGATCCCTGAATGAGAATAAAGATATACGGAATACCAATCATGGAGAAAACCCNAAGGGTTATAGGAGTTTAAACTGAACCATGACAGTAGTTTTCGAGACCAAAACCATAGTGCATGATGGATTTAATTTATCTTTTGTCGATTGGGGAGACCCAAAATCCCCTACGATAGTTTTAATGCACGGCCTCCAAGACTGCGCGCGAAGTTGGGATACCTTTGCTGCAAGCTTAGCTGGAGAATACAGGGTTATAGCGCTAGATAGCAGGGGGCACGGCGACAGTGGCAGGCCACTTGATGGNGCATACGGATTCGAAGAGTATGTTTCTGACATTGGCGCGTTGCTGGACAGACTTCATCTAAATGATCCGATATTGGTGGGACATTCAGCGGGAGGCAGATACGTTTACACTTATGCGGCCCGTAATCCCCATAAAGTTCGTGCACTGGTAGTGGTTGATATCGATCCGGACTCAACAAATGTATCTTCTGCCANTATGTTCGATAGGTATCTCAGCGAATCTGATGAGTGGCCTTCGATAGCTGCTGTTGTCGAAAGACTACGTTTACGCCAACCTCAGTCGTCCGATCTTATGCTATTGAGCCAGGCAAAAGTAATGACCAAACCAGTGAGAGANGGCAGCAGCACTAGGATATGGAAGCGGGACAGATCCCTTTTGGAATGCTATCAAAGACCCGATCTTTGGGATGTTTGGAAATCCATACGATGCCCNACAGTTGTTATTCGAGGTCGCCAAAGTGATCTTTTAACACACCATATTGCGGTGAAGATGCGGGAAAGTCTTCCTGGCAGTCTCTTGGCTGAGCTAGAAGGGGGAGGTCATTGGCTCTACCAGGAACATCCCGGCGCATTTGAGTCTGCAGTTCGTTGGTTTGTTGACGGACTGGNCCCGTAGTTTTTGAGTTAGCGATTTTATTAACGGCCTTTGAAATTAGCTGGACGTTTCTCAACAAACGACTGCACACCCTCTTTATGGTCTTCGCTTCTTCTTGCTAAATCTTGGGCAGGCCCTGCCAGCCTTAGGCTTTCAGCTAGATCGACCTCAAGAGATCGGTGGACGAGTTTTTTTATCAAAGCCATGGAATAAGTGGCACCGCTTCCAATTCTGTGGGCAAACTCCAGAGTAGATTCCAAGAGTTCACTATGATCTACTACCCGATTCACGATTCCTAGTCGTTCAGCTTCCCGGCATTCCAGTACATCTCCCGTGTATTGCAGCATCAAGGTGTTACCCAAACCTATCATACGGGGNANTTGCCAACATGATCCGTCTGCTGGGATTAAGCCCCTACGAACGAACATCTCTGAAAACTTCGCATTTTCCGATGCGAATCTTATGTCACATGAAAGGGCGATTCCCATACCCAACCCTATTGCAGAACCGTTTATGGCGGCGATGGATGGCTTTTGCAGATCATGAAGTCTTAGAGGAAAATACCGGACACCTTCGATCTCGTCTTTGGCTCTCATTCCCCTTGCAGATTGTTCATCCCANTGTTCTTGTAGTACATCCCAAGGAGAACGATCCTCTGGAAGGGGATCGTCGTTATTAGCCTCACTTTCGGTTCCCATTTGTTTAACGTTCGCTCCTGAGCAAAAAGAAGGATCAGTACCGGTCAGAACCACCGCACGAAGCGCTGAATCCGATTCTAGCCTATCTAGTTCCTCCTCTAATTCCGCCATCATCTCTAAACCAATTGAGTTACGAGTTTTNGGATCGTGCATTGTAAGGACTAGCACACCGCTGTCTGTCTCAGACTTTATAAAAGCTCTTTGCATAGGAGATTCCNTTANGGNTTAAATTGTTATTATGTCAACCGTCTAATTTTTCTTTTAGACATTGAAAAAACTGGTTCATCAAAAGCTTGGCGGCTCCGCCTAATATCCGCTGACCTACTCGGGCGATCATACCGCTGGCTTGAACCTCGCCCTCTACAGCCACCTTTGTCCCAATCTCATCTTGACTGAAAGTTAAAACGCCGCTGGCTACAATGCTGCCACCCGAACCCTTGCCTTTGACGGTCATGGTGTATGTGTCCGGATAGGAAGCGTCGGTAATCGTTACGGTGCCCGTATATTTGCCAGTAACGGCGGCGATTTTTACCCGAATTTCTACGTCGTATGAACTCTCACCATTCTGACTAAAGTTTTCACAGCCGGGTATGCAATTAGACAGTACTTCAGCTGATTGAAGCGACTCCCATACTTCCTTAACGGGTTTGGTGAATACGTAATTGCCTTGGACTTTTATCAATAGATTTCACTGCGACTTAATCGATTATTCTATCCTGAGTATTTCTATTGAGCGATTCTACAATGGTAAACCTATGCTGAAAAAAAACGAGCTATCTCATCTCGTTCGAACTTTGGTAAGTCTCGAGTTCGAACGCCAGAAGAAATTTTAATACCGAAGGATTTCTCGAGCATTTCACCTATCTTCCACGCCGCTATACCTTCACTCCATAAGGCCTCTATTACTGCTTTTTCGTCTTCTGGGGAGACGCAAGCTAGCAAGCTGCCGGAAGCGATCAATCCCAATGGATCAAGACTCAGGGCGTCACAGTATTGTCTAGTTGTATTTGTGAGCGCGATACAGTTCTGATCTATTTTCATTCCTAAACCAGATGCCATTGCCAGCTCCCTCAATCCTCCTGTTATTCCCCCTTCTGTTGGATCGTGCATGGCGGTTATTTTTCCTGCAGCCACGGAGATCCTAGCGTCTCTAACTACGCTAATCCCAGGATTGTTTAACAAACGTTTACCCGCATCCACGTCCTCCTGAGATAAGCCGGCTTCGATCAGTCTATTCCCGGCCTCCAAAGCAAGGATCGAACACCCTTCAATGGCAATTGCCTTTGTCATTATTATCGAGTCCCCTTCTCGTGCGCCCGACGATCTAACTTCTTTACCTTTGTCTACTTCTCCAAGCATGACACCTGAAATTATCGGTCTCGGCAGATCATATGTGATCTCTGTGTGCCCTCCTATAAGACTGACCCCGATATCGTTACAAGCTTCGTTCAGCTGGGCAATGACAGACTCTATTTGTTTCTCGGAGCTTCCTTCAGGTAGTAGTATGGTGGCCATCATCCATTTGGGGACTGCTCCCATAACTGCAATATCGTTGGCGTTAACCTGTACGGCATACCAGCCGATCCGGTCCGTCGCAAAGGTAATAGGATCAGTTTTCGCTACGAGGTACTTNTCGCCCATGTCTATGAGAGCCGCGTCTTCTCCTGCAGCTGGTCCCAGAGCTACCCTCGGGTCATTTGATGAGAGTCCCNCTAGGATTTTCTCGAGATATTCAAGTGGAAGCTTTCCAGCCTGCATAGGANCCTACTCTTATACTCAGGAAGTAAATCTGTGAAAGGGCGTAAAAAACCTNATAGTAGTAGTTATCAAGGCTGATATTATATCTGTGGAATGATTAAAGCAGTTTTTTTTGACCTTTATGGAACTTTGGCAGGTTTTAGCCCGTCTCGATTTGANATCCAATCCCAAGCTTGCAAAGGATTCGGTATCACTCTTACTGAAGGGGGTACCCTGCAAGGTTATGGCGAAGCCGATTCATATATGACGGATCAGAATTCCGTTCATCCACTGAGAAATAGAAATGAATTGGAAATCCATGAATTTTTCCAAGAATATGAAAGAAGGGTAATCGCTGGTTCCGGAGTTGATGTAGATCAGGAAACTGCGGGAGAGATATGGAAGGCTGTTCGGTCGATTCCATATGACATGATCATATACAACGATGTTATTCCNGTGCTTGGTAGGCTTAAAGGTAGAAGACTGAGACTCGGACTCCTTTCAAACATGAATAAGTCGGGATCAGTGCTACTCGATAAGTTTGCACTTACCGAACACTTGGACTTTGCCGTGACCTCTCNTGAAGTTGGCTCGGAAAAGCCTCACTCACCGATTTTCTTAGCAGCTCTTGAGAGGGCTGGATGTCAGGGGAAAGAGTCCGTACACGTAGGTGACCAAATAGGATCTGATGTCCAAGGGGCGGAAAAGGCGGGTATATTTCCCGTGCTTATTGACAGAGACGGTAATCATCATGGATATGTAGGATGCCCACGTATTGGAGGTATGTCGGAATTAGAAGAAGTGTTGGAGAAAATCGATTAATTACGAGTTATTTACCGCTGAACTTATTCTAAGACTAGTTAGGGAACTTTATTCTATAAGCTAATTCAAATGGCGGTTACTTTATCGAATCGCTTAGTCATCTCTTTTTGGAAGTCTGCTAGTTTCTCAATCGTCTCAACTAATTGATCTTCCCAACTGTCCCCCAGCCCTTTTACCGTAGTGCGTATCTGCTTATTACCAATAATCCATCTAGGGCCCAGGAGCTTTGTAAGCGCTGCGCTGGCTCCGCTGACTTCATGGGGAAATTGCAAGGTGATCTTGTCTCCATTCCTCATGATTGATTCTGCTCCACTATCTTGTGCCTTCAGTCTGAGCTGTTTTACATATAGAAGATTCGTAGCCTGCCATGGAAGGGGNCCAAATCTATCTCGCAGCTCACCCTCAAGGACTGTCACTTCCTCCACTGATCTGGTCTTGATTAGCTTCTGATAAACGTCCAATCTTGTGGGAAGATCTGAGACATACTCTTCAGGTATAGCTGCGGGTATTCGCAGATCCACTGCTACACTGTGCCCTTCGTTTTTANTGGGCNGTTCACTCCCAGACTCTTCTGCTAATTTCTGGGCTCTTAAGTCTTCCACGGCTGTCGAAAGCAGACGTGTATATAGATCAAACCCCACCGCGTGAATGTTGCCGCTCTGTTCAGCGCCTAAAATGTTTCCCGCACCTCGAATTTCAAGATCTTTCATCGCGATACGAAATCCAGATCCAAGTTCGGTTGCAGCTAGCATGGCTCTTAACCTTCTGTCTGCGGCCTCCGTCAAGCTTCTGGCACGTGGTATCAGAAGATAAGAATATCCTCGGCGGGAGCTTCTCCCAATACGGCCGCGNAGTTGATAAAGTTGGGCGAGCCCGAAGTTGTCAGCTCGGTTGACAATAAGGGTATTAGCATTCGGAATATCTAAACCTGACTCTATGATAGTAGTGCAAACTAAAACATCTATCCTACCGCGAGTGAACTCCATCATAGATTTTTGAAGTTGGTCTTCTGACATCTGGCCATGTGCGATCCCTACTCTAGCATCAGGTACCAACNTCNCGACATATTCGGCCATGTATTCGATGTTGTATACACGATTGTGGAGAAAATATACCTGCCCTCCCCTGTCCAGTTCACGCAAGACTGCCTCCCGAATGAGATCATCACTGAACTCTGAGACATAGGTCTTGATAGGTAGCCTCTCTTCTGGCGCCGTCTCTATTGTGCTCATATCCCTAACTCCTGCTAGGGACATATGAAGAGTTCTGGGGATAGGAGTTGCGGTAAGAGTCAAAACGTCAGCCTGGCTACGCATTCTTTTTAGGCGTTCCTTGTGTGCTACACCAAATCGCTGCTCTTCATCTATGATTATTAGCCCCAAGTCCTTGAATTTTACGTCCTTTTGCACGAGCCTGTGTGTCCCGATACATATATCGACGGCCCCATTATTTACTTTATCGACTATATTTTTTTGCTCGCGGAAAGAGCGGAATCTACTAAGCATTTCCACTTTTACNGGGAATGCATTTAACCTACTTGAAAAGGTCTCGAAGTGCTGTTGGGCAAGTANTGTCGTTGGAACGAGNACCGCCACTTGCTTGCCGTCCATCACGGCCTTGAAAGCAGCTCTAAGAGCGATTTCTGTTTTGCCGTAGCCGACATCCCCGCATACCAACCTGTCCATAGGTCGTGCACTTTCAAGGTCACTTTTTACTTCTGACAGAGTAGAAAGCTGGTCAGGAGTTTCCTCATAGGGGAAGGAATTCTCCAGTTCAATCTGCCATCTTGTATCTGGNCCCATTGGGTGGCCTTCGGCAAGTTCTCTCTCTGCGTAAAGTGAGAGTAGTTCAAATGCCATCTCCTTGGTGGATCTTTCGACCCTCGCTTTAGTGCGATTCCATTCCTGGGTACCCAACCTTGTAAGAGAAGGCGATCTTTCCATTGGCGCTACGTATGGAGCAACCCTATCTAGATGGTCTAGAGGCACAAAAAGTCTGTCACCTTTAGAATACTCTAATATTAGGTATTCTTGCCCTTCGGCTGTGCGCTTGTCCTCAGAACCTCTTCTGCCGGTTCCGACGAAGCGGGCAATACCGTGTTCCACATGAACAACATAGTCACCAGGAGAAATTTCTTCAAAGAATGCCTCTCTTCTTGCACTTTGTTGTCGGGCCGAACGTCGTTGTTTNGTCATGCCGAAGATCTCAGTATCTCCGAGCATCATTAGCCTTTGCCCTGAGATGTTCAACACAAATCCGTCCCCTATATTCTCGCCACCAGGCTGGATGACAGTTATTGTGCCTTTCTCCGGAATCTTTTTGATATCTTCGGGGAGGGCTGGGGATAAATTGTGCTCCTCAAACAACTCCCCTAATCTTAACGAATGAGAGGTNGAGGCTATAACCCTTCCCTCTGTTCCGAGAAACATTCTGACATCATTTGCTAAAGCATCGATATCGCCGACATATGTGGGTGGAGAGCTAAAAGGCATGATGTGCATGTCTTGTACAATAAGATCCTCAGCGCCCCACGGCATCACTTTCAGTTGCCGACGCTTGTTTGCGAGCGCCGATTCTATCTTGCTCCACTTGACATGATTAGAAGGAAAGTTATACGGAAGTTCACCGCGTTCCTCTTTTGCCCGCCTTAGCTCTTGAATTCGCTCCTCTGTATCCCAAGCTGCACTGGAAACGTCAGCAGGCCTGTAGACGGCTACGATCCCGNCGTCAGGGAAATAATCTAGTAGGCTTCCCTGGTTGAAGAAGCCTGAATAGAGGTTTAGGTCTTCGATTTCATGACCTTCTAATAAGAGATCCATCTCACTGTTGAAGCGCTCAGTTTCACTCGGAGAACAATCGGAAAGGTCCACTCGCCCTAGGATCCTATCTATCGCCTCATTATTTAACATCATTGGGAGCGTTTCTCTGGCGGGGAATACTTCAACAGATTTCACTTGGACAAGGGACTTTTGTGTAGCGGGGTCAAATTTTCTGATACTGTCTATTTCGTCACCCCAGAGTTCTATACGATAAGGATTTTCAGAACCGAGAGGATAAATATCTAGTATCCCTCCACGTCGAGCAACTTCTCCCGGAGAAGTGACAGTTGGCTCAATGCTGTATCCCATCTGCTGCCATTGCATCAGAAGTTCTTCTGACGAAACTTCATCTCCTAGAAGTAACGTGTGTTTGCTTCTATCAAAGATCTCTCGTTGGATAGTGCCCTGGCAAATAGCTGTTGCTGAGGCAATCACTAGTGGAGATGTATTATTTGGATTCGTGATCGCGGCTAAAGTGGAAAGTCGTTGTTGAGAAGTTTCCCAGTCTGTTACAAGACGTTCAAAAGGTAAAGTTTCGCTTTCACCAAATCTTAGGGGGTGCCCTTCACCTTCCGTCCACGCGGAAATGCGCTCTTCAAGTCTCCGAGAATACTCTCCGGAGGGGCAAATAATTAGGAGGGGCGTGCGAAGATCACTCCATAGGGTTGCTAGAAGAAAAGGCACGGCTTCGTCGATTACTTGTGTACTAGATANCGCTTTATTCCGGCGCAGAGAATCGGCCAGCTGCCTNTAGACGGGAGCCGACTCTAGCAGTTCTGTTAGAGCGTAAATGCCCATAAACTCCGTTCAAGTTTCCCGGAATTATGCCGCCGGGTAACAGAGAAATCCTGCCCCGGGTGGCCGGGCCAGACTTGAAACATTCTAGCATTTTAAATCAAACTAAGGAGTCTACCTTGTTAGAGCTGATATCGCTTCCTTTATCTCACCCTCAGTCGCNAATCCTTCAAAACGATTCGAGANTATACCTTTAGAGTCAACAACGAATGTCCAAGGCTCGCTAGGAAGGTTCCATTTCCGTACCTCGGGGGAGACCTCAGCATTCGTTATATCACCAAGAATCTTGTGGGGATTGTCGTAAATCTCTACATGTAAGAAGTTTACAGAATCTCCCATTTTTATCTCCAAGCTAGCGATGGTTTTTACCTGTGGACCGCATGTAGCCGTCCTGCAGAAGGCCGGTGTTGCGAACAGAATTACTGAGACCTTACCTGACGTAACCGCCTCNGAAATGGATTTAGTGTAGAGGGGCATGTGAGGGTTAGGATCGGAGGTGATATGTGACATATCGTCTCCGAGAGAAGCTGTCTTGGTGAGAGACTGTGGAGCCTTGCTTCCTACGTAGGGTGATGAGGACCTTTTCTTAATCACAATTTTCGCTGAAGCTATGCGGCTATCACCGGTTTTTTGATCGACCCTGGCTAAGATACCCCAACTACCCGGATTAGAGAACGTGGCGTTAGTGGTATACACCCCTCCCTGATTTGTTGGCCATTTACGGAATACAGTTGCAAGGATTTCTACTGGATTCTTATCGGAATTACCGTCGAGGAAATATGTTTCCAAAATGACATCAGCGTCTTCGATGGGGCCGCCCCCTGGTTCAATGACACCGAAGGCAATTCGATTTTTTCCTAAGTTGAGGTCTGTGACAGCGAGAGCAATTCTCAAATCGGCCGGGGCTATGTTTTTTTCTATCGGGTTCTCCTGTATTGATGAGCAGCCCAAAGTAGCCAGCACAATGGATAGTGTGATTGCGGTTAGATGAATCCGGCGAATAAGAAAAATGTTCATTGGAAGCGGNTTGGATCGAACCCTTGAATTGGCACGTCTGTATTGTCGCTTACTACTAGGTCGGCAGTAGCTTTACCCATTGCAGGACATAGTAAAATCCCTTTCTTTCCGGCTCCTGTATTAAGCCAAACGTTCTCCCAACCCGGAGCTTTGCCAATAATCGGAAGCCAATCCGGGGTGATGGGTCTCAAACATACTGTGTGCATAACCACCTCCGAATTCTTTATTTCAGGCATGATTCTAGTGGCATTTGTAAGTAGATGCCTCTTTGCTTCAGCGGTTTGTGACTGATCAAAACCTACATTCTCTTCAGTTGCTCCAACCCAAATAAGACCGTCACGTTTACGGTAAAGGGAAATTCCTGAGCCGTTGAAATCATGCGATGGTTGCGTCTCTACGGACTGAAGCTTTGTTCTGATTATCTGACCCTTCAAAGGTGTTACCGGTATGCAGATGTTAAGCCATTCCTCACCCTCAGCTGACCAAGGACCCGATGCAAATACCACGGCTCCGCAGTCTATTTTTCCGTCTCTTGTGATTACTGCGGTAACTCTGCCTCCCTGCGATTCTATGCCGGTTACATTGCCGGTAATGAGAAAACCTAACAAATTCATTGCTGAATTCGCGAAGGCTTTAGTCAAAATCATGCTGTCAAGGGAACAATTACCCCACGTATACAAGCCTTTTTTCACTTCGGGGGATAGGGAAGGTTTAATGGCGTCCAATTCTGACTTTTCAAGCCAATAGGATTCAAAACCATCCTCTGTTTCATAGGTTTTGCGAATATTCTCGAGTGATGGTATTTCCGATTCTTCGAATAATAAATCGATCGTGGAAACTTTTTCTGGATGAAAATTAAAGCCAGTCTCATCTATGAGAGAATTCCATAGCTCTTGGTGTAACCGGAATGACATCTTTGCAAGGTTTTGTAACCCACCTGGAATACCTATTCCCGTCAACGGGTTCAACATACCGGCGGAATACCCGGAGGCTTGAGTCGCGATGCCTTCTCTCTCGACGATAGTTACGCTGGNCCCTTTCTTGGAAAGATAATAAGCGGTAGCGCAACCGGAAGCGCCCCCTCCTATCACCACTACATCTGAAGAGTGGAAAGACTTCATTCAACTACCCCAATATNTAAAAATCATTTTGTGACTGACGAAGATTTTTTGCCTTTTAGCCATCTTGACAACAAACGAAATCCGGAATGGTANACCATTAGAACTCTTGTTTCTCCAGGGGCGATATGGGCTTTCTCGCTAAAATGAATAATAGGGTAGCACCGAGATATGATGTAAGAGCAAAAATAAATAGGGACCGATACCCTCCTGTGGCGTTAAAAAGTAGCGCTCCTAAAGTAGGCCCAATCCCCAGTCCGAATGTCTGAAAAGGACCCATAATGCCTGAGATAGTTCCGAAAGAATCTTTTCCATAGTAGCTTGCGATTATCATTCCTCCTAAAACGTTCAATCCCCCGCTACTGGCACCCCAGCAAATCACGCAGAAAAATCCCGCCAAACCTCCATTTATTATTAAGAATATGGAAGTTACAAGCAGGCACACAGGGAGAGCGATTAGGACTAGGCGACGGGGGGGATANCTGTCGGAGAGAAATCCCCAAATTGGGTTCGANAAGGCGTTCAGCAATGAACTTAGACTCCATGCTGCTGCTGCNGCGGTTAAGGATATCCCTGAATCTTTCAGGTAAGGTACCAGCTGAAAGCCTAGAGTCCCAGAGGTCAGGATAATCAAGAACTCTGCTGCGATTACTAACCATAATGCGCTCGTCCTAATAGCTTCCGGTGCAGTCCAGCTTTTTTCTAATGGCATTTGTAGGCTAGATGAATATGATCTGCCAGATCTCTCCGATTTCGATGGTGATGAAGATGCCGCACCATCTGGAAGAAGGCCAATGTCTTCAGGCTTGCGTCTCATGAAGATTAAAAGTGGTATTGAGAGCAGGATGGAATAACTGCCAAGTATTCGATAGGCGGTTCGCCAGCTGGCCCATACGGCTATTAACGTAATTAATTGNACATTTATTGCACCGAAACAGGGTCTTGCCATTGACACCAAACCTAGAACAAAGTTTCGGCGTTTTTGAAAAAAATTAACGGCTACAGTTTTAGGAACCACCCCTATGAGTGCAGGGTTGCCAAATCCTCTGGAAATTATATAGGCNGCGTAAAAATGCCATACGGAGGACATTCCACCAATCCAGAAAAAGCAGATTCCTGTAATAAGTGCCGCTATGGGCATAACTATACGGGGACCGTGCGTGTCTGCGATTTTCCCAAAGACTGGCGTTAGTAATCCAGCAGACCATGTTCCAATACTAACGCCCATAGCGATAGTGCTACGATCCCATCCAGTGTCTTCAAACATAAGTGTCTGGATTCCAGCCAGTGTTACCTGAGCCGATCCCGTGGCAGCATACGTACCCATTGCTCCAACAGCTAACACTATCCATCCATAGTAAATACGACTACTGGGTGTCCAGCGCGCAGCTCTCCTAAGAATACGCATTCGGCGATTCTACCATTTGCCTCCTGAGAGATAAGTAAATTATCCCTAACTGGATTGGCTGAAAATCCTGTAAAGGAGTAATACAAGAGCACTCCCGTATAATTTGCTTTGCGAGTTCTGGAACGATTAATAAAAGTAGTTTCGAGAATCCTTATAGACGAAAAAATGGAGATGTCATTTG
Source organism: Chloroflexota bacterium (assembly GCA_002708065.1). Taxonomy (GTDB): domain Bacteria; phylum Chloroflexota; class Dehalococcoidia; order Lucifugimonadales; family UBA826; genus UBA11795. The sequence goes on from PAOO01000043.1 coordinate 103,768, forward strand.
AGAATTACTGACATGAAAATAGACGTCATCAAGCGTGAACTCCCAGATACCGGACTTAACTCCGATCTTGGTAGGTTTTTTGGTGAGGTNGAACAGGGAGTTCTACGTATATTCACGGACGAAGGACTAGAGGGTAATTGCTTTGTAGGGGAGTTCCGTAATGGTGGTGATTCCTTGTACGGCCCTATTCTAAAAGTACTTAAAGAGGAAATCTTAGGTACTGATCCGGCGGATCGTGAACTTCTATGGAGCCGACTTAGATTGCTTTCAGGTAGACGAGGGATGAAGATGACTGCATGGGCTCCTGTAGATGTAGCTTTATGGGATATCGCCGGCAAAGCCTCGGGATTGCCGGTCTTCAAACTGTTGGGTGCTCAAAGATACGAGGTCGAGCCATACGCGACCTATCCTCCACGCCACACTACTTCCGCCGGCTATGTAACAGAATCGCAAGAAATAAGTTCGCATGGGTTCCGAGCGTACAAAATTCACCCCGGAGTTATGGGGAGTAAAGAAACTATTGAGATGGTAGGCATGGTAAGGAATTCTGTTGGAGATGACATGGAACTGATGCTAGATCCAAATTGTGGTTACGATTTCCGTAAAGCATACGACATTGGCAGAGCTCTGGACGACAATGGGTTCTATTGGTATGAAGATCCGGTTCCGTACTACGATCTCGATGCGATTTCACAANTGACTGAAAGGCTTAAGGTGCCTATTTGCATGAGTGACCAATCGGAAAATCAGTTTTTTCAGGGTGCGCAAATGATCCGACTGAACTCGAACAGACTTGTACGAGGTACGGCAGCGAAACTTGGAATTACAGGACTAAAAAAGCTATGCTCAATGGCAGAAGGGTTTGGATTAAACTGTGAGATAGGGACTGCGGGGAACTCTCTGTTGAATATAGCAAACCTACACGTTATATATTCGGTCACAAATTGCGCGTACTTCGAATGGTGGCAGCCAACAGAGGCACATCGCTTCGGCCTCGTTGATGATATTTCCCGCAATGCACAGGGCATGATTGAAGCTCCTACGGCACCAGGATTGGGATATGAAATCGATTGGGACTTTATCGATTCTAGAAAGGTCACCACGTTAGAATAACCGCNTCCTTTAGGGGGATATGATGCATGTAGGAACACAGTTNAAAGCCAGAAACGATGATGACTATAGNGTGTTTGCTCAGCTTGGGGTCAATCACATTTGTGGCTACCCACCCGGATGTCCGGAGTCATGGACAGCTGAGACCCTGACTAGGTATAGAGAGCATGTGGAGTCTTTCGGGATCAGTTTGGACTTCATCCCTCTGCCATTGAACTCCCATGAAATATCCAATGCGGAGTATCCGAACATCATGCTTGGGAAAAGCCCAGAAAGGGATCGTGAAATTGAGCTAATTCAAAATATAATCCGTAATTGTGCTCTGGCAGGAATCCCGGCAGTTAAATACAACATGACACTGCTAGGTGTTGTTAGCACGGATGGTGAAAAATGGCGAGGTGGNTCGGAAACTCGGGCTTTTCGCTACGCNAAGGCTGTTCAAGATCCTCCACTAACGATAGCAGGTTTAACTGATGCCGACATGATGTGGGAGCGAATAGATTACTTTTTAAAGAGAGTCGTTCCTGTAGCTGGCGAGAATGAGGTAAGAATGGCTTTGCACCCACACGACCCCGGTATGCCTCAGCCGNAAGGATTCAGAGGTGTTGACAGAGTGCTAGGCAGCGTTGAAGGACTCAAGCAATTTATAGATCTTTATCCCAGTCCCTATCACGGACTTAATTTCTGTCAAGGTACGGTAACCGAAATGCTGGATAATCCTGCNGAAGAAATATTTGATGTCATACGTTACTTTGGAGAGCGAGAAAAGATATTCAACGTACATTTCAGAAATATACACGGACGGTTCTTAGACTTCATAGAAACATATGTTGACGATGGCGATGTGGACATGCGCGAATGTGTGAACACGTANAAAGAGGTTGGATATCCTTATATGCTTATGCCAGATCATGTACCTAGCATGTCAGGGGAAAATTCTAAGATGGTAGGGTTTGCTTACACATATGGATATATCAAGGGCTTGATTGACAGCACAGCTGATTGATTGGTTCTGGTGCCACACTAAGGGAGCATCTCTTCGTTGATAGTAACCCCGAAACCAGGGTCATCAGTAGGGCAAATTAAACCATCCCTCGCAGTGGGTTCCCCGAGCCAAAGATTATCTTTCTGTGCTCCTTGAGAACCTGGCAAGACCTCTGCTAAGTCGTCACACATTGAAGATGTGATCAGATGGAGTCCCCACACTTCTCCTCCACGGTGAGGCACAACGGGGATTCCTTTNTCCTGNGCAATTTCTAGTATTCGTAATCCTGCAGTTATCCCGCCACACCATGTGATGTCAGGTTGCCACAGATCCAAAGCCTCACTCTGGGCGAGATTTTGGAAACCATAATGAGTAAATTCGTGTTCACCGCCCGATATCAAAATTGGATTTACCATGTCCCTTAATTCGGATTGTCCTACCAAATCGTCCGGTGTAAGGATGTCTTCGAACCAGTAGATGTTGTAATCTCTGAGATTNCTCGCCATTCGGATTGTGGTCTCGCGGTTCCAAGACATATAGGTATCAATCATAATTAGTGCATCTGGACCCATTAAACGCCTGGCCTTTTCTGATCGTCGAATAGCGACCTCATAATCTNTCTTTGACTTCCATTTATGAGGAAATTTGTGTGCAGTAAATCCCATTTCTGCATACCACTCGGTATCTATTCCTGTCGCATAGGCACGGATGTTATCTTTATGGCGAGGACCTATCAGTTTGTACACTGGCTGACCCTCCGCATTGCCAAGCAAATCCCAAAGAGCAAGATCAACCCCGCTTATTGCCATGATGGCCACGCCCTTCCTCCCATAGGGAATAGTCTGAAAATATAATTCGTCCCAGAGCTTGGCTATATCGTCTACCGAGTCTATTTCGCTACCTACAACTAACTCGGATAAATGTCGGTTAACTATTTCTACAGCGGCCCTTCCACCCCCGCCGTATCCGTATCCTGAAACGCCTGCATCGGTGTCGATCCTGACTACTATTTGCCAGAAGTGGGTTCTCCATGATGGGGCCACGTTCTGGTAGTTTGGGTACACGGCTGTTACGTTGACGATCTTCATAGAATAATCCTCATTTATAAGCCCATTTTATTAGCGGCCGCCCAAATTATTTGGAGAATCGTATATTTGTTGTCCTGCTAACGACAACATAGGATAGGGTATCGAGAATTATTAGGCACAATTTTTCTAATTTGTTGTTCCTGTATGACTGCTGTGTTAAGTTGCAAGCCTCGGACAAAAGTGGAGAAAAATAGGCGCTATTACCTTTAAATGAGGGAGCATTTCGATGACGGGGATTAAAGATTGGGAATCAATTTTGGCAGAACGAAAAGGAAGAGTAGGGATTATTACGCTTAACCGGCCTGACTATTTAAATGCAGTTAATGCAACGATGGGTAGGGAAATTCGTGAACAAATAGAGNACTTTAACAATGACAAAGAGATCGGATCAATCGTTATAACCGGAGCAGGAAGGGCATTTTGTTCTGGAGCNGATGTGAGTGGATTNGAGGCCACNGTAAGAGGGGAATCAGGATCAGGAGACGACCAAATTGATCGCTTCCCGAAATGGCCGATCTTTATCAGAGAATCGAAGCCTGTGATCTGTGCTTTGAATGGTTACGCGATTGGATTAGGTATTACTATGCCTATGGGCTGTGATATCAGGATCATGGCGGAGAATGCGAGAATATCTTTTAGGTTTGCCTACATAGGACTGACGCCAGAGTATGCGAGTACACATCTCTTGGCCCAGACGGTTGGAATTGGCAAAGCCATGGAATTTATGCTGACGGGCAGGTTTATCGAGTCTGGCGAGGCTCTCGAANCNGGATTGGTTAATCATGTCTATCCCGATGATGAATTGATGGAGAGGGCGGTAGATTTGGCCGGCTTGATCGCATTCAATCCTACGTGGCAACTAGCCGAGATAAAACGGATGGTAAGAGAGCATCAATTTCTTGATGATCCTTCTAGGGTAATGGAAATGGAGAGCGAGATATTTTCAAAATCTCAGCAGACTCCTGCACATAAAGAGTTTTTGAAGTCATTTAGAGAAAANCGAGCACCTGATTACCACGGACTTAATTCAGAAAAGAATTGATCGGTATTAAAGACCAGAATGATTGAAGATAAAGCGGTAATAGGCGTCACGTGTTCGGATAGACAGCGTGGCAGACCATACTCAGATATGGTTGAAAAGTACGGNGCCGAGGTTCGTTACATCATNCCGGGAGAAGCAAGGGACTTGAAAGAAGTGCCTCGTCAGATTGACGGCCTATTGATTGCTGGAGGTGCTGATGTGCATCCTTCATGGTATGGCGAACAACCTGACGTAAGCTCCAGGTCTTGGTACAACGAGGCTCTAGATGATCTGGAGGTACCTCTACTCAGCACAGTACTTAGCTCGGATACTCCTGTTCTTGCAATCTGTCGTGGGATGCAGGTTCTTAACGTTGCAATGGGTGGAAAACTGGCACAATCAATTGATGGGCATAATGCGACCTCCGAAGAAAACGGTGAGAGGGATTCAAGTTATCATCGTATTTTTATTTCTCCTGGTTGCCGCCTTTCTTCGACTGTAGGCTCTGGTGGGTTCGTGCGGGTGAACAGTAGGCACCATCAGGGAATCATGGAGAGGCATAAATCAGAGCATCTTATGTCNTCTGCTTGGTCTATGGAAGATGGGGTTATTGAGGCTCTTGAGAGTCCTGAACATGACTGGGTTCTTGGAGTCCAATTCCATCCGGAGAGAAGANGAGAACTACCTCCGCACTTTGACAAGCTTTTTGAAACACTCGTTCGTAGAGCGAAACCCACAATATAGGGGGATAAATCCTCCGGGAAACACAACTTTTTGTGGTATAATTTTGCCATGAAATAAGGCTAATTGACCCCTACGGGCAAATGGTCCCAACAGCGGAATTCAAGCGTCAGAACCCCCGGGAATATTGGAAGTATCTTTGATGGGGTTGTGCCTCATAGTAGAGGATACTGCAGAGGAGTAATTGATGACATCCAGTAAGTCAGAATTCGGTTTCATCAAGCCGACTCAAATTGTTGAAGAGATGCGCTCTTCTTATCTTGATTATGCGATGAGCGTAATCGTATCTCGGGCTCTTCCGGACGTAAGGGATGGATTGAAGCCTGTACAGCGCCGGATACTTTACGCGATGAACGACTTAGGTATGAGATCTAATTCTAGCTATAAGAAAAGTGCGAGACTGGTTGGTGAGGTACTTGGTAAATGGCACCCTCATGGAGATACAGCAGTCTATGACGCGATGGTGAGGCTTGCGCAGGATTTCACTGTTCGAATGCCCCTTGTGGACGGACAGGGAAATTTTGGAAGCATAGATAATGATCCTGCTGCTGCCATGAGGTACACAGAGGCGAGACTCAGCAATGTAGCGGATGAAATGCTTGCCAATCTTGACCAAGAAACTGTCGATTGGACCCTCAACTTCGATGATACTTTGAGAGAACCGGTTGTTCTGCCGGCAAGGCTGCCAAATCTTCTCGTGAACGGTGCTTCTGGGATCGCCGTAGGGATGGCCACAAACATACCTCCTCATAATTTAAGAGAGGTATGCAACGCGGTTAATGCTCTCATTGATGATCCTGATGCTACTTCGGAAGACTTGATGAAGTATGTGAAGGGACCTGACTTTCCCACAGGCGGCACGATCATGGGTAGGCAAGGAATCCGAGACGCTTACACAACTGGCAAAGGGCAGATCATTGTCAGAGCTGTCGCCGAAATAGAGGAGATGGAACGGGCTTCCCACAGGTTTCAAATTGTAGTAACAGAACTTCCTTACCAGGTGAATAAAGCCGCACTTGTGGAGAAAACAGCTGCTCTGGTCAAGACACGCCGAATAGAGGGCATTTCAGAAATTAGAGATGAGTCTGATAGAGATGGAATGAGAATAGTTTACGAGCTTAGGGGAGGGGTTCAGCCGCAAGTCATCCTAAATAATCTGTATAAACAAACGTCTCTTCAGTCCTCCTTCTCGGCTAATATGCTTGCCTTGATTGATAGCACTCCTCGTGTGATTACACTCAAAACTGCTCTCCAGCAGTACGTCTTATTCCGCCAGCAAGTAGTACGGCGCAGGGCTGAATACGAGCTTAGGCGGGCACAGGAAAGGGCACATATACTTGCTGGCCTCAGGATAGCTATCAGTAATCTTGATGAAGTTATTCAACTGATTCGAAACTCAGATGATGTCGAGAGCGCTCGAAATGGGCTCATGAATCGATTCGCATTAGACCAACCCCAGGCTCAGGCTATTCTTGATATGCAACTTCGTAGGCTCGCGGCATTAGAGCGGGAGAAGCTCGAGCAGGAATATCAAGATCTTCAAGAAACAATACGAGGTCTTGAAGCCCTTCTTTCCGATGAAAATAAAATTCTGAATGTTGTAAAGGACGAGACTGAGGAGATCAAGAAAAAGATTGGTGACAAGAGACGGACAAAGATTAGTAGCGAGGCCTGGGATCTGAGTAGAGAGGAGCTCGAAGCACACGAACAAATAGTTGTGACCTACAGCCAGGGTGGTTATGTGAAACGGATACCCGCTGATACCTTCCGCAGGCAGCACAGGGGCGGAAAAGGTGTCTCTGGCATGAATATGAAAGATGGTGATCCAATTAAGGATCTGTTGGTAGTTGACAGCCATGACAGTCTGATGTTCTTCACAAATAAAGGAAGAGTACTGTCTAAAATCGGTTATGAACTTCGTGCGGATGTTAGCAGGAACACAAGAGGGGTACCTGTGCAGAACATCGTAAATGTTTGGGATACAGAAAGCATCAGCGCCTTGATTGGTGTCGGTAAGAAGCAATATGAACAATACCAATATCTTGTATTGGGAACCAGGATGGGTCGTGTCAAGAGGATCAAGTTAGAAGACGTGGAGAGAATTCGACCTTCCGGGTTGATCATTATGAATCTTAAAGGCGATGATGAGGTCGTTTCGGTTAAGTTGGCAAAAGACGACGATGACATCATTTTCGTTTCAGAGCAGGGCATGGGTATTAGGTTTTCCGTGAATGATCTTCCGGTAAGGCGTCGNACAGCCGGGGGTGTTAAAGGTATGTCACTTCGAACCGGCGACCGCGTTGTTGCAATGGACGTGGGAAATGATGATAGTTTGCTTATGACTATCAGTAAGCTGGGTAGAGGCAAAGTTAACCCGCTTTCAGAATACAGACGACAGGGACGTGGTGGTTTAGGCCTCAGAGCCTTTAAGTTGACCAAAAACACTGGNCTTATAGCTGATGCCCAGATTGTCGCTGAATCTAAAGAAGTGTACGTGGTCTCCGAAAACGCACAGATTATGAGGACTAATTTGAGCGAAATACGCACACTCAGGGGCAGAATTACTCAAGGAGTAACAATTTTTTCACCAAGAGAAGGCGATGCAGTATCTTCTATAGCATGCGTTAGCGAGCTTGAATTAGAGGAAGACGAAAAAGCGAAAATGAACGGTTCTTNAAAGAAAAGCTCCTCGAAGGGGACAAGTAAACGAAATCGGGGCGATAAGAAAAAACAATAACCATCGACTTTGAGGAACTGTCCTGATTGTATTTGCCGCCTAGGATTTTAGAAAGGATGATTCTGTTTTGAGACACCCTTCTTATTTCTGGTCACGTATGCCAGTGGCTGAGTCTNTATACAGTAAGACCGCTTCGAAGGCTAGCAAAAATGTACGTTGTAACCCAACTGCGATACGGTGTCCATCTTTCTGAGTAATTAAGTNCTTCACTATCCGACATTATCAGTCCATCTCGTAAATATTTCCCCATAATTTTTTGAAGTGCGAGGTCACCTGAAGGAAACCCGTCCTGGTATTCGAGAGACCTGATGAGCAACCAGTGAACTGTCCATGGGCCCACGCCCCTGAGCGAAATCAGCTTATTTGTAGCGTCGTGATGAGATACGTTTCTCAAATCTTCCAAGTCGATATTTCCCTGATATTGCATATCTGCAATATCACAAACGTATTCCGCTTTCCTCCGGCTGAATTTGTTAGCATGCAGACTCTCTACCCCGGCTGTGGCAAGTGATTCTGGTGTAGGGAATGCGTAATATGTCTCTCCTTCAAAGTCGAGTGCGTTGCCGTAAATTTTCACAATGCCTTCCCGGAGTATTCTTGCGACATGAGTGCTTATCTGCTGGCCCAGTATTGCCAGAATCAGGCCTTCAAAGACGGTGTTGGTTTGAGGAATATGCAACCCTCGAAATTCTTCGACCAACGGAGCGAGCATTGGGTCCGACTCGGCCATTTTGTAGAACTCGAAAGGGTTTTGGTCTGCCCCTATGATCCGTGAAATTTGATTGACAGCTTGGATCACTGACTCTTCAGTCAAAACTTGGCCACGTACAGAGACCTCTATAACAGGTTCATTATTTCTGGAAAATTCGCTGGCCGATGCAAGGCACAGACCTACTGGCGTTTCTATAAGTCGACTATAAACTCCATCTATGTAAACATCAGTAGAATATTTGCTCCTATAGAAAGAGGCGAAATTACAAGTTTTTGTAAAATTGTAGGATGCTTCTGGGATTATTTCCCTGATTTGTTTGTCCATTTGAGATCTTAAAAGACTGCTATGGGGTTCGCTGGTGATCCTGTTCCACCTTCAACATATAACGGATTAATTGTGAGCATAAACTCGTGCCGGCCTTCCTCGTCACAGACATCTGAGAGGGGTTCTAGTAATGAGTTATCCACGAGTGCCACACCGTATGCGAATATGACTCCATGTACCGACCACGGAATGTCATATTCGTTGGGTGATGCATCCATCATGTCCCAGCCGAGAATGGATATATCATGATTTTTTACGAAAGGTAGGCAAGACGCGTGAAGACCGGGACGTCCTTCTGGAGTTCCCCATCTACCACCATGGGCTGCAGCATACTTTTCTCGACCGCTGTAGACAAAAACTGCATCACCTGACTCAATTGTCACTCCTTGAGCTTCGGCGATGTCGTCAAGTTCCCAACCATGTACCGGGCTATCTATCGTTACATACGGTTTGCCACGATGCCGGGGTACGTCAAGCAGTATTCCCTTAGTAAGTATNCCGTTTTTCCAACTGTCAACTGTGCCATATGTAGCTCCGCCAAATGTGATGATGTCATCTGGGTCCTTGCCTTCCCACATACCATCTCTATTCCATACGTGACACAAGGCGTCAATATGTGTAGTCGCGGTTCCATGATAGAAGACGCCGTAATAGTCCATCGCTGCTCCGCCATCAAATGGCCGAGATTCTTTGTGCATATAGTGTTGAGCAGGCCTAGGGTTGTCACCTGCTGGAGTAACGGGAAGCGGCCTACTGAGGGATACCGTACGACCCNTTCTGACCAGCTTGACTGCATTTAATCGCTTCTTATCATNAATTAGATTCATGGCGCCTGCGGAGCCTTTATCCCCCCACCTGCCCCAGTTAGTGTCCTTTAGAAAGGCATCGACCTCCTCTTTCGTAGGAATCTCTCTACCTGCCATTGGGATAGACCTCCTGTGTGTTGACTGGTTCAAACGAGGAATCAAAATTGAAAAATTCTTTGATCATGAAGCGATGGTATTGTGAGCGGATTGCTTTGTACAGTACCCGGTTCGCAGCAAGGTATTTGATATTTGAGGGATTGTAAGACCAACGGCCTCTTAGTTTTAGGGGCCGTTGGTCTGGATGTATCCTGAGTTACTTTCCAGAAATTGAAACTCCGGCCATGTCCTCCATAAAGTTTGCTATCGCTGAGTGATCGGAATTACCTTTTCCCTCGTTAATAAGAGAACCAAGCATTTGCTGAACTAGGCTTGTTATGACGAGAGGAACACCTACCTCTTTTCCAGTTAGGATGGCGTTGTGGAGATCCTTCTGGTGTAGAACGATCCTGAAACCCGGATCAAAATTACCTTCTATCATCATAGGTCCCTTTGTGTTCATCACTGTGCTGCCGGCTAATCCCCCTTTGATCGCATCGAACACTACCTGAGGATCAATTCCAGATTTTCTGGCCAGAACCATTGCCTCTCCAAGGGCCGCAATATTGCCAGCGACGATGATCTGATTCGCCAGCTTAGTGGTGTTGCCAGCTCCATATCCACCGCAGAGCACGATACTTCCGGACATAGTAGATAGCATGTCGAAGTTTGAGTCGAATATTTCTTTTTGTCCTCCAACCATTACGGCCAGGGTGCCCTCAATGGCGCCTGTTTCTCCGCCACTNACGGGAGCGTCTAAGAAATTGACCCCCAATGCCTCACAGGCAGAAGCTATCTTTTGTGATGAGCTGGGCGCTATAGAACTCATATCTATGACCGTGTCACCTTTTGAGGCACCCTCAAGTACCCCACCAGGTCCCATTATTGCTGCTTCTGACTGAGGTGAGTCCGGTACCATTGTTATAATCAGGGGNACTTTTGAAGCTACCTCTGCCGCTGATGAAGCAGGAGTTGCGCCATCGCTTGCCAATTCTTCCACCGCTTCTGCAACAATGTCATAGACAGTCACATTGTAATCCGCTTTCATCAGGTTCCTCGCCATGGGTTTGCCCATGATTCCCAGCCCTACAAAACCTATTTCACCTCTTGCCATGCTCTTTCTCTCCTTGGTCGAACACGGCCCTACTCATTCAGCCCGCGTCCCTCCTTGCTTGATTTGCAGATCTTCAGCTTCTGATTAGACCAAATGCCCATTTACTTATGTAACTGGAAGGTCTTATCGCAGCCCGTCAATTATAGGCTGCGCTTAACTGCGGTCAAGAACAAAATTGCTCCTGTCTAATTAGTTGATCTAGTAAGCACTCTCTCTGTTATGATGCCTTTTGTTCCCCATGACTGAGTAGGGATCAAAACTCACATCTCAGGAGCAAACTATGGCAGAAGTAACAGCAGTGCAAATAAAGCTGATCGGAGAGATGCAGACGTGTGCGGTATCGAATGCAATAGAGGGCCTTAATGTACGGTCTCGCACAGAAGGATTCATGACCCCAGATATAAAGAGCATGTTTCCAGGAATGGTAGCTATGGCAGGTCACGCGGTTACCGCAGTGATCAAGGCATCAACCCCACCTTCTGAAAATATGAACTTTTCTCGAGTTACTTGGGTTGATGAAATACTGAAAATTCCCGCTCCACGTGTGATCGTCATGAAAGATCTCGACCATCCGAACGTTATTGGATCTTTCTGGGGTGAGGTTCAAAGTGCGATACACACAGCTTTGGATTGCGTGGGAGTAGTAACAGATGGTGGGGTCAGAGATCTTGATGAGATGCAAGAATACGGATTTAACGCCTTTGCGACAACGCAGTTGGTCTCTCGGGCGAATGTTCACCTTGTTGAGGCCAATATCCCGGTCACAATTGGTGGAGTCACAGTTAGTCCTGGAGATATACTTCTGGGAGATAAACATGGTGTGATTAGCATTCCTAAGGAAGTTGTGGAAGATCTTCCAGCAGCAATAGCGAAAGTGGAGGCAGGGGAGAAGGAAATCATTGATGTCTGTAAATCTAGAGACTTCTCACCAAAGAGGCTAAAGGACATTCTAAGGCAAAGATACGGCGGCTAATTGTTTCAAAATTCTTGGAGGGTGTTTGGAGATTAAATGTCTGAAGTTAAAGTGATATTTTTTACCGCTCTCAAGCAGGCAATAATAGATGAAGTAGTTTCATATGTGCCCAGTGGATACGACCTCACAGTTCTCGGTAGAGAATCCACGAAAGAACAACAGATAGAGGCCGTAAAGGACGCAGACTTTTTGCTTTGCTACGGCATGGACCCGTCAGATGAGGTAGTTCGCGCCGCAGAGAAGTGTAGGCTTGTGCAGTTACTTGCGGCTGGTTATGACCGAGTTAATCTCACTTTGCTTAGGGATCTAGAGATTCCCTGCGCGAACAACGGTGGAGCTAACTCTTGGGCTGTTTCCGATCATGCGCTGCTTTTAATGCTAAGCATATACAAGCAGTTGTTGGCAAGTGACCCTGCTACGCGTCAAGGTAGATGGAATGAACCGATTACAGGTCAAAACACTTTCGAGATGGCTGGTAAGAAAGTTGGAGTTTTGGGGATTGGGAATATAGGGAAACAGGTCGCAAAAAGAGTGCAATCTTTCGACGCGCAGGTACAGTACTACGATCTCTATCCGCTCGATGACGAGGTGAGTAAGAATTTGGGCGTTACTTATGTCTCCTTAGAGGAACTTTTTCGGACATCTGACATAATCACTTGTCATACGCCACTCACCGGAGATACGCATCATATTGTCAACGCCGAAAGATTGGCCATGATGAAGTCGTCTGCAATTCTCATAAATACATCCCGTGGGCCAGTTGTAGATGAGCAAGCCTTGATTGAAGCACTTGAACGAGGGATCATAGCGGGGGCTGGGTTGGATGTATTTGAGCAAGAGCCGGTTGATCCTCATAACCCTCTCCTAACGATGACCAACGTAGTCGCTACCCCACATATGGCAGGCACTACTTGGGATACATGGGCTAGGAGAGCACAATTCGGTTTTGAGAACATGGAGAGGGTACGTCATGGGGAGTCACCGCAAGCAGTGGTAAGAGATTTTGACAGTTAACATGTCTGCATAGTGGGGAAGGAAAGTTTTTGACTGAAAACTTGAATTCTGTGAGGATGAGGCTTGATGAAATGGAAGGAAGGCTGTCTCCTTTCGCTACCAAATCAGGAGCTAGTCGAGGCAGGATTATTGAAGAAGAGCCACCCAGACTCCGAACAGAATTCCAAAGAGACAGGGATCGAGTAATACACTGTAAGGCTTTTAGGCGTATTAAGCACAAAACCCAGGTTTTTATTGCCCCTCAAGGTGACCATTATGTCACCCGGCTGACCCACACTCTTGAAGTTGCTCAAATAGCAAGGACGATAGCGAGAGCCCTCAATCTGAACGAAGATCTCACTGAGGCCATAGCCTTAGCACACGATATGGGACACACGCCATTCGGGCATATCGGGGAGGATGAATTAGGTAAGATCCATCCTGAAGGGTTCAGGCATAATCACCAAAGTCTACGTATAGTCGATAGGCTGGAAAAAGATGGCAAGGGCCTAAATCTCACATGGGAGGTTCGGCAGGGGATCCTGCACCATTCTAAACCCAGAGGTGATTTTCTTGATCCTGGACTAGTTGACGACTTGAGTCTTGAGGCCCAGGTTCTCAGAATCTCAGATGCTGTTGCATACTTAAATCACGACCTATTGGATGCGTTTCGGGCGGGTATCCTCACAGAAAGGNCACTTCCTGAAGGAATAAAAGATGTTCTTGGTAGGAGACATTCGGAACGTGTTAACTCCATGATTACGGACATAGTAGAGACTTCTTGGGGGGCAACCGGAGAAATTGAGGTATCGACAACTCCGGTTATATCTATGAGTAAAGCTGTCAGGGGAGCTGTCAACAGCTTGCGGGAATATATGTTCCACAATGTTTATGTTCCAGAAGATGAAGGGGATGAAGGAAGATCTGCCCGGAGGATAGTAGCTCTTTTATTCGAGCACTTTCATCGTAATAAGGACCTTATACCTGAGGAGTACAACTTGCGGAGCGAGTCACCAGATCAGGCTGTAGTTGACTACATTTCAGGGATGACAGATCAATATGCGATTCGAACCGCGGAGAGCATCGTACCAGGTGTCAGTATGATCTTCAGAGAACGCGTCATTTAGACGAAAAATCGAGGCCTTTATATGATAAATCTCTGCAATTTTGACCCTGCTATAATCCGTTAATGAGTCAACCGTCCCTAGCTACAGACCGGTTTAAGTCACGCTTGGTCTTGAATAATGTTGCTCATATCCAAGAGCATCTTGAAGCCATGCAGCGAGATTCGCACGGGCTGGAATACGCTCCTTGGAAACGAGAAGTGGATCATATCTGGAAACGTACATTTGAGTATATTAACGGAATGGGGGAGAAATCTCAGGCAATGGCACTAGAATCCATAAAGGATACATGGGTCAGTTATATAACTCATTATGGAATAGTGGATCAAGGGTCTACGTAGAGGAGATATTTTCTGTGGTTGATAAAGATGTGTCCGGCACTGAAGCAAACCTCGCCCAAGCTCGCCAACGCTCAGTAATGGCGCATAGGATCCTCGTCAAGCTAAAGGAGATGGGGTTACCTGAGAATCTAGATGAGGAATTGTCCAAACTTTGTACGGACCTGGGTGATATTTGGAGCGCTCAATTAGTTTTTACAGAGAAATTGGGCCAATTCCTGAATGATGAAAATGAATGGAACGCCGTAGGTGATTGTTTGGCGGACATGAAATCTCATATTGAACACATCACCTGGCATGCGGAAAGTGTTATTGAGCCCATTGAAAGCATCGCAGAATACGCCTACGGAATATCAGAAAACGCTTGAACATTCATGCATTTCCATCTTGGCATGAAATACTGTAAAAATATTGCCAGTACTTAAGATTTAGGTTAGTGGTTGAAGTCTTTGGCAGACACTGATGAAATAAAATCTAGGCTAGATGTAGTTGAGATTGTATCTGAGCGGGTACAGCTCCAAAGAGCAGGTCGTAACTATAAGGCCAACTGCCCCTTTCATAATGAGAAAACCCCTTCTTTTATAGTTGATCCTAGTCGTCAATCTTGGCGCTGCTTTGGCCAGTGCGCTAGCGGTGGAGATGTATTCAGCTTCATTATGAAGATTGACGGCCTTGAATTCGGCGATGCTCTCCGAATGCTCGCGCAACGGGCGGGAGTTGAAGTCACCTTTAAGGAGGACACTCCAGATAGAGATGATTTCTTTGCCATAAACGGAGTTGCCCTCAAATTTTACATGGAGGCCTTGCTTAGTGACGAAGGAATATCAGCTAGAAATTATCTGGATCAACGTGGTCTCGGAGATAATATTAGGCAAAAATTTGGGATCGGATATAGTCCGAAAGGTAAATCGTCCCTGAAAGCCCATTTGGCCTTTCACGATATAGACCTAGATAAGGCCGTTGAATGTGGGCTTCTCAACAGAACTGGAGATGGGACTACCCGCGATTTTTTTTGGGGTCGACTCATGTTTCCTATTCACAATCGCACTGGGCAGGTGGCAGGATTTGGCGCCAGATCTCTTGATGACTCGATGCCTAAGTACATCAATACTTCGGCCACGCCCATATTTGATAAAAGTCGTATCTTGTATGGATTTCATATTGCGAGAGATGCGATACGAAAGGCGGATGAGGGAGTTATCGTTGAAGGTTATATGGATGTAATCGCTGCGCACGAGCACGGTTACGAAAACGTTGTGGCTTCCATGGGTACAGCGGTCACAACCGAACAAGTGCGACAGCTTCGTAATTTGGCAGCGTCCTATGTTCTTGCTCTAGATCAAGATGAGGCTGGGCAGGAAGCGACCCTCCGAAGTCTTGAATCTTCTTGGAGAATCTTTAATGAAAGTACCCGGGGAAAAAGCGATCCTCTTTTTTCTGCAGGTCCAATAAAACTTAAGGTCTTATCTTTACCTGAAGGTAAAGATCCTGATGAATTTATTAGGTCGGGAAACGGGGAATGGGAGAAAGTCGTTGCGAGCGCTGCGCATGTAATAGATTACTTGATTCCCGTTGTAGCCGGTAGATTTGACGTCCGGTCACCAGGAGGAAAGGGTATGGTAGTTAATGCGCTCGCCCCGCTATTTCGATCTATGGATCCATTCGATATGGAGGATTATCTCAACAAACTGGCAAATGAGTTGGAATCTACGCCCGAAGTAGTGAGAGCTGCTCTGCAATCCGCACCCCGGCCTAAGGCTAACGCAAGAAATCCTAAAGGTAATGATAGATTTAGAGCGTCGGCTGATGGGTTGAGCCCAGATTCAAAGATTAACGAAGCCACCAATGACACTAAATTGGACGAATATGCACTCTCGCTTATCTTTGGTAAACCTGGTTTAAGGTTTATCGCGTCAAAAATTAGCTCAGAATACTTTCGTCGCCCTGAAGACAGGGAATTGTTCACATTGTGGGAATCGGGTGGAGCAGTATTGGAAGATGAGTTTACCAATGCTCTCGATCCGTTACTCAAGGATCGGTATGATTTTATATCCTCCTTGGAACTTGTACCCGCGACTGACAGGGAGGCGGAGACAGATTTGGAAGTTTGTTTGAAGCGGCTGGAGAGACGACTGTTACATGAACACAGGGATAGCCTTATATCCGCGCAGGAAAGTGGACATCCGCCTTCTAGCGAGCTACAAGATTCTCTCACGAAACTGGATCGTAAGATTAGAGAGACCTATGAAACCGTGGAGACCCCTACTCGAACAACATAGGTCTGTTAGAATGTAGTATCGGTTATTTAGAAAACCGATAGCCTATAAATGTGGCCTTGAATCACATTCGCTTGATGTGGCGGTTGTGTAAAGGAGTTACCTCAAATGACAACAGACGGAATTAAATCTTTAGGTGGTGAGTCAGACCTCATAGACGGTGCTTTAACCAGTAGCAGGTCGAAAGAAGATGGTTATCGTCCGGAGGACGATGAGACACGTGAAAATGTTGTTGAAGATGAAGATGAAGATGAAGATGAAGATGACACTTCTGTTATGGAATTGGGGATGAGCAGACCCGTCAGGGGTGACGACGACGAAGATATAGACGAAGATTCTCCACCAAGCTTGGAAGATCTCAAAGCCAAAGCAGCCCGGCAGTGGGAAAAAGAGATAGGCACGGTAGAGGTTATTGATGATCCTGTGCGAATGTATCTTCGAGAAATAGGCAGGGTTGATCTTCTAAAAGCTCCTCAGGAGAGAGAATTAGCTCGTAAATTCGAGGCAAAAAGATACGTCGAAAGACTAAATGAAGAACTTGCTGGCGACGACGGCAATTCTCCTAAGGCCCGTAAGATAATTTCGGAGATGCTCAGGTCGATTGGAGACAATGAGAATATAATCAAAGCGATTCTCGTGGCTAAAGAAGTCCCNTTTGATGGGACTTTGCCAGATCTTATGGCAAATCCAGATATTCGTAGCGCTATCGACGGTATTTTCCAAGACGAATTACTTGATCAGGTTTCGGCAATTTATTCAGAATTGACTGATCAAGATCCTCCAGATAGAGATGATCTGAAAGAGATGATCAAGCAATCGTCCATAAATACAAGATTGATGCCTGACGATGTATTCAGGGCCGTTGAAGGCAGGCCCACTTTACCAGAGATAAGAGAGATAGCGAACCAGGAAAGTCTTGATGAAAAAATGCAACCCTACGAGCTTCTCTTCCATCAACATATCGACCGCATTCAGGATAGAGGTGATGAGGCTCAGCAGCACTTATCCGAAGCAAATCTTAGACTTGTGGTGAGTGTTGCTAAGAAGTATATCGGTAGAGGAATGTCTCTCCTTGACCTCATACAAGAGGGTAATATTGGGCTCATTCGTGCCGTTGAAAAGTTTGATTACCGTAAGGGCTATAAATTTAGCACTTACGCAACTTGGTGGATCAGACAGGCGATAACCAGAGCTATTGCTGATCAAGCTAGAACCATTCGAATCCCGGTTCATATGGTTGAGACCATAAATAAGCTTTTAAGGGTTACGCGTAGACTTGTACAGGAATACGGAAGAGAACCTACAAGTGAAGAAATCGGTAAAGAGATGGAGATTTCACCTGAGAAAGTAAGAGAGATTCTGAAAATATCTCAAGAGCCGGTATCTTTGGAAACCCCGATCGGAGAAGAGGAGGATAGNCATCTGGGCGATTTCATTCCGGATACCACCGCGCTCGCTCCAGTTGAAGCTGCTTCCTATCAACTTCTCAGGGAACAGGTAACAGATGTGCTTCATACCTTGAATGAAAGAGAGGCACGTGTTCTTGAATTACGATTTGGTCTCGAAGACGGAAGAAGCCGGACTTTAGAAGAGGTCGGCAAAGATTTTGGCGTTACTCGCGAGAGGATTAGGCAAATTGAAGCCAAGGCCTTGCGTAAATTGCGGCATCCAAACCGATCCAAGAAACTGAAGGATTACCTGGAGAGCTAGATGGGAACAGGCAGCCTCCAGACTGTCGNACAAACCCCTGGCAAACGTACGTCGAAGTCGAAAGTCGCCGTAGTAAGGACAAGCCCGAAAACTGTTTTAGACGATGTGGGTACCGCAATGAGGCTTGCTGGTTACCAATCGGTATTGTCGCGCGACATTGAGACACTTCTAAAAATCAATATCTCATGGCAACACTACTATCCTGCGTGCTCAACCTCTCCATGGCAACTGGACGGGGTTATTAGAACCCTTAAACAGGATGGCTATACGGATCTCATTCCCATTCACAACGGAACAGTAGTCGTGGATGCGAAGGAAGGTGAGGTCAAAAATAAGCACAAAGCTGTTGAGGATATGCACGATCTTCATGGTATTCATCTTGAAGATGTAGAGTGGGTGCCCTTTAAACCGGAAGGTGAACTTTTAGTTCTCGACAAGATCTATGGAGGCAACATTCATATCCCAAAGCCTCTAATTGGCAAGAACATAGTTCACCTCCCAACGATGAAAACCCATGTTTTCACGACTATCACNGGTGCTATGAAAAATGCTTTCGGTGGGCTGCTNAACTTCCANCGCCATTGGACCCATTCCGTGATACACGAAACACTGGTCGATCTCCTGCGAATCCAAAAACAGATACACCCTGGAGTGTTCGCTGTTACAGACGGTACTTTCGCAGGTTCTGGCCCTGGCCCTAGAGCCATGGAGTGGCATGAGAAAAATGTCATATTGGCCGGGGAAGATCAGGTCTCGGTGGATGCAGTATCTGCCAGAATGATGGGGTTTGACCCGATGTCCATTAAATTTATTAGACTGGCGCATGAAGCTGGTTTGGGATGCGGGGACATATCTGAAATAGAGATTGTTGGAGAGGATATCTCAGATGTAGATTGGGGATTTCAAAGTGGAAACACTTTTGCAAGTAAAGGTCAGAAACTAATCTACTGGGGGCCCCTCAAACCCTTGGAAAATGCTCTATTGAGATCTCCGATTACGCCTTGGGCATATTTCGCATCAAACTTGTATCACAACGAGTACTGGCTGAGGTTCATCGGTAAGAAGAGGATCGAAAAGGCGATGAAGACAGAATGGGGGGTACTATTCCAAAGTTACTAAACCACTCTCAAGTTTTGGAACCGTTGGCCCATTATATTCTATTTGTTAAGTATAAAGCCTTTTTCTCCGGACACCCGCAATTTGTTAGGTTGTGGAACTATCACGGCGGCGAGACTGTTATCTAGCTTTGAAGCGTTAAACTTCCAGACCAGATCTACTGTTTCCACTGGTAGATTAGTGGTTCTAAAAGTAATCTCGCTATATTTAAGCCGTTGTTTGATTTCAACGGAGGTGCCCTGCCAGCTGGCGGATCCACCGATCTCACGATCGAACTCTATCGACACGATATCGTGTTCCTCATCAATAAGGGCAGTGAGTGAAACTTCATCGTCCACGCTTGGGAGATACGCCGAACCTGTGTATGCTACGGATGCCATTCTCGTTTGCCTTTCCGCGGGTCTTATATTGTTACAGGATAGTAGGGTCGTGCTAACTTAGCAATATTTAAAGGAGCCTGACCTCAGGTTCCATACACTCAGGATTATTGTTGGTAGCCGTATTAACAAGTTTGGACACATCCCACGATTCGAAATAGTCGTTTGGCAATTCTTCTATCATATCCTTGATTTCTTCAGGATCGTTTCTTGAGGAATCGAGCCATTTACTTTCGTTGTCTTTTTGAAGTATTAGAGGCATTCTATCGTGAATGTTCTTCATGAAAGAATTGGCAGCCATGGTGAGTATAGTGCAAGAATGAATCTGCCCCCCTTCACGGTTGTTCCAGCTTTCCCAAAGACCGGCGAAGGCAAAAGGGCTTCCGCCTTTCATCTGGATTCTTACAGGTTGTTTTCCGGTGGGAGTTTTTCTCCACTCATAGAAACCGTCTGCCAATATGAGGCATCTTCTTTTCCGGAATGCTGATCGGAAGCTCGGCTTTTCTGAGGCTGTCTCCGATCGAGCATTGATCATTCGGCCTCCCAGAGAAGCATCCTTTGCCCATGCAGGGATGAGTCCCCATCTCATAAAATCGGCCTGAATCTGCTTGTTGTCGCCCGGCATACTTCTTACTGTGAGTACGGGTTGGGTTGGAGCTATATTATAGCTAGGGGCTACATTAACAGGAAAAGAATCGAGACCGAATCTATCGGTAAGTTCTTTCAGGCTTGTGAAGAGCGTGAACCTTCCACACATAATTAGATATAGACTCTAATGTAGGATCGGCAGGAAATGCCAATGTAATAGAGAAAGTCTGAACTCCTAATCTACCAGTTGTCTTAGCCTTGGATCTAATCTATCCCGGAGCCAGTCACCGGTGAAGTTAAGAGACATCACCACCAAAAAGATGGCAAGCCCAGGGAACACTGTAGGCCACCACGCTGTACTAAGGTAACTCCTCCCGTCTGAGACCATGCCACCCCAGGAAGGTGTGGGTGGCGGAATGCCTGCTCCAAGGAAGCTTAGCGCGGCTTCTGCCAGGATTAAGTTTCCCACGCTTAGTGTCGCGATCACGACTGCGGTGTTTACAACCCCCGGCAGGATGTGACGTAGTAGGATTCGTGTGAGGGTGCAACCGGCAACCCTTGCAAGGTCTACGTATGGCTCATTCTTTATGGCCAGCGTCTGGCTTCGTATTACCCTGACGAAAGGAATCCAGGATAGAGCTATCATTAAACACAAGAGTAGAATGAGGCTTTGCCCGAACAGCAGCACACATACGAGTGCCACCATGAGAAAGGGCAAAGCCTGCCAGATATCTACCAATCTAGTTATAAGCTCGTCTAGCCATCCTCCATAGTAGCCGGATAGCACGCCCATCGTTGTGCCAATGATGCCGCCACTTACAAGCGCGATGACCATAACCGTAAGCGATATTCTCGCTCCGTGGAGCAGCCGTGATAGCACGTCCCGGCCGGAATGGTCCGCTCCCAGTAAGTGGTCTGTAGTGCCTTGTTGGGTCCATACCGGCGGTAGGTGGCGGTCGCGAATTCCTCCGGCACGAGGGTCGTGGGGAGAAAGCTGCGGTGCAAATATGCCGCAGAATATCAAAATGGCAATTACAGCTAGAGGGATTGCAGGATACCGTCTCATGAACTTCCAGAATTCCCACAGGTGACTAATCCCGGGTGGGTAATTCCGGATTCCCATCAGATCCATTTCTAACTGACTAGACATATCGATCTTTCCCTACTACGCGTACCGGATTCTGGGATCTATGAGGGCGTATAAGATATCCGCTAGGAAGGCAAAGCTGACATAGATGCCGATAAAGCACAGTACTGTCCCTGCTAGCAGCGGCCAGTCGTTGTCGTATACGGCCTGGTTTAGAGCAACCGTTCCTATGCCTGGGAGAGAGAAGATAATTTCTACTACCAGAGCACCATTTAGATAGTCAGCCAGTAATATCAAGGCAGATGTCAATGGGGGAATCAGTGCATTGCGAAGGCCATGCTTCCATATGATTTTCTGTGGCGCGACACCCTTGGCTCTTGCCAGCTTTATATATTCTGAGTCCAGTATTTCAAGCATGGACGATCTGGTCAGGCGCATGATGCCTGCTGAGGCTGGCCACCCCAGTACAATCCATGGCAGTATCCAGTGTCTAAGGTTTGACCACTCAAAGATAAAACCCTCTCGGTTGCCCAGTGTGCCAGCGGGGAACCATCCGAGTATCACCGCGAAAATCAAAATCGCCATCACTCCTGACCAAAACTGTGGAGTTGCCTGTCCGAAAAGAGCAAATGATCTGCCTATATAATCCCAGAAAGTTGCCCGTTTTACCGCTGACAGCACTCCTATGCTTATGCCTACAGAAATGGCAAATACCCAGGCGCCGGCAGCGAGTATAAGTGTCGTTCCAATGTGGATTTTTATAATTTCGCTCACCGGCCTCAGGGTGCCGATTGACTGGCCCATATCGAGGCGTAGTATGCTCCAGACCCAACGGGCGTACTGTTCCGGTAGGGATTTATCCACACCGAGCTCAGCTCGAATCATCTGAATGAATTCCTCGGTGACTTCAGCCTGGGAATCACCGAGGTAGAGATCGACAGGGTCGGGGCCGAACCGTGTCAGTGTGAAAATGACGAGGGTCGCTCCAATTATAGAAATTAAGATGGAGAACAATCTTCTTAGAAGAAAACGTGCCATATTTGGATATGGTCTCCTAGTGTGGAATCAACTCGGGAGTATTTAGCTTGCAAACACTATGTGTGGGCAGAAGAGTCATCTCCTGCCCACACACTTTATATCAGCTTATTCCCTGCCAGTTTTTACTTCTTTACCGGGATGATGTGTTGTGGCCTGCCCCAGTAACCACCAGCGGTGGACCTGGAATCCCAGGACACTACTGTTTCGGGGTTTGCTGCTACGCCACGAGGAGGCTGAACCATACCGCTGTAAAGCTGCCAGTAGTAGTAGTAGTCGACCATATCAAGGTGGAGGTCTTCGCGCTTGGCCTTGTCCCTCTCACCGTTGATTTCCATGTACATGTAGTCCAGGAACCTGTTCTCAAAAGAACAGCCCCAGGCCGGTCGGCTAAACGTGCTGTCCGCAGAAGGGGGAGGCCAGTCGAACGGATAGTTTGCTGTCTCCACGCTGCAGTTCTTTACTACAGGCCACGGCTGTGTCCGGTCCCTCATTCGTGGTACCACCACAGCGCCGTACTCTTCAGTCAGGAGGGTGGTCTTNACTCCAAGCTCTTCCCAACCTGCGCCAACGGCATCGGCCTGNTCCANNCAAACGTCGCCGGTCTCGCAAGCATACTTGTTGAGGCTGATCTCAAACCTGACTCCGTCACTTCCCTTGGGGAAGCCGGCAAGGTCAAGTAATCGGCCTGCTTCTGTCAGGTCTGTGGGGATTTTCCATGGCCATTCGTGTGCCGGCTCGGCTGCGTTGTCGTACTCTNTGTACTCTATCCAATCCGTGCCTTTACCAAGGACAGACGAGGCCTGTGTCGTGCTCTGGCCACTGTATTTCTCGTGGCTGGCCTTGATCATGCCTGCGTTGACCGTGCGGTCAGGCTGCCATCCCGGGAATAACGGACCCATCAGCTCAAGGTAGATTGGTGTGCCCAGGCCACCCTGGAGGACGTCCACAATTCCCTGTCGGTCAATGGCGTATGAGAGGCCCCACCGTACTAGCCTTGCCTGCTCCATGTCACTCATACCACTTGGGTTGTTATTGTCTGTGTAGGGGCATTTATCTCCCCACGGGCATCCGATATGAGGATGGTCTACTTCATAGACAGGGGACAGCCAGGGCTCAATGGCTTCTTCTGTTTTTGCATTCAAGTCTGTCCACAGGTTACCNGGCCATATAGCGCTCAGGGTCATGGTGTCCTTATTAGACATTGTCTGAATAAACTTCAGGCCTTTAGTTTCAAGTTCCCTGATCCTGCCAAAGTCGATGGAGCCAAGGTCGGCTTCACCGGTTTGCATCATTGCCACTCGGCTGGATGTGTCCGGTACCTGNATCACGGTGAATGTTCCAACGTGGGGAGGCTCGATCCAGTGATCAGGAACAGCGTGGACCGTGCCACGGTCGTTTGGCTTCCAGATGCCCATTGTGAATGGGCCTGATCCCACGGGAACAAACTGCATCGCCGATGCACCCATGGTGTCATAGGCGTTTTTGCTGTCGAGCCTGACGGTAGTGTCGTTAATGTCGAATTCACTGATCGGGATGCCCCAGAAGATGTCCGTTATCATCGGGCATTTCACAGTGTATTCGTCTGGAGCGCTACACTCTCCAAAAGTTGCTCCCAGCTGTGCCCCGATTGCGGCGCCTAGGCTAGGGTTGACGACAGCGTTCTGCCTGTTGATATTCCAGGCCACGTCTGCGGCCTTGATGTATCCGAAGTCATTTCCTACGAAACCTTCCATGTTAGGAGTGTTCACTTTAAGGTCATCTCGGATTGTCAGGGTAAGTTCATTACCCGCATCATTTATGCTCCACGCTTTGGCGGCATGCGGAGCCAAGGGGTCTGTTCCGTCATGGACCAGGAGATGGTCAAAGTAGCCCATATTTTCCTCACCGGGGCTACCACCGTATGTCTGAACCTCGAAGTCACCAAACTGNTCTGAGACTTCGCGGATCGCCATAGTGACNCCTACGTCGCTTGCGACCGCAGANGCGGCTGGAGCTGCGGCAGGGACTGCTGCTGCAGGTGCTGCAGCGGCGGCGGCTGGTGCTGCTGCAGGTGCTGCAGCTTCCTCGTCATCTCCACCACACGCAACCCCGACGATGGCCACAAGGCCAACAAGCGCCAGAATCGCACTCATATATTTACCAACAAATTTCATATCGCAATGTCCTCCTGTGATCGAAAACAATTGATCAGAACGGCCACTTGTATGCAGCCTAGTAATTACACTTATTAATTAAACACAGCATTAATCCGAACACTAACGGCGATCATAGCTGTCTGACACTATATGTCAAGTAGGTTNTTGTGCCTAAAATGTTCTCAAACTAGGATTTTTGCCTCGTCAGGACTGAAGTGTTTTTTTGAAGGCATGAATAGCCGATTGGGAACACAGTCAAACNAAAGACGGCCGGTACCTTTTGAGTACCGGCCGTCTTNACGAGTCCAACTTAAAGNTGTGGGACCCATTTTAGAGAAAATGGTTAGGCGTTTTCTTCCGATTCTCTCTCGCGTTCCCCTGATCCCTCTTCACCTTCTTCACCTTCTTCACCTTCTTCACCCTCTTCACCCTCGATTTCGGGTTCACTCTCTATTCGTGGTGCAACTACGCCTGCAAGTAGTTCCTCAACGTCGTTGATGATCTCGACGGAATCACTTATCTCGAGGTCGCGCACATAGAAATTCGTATCGAAGTCAATGAGCAGTTCAGCTTGAAGCGTGTAAAACCCTGGAATGTCCATAGGTAGGGCCTCAACCGTGACTGTTTGTAATGGTTGAAGTAAGGTGCCGCCCATGTTGCGTACAGCTGGAGACAGCCCCTCGACGATCACTGGAACTTCTGCCCTGACCGGTTTAGTAACATCTACTTTCATGAAATCTACGTGAACAAGTCTGTCAGTTACCGGATGGTATTGGACCTCCCTTACAAAGCAAATATTCTCCCTGCTTTCACCTTCTACTTGAAGGTTTACAGGAATGTTCGTCCCGGCCTCATTGACAAGCCTACTAATTAACGCGGTGCTGCATTGGAGCGACTGGGACTCAATCCCGTTACCGTAGAGATGTAGGGGGGTTATGCCCTCACGTCTAAGGAAGGATACTTTTTTACCCGTTACCACCCTTTTATCAACGCTCAGAGTGAGATCTTCCATTTGGTGAAATTCCTGCCGTATTTTGCCAATTTAACGAGAATTCGAAAACNTATTAATTCTAGCATAGGGGTTATTCTAGTGAATTAAAAGGAGTGGAAAGGAGCGATCGAACAATGTCAGTTTAGCTAAAGGCGTCTTTGTTCCATATAGGTTGAAGGTCCCCAATGATGAGCTCGATCTCTTCAAGTTCTGACGTCGAAAGCTCCCATTCGGCTGCCATCGAGACTTGTGAAACCTGCTGAGGATTTTTCATCCCTACGATGGCGGATGTAACGGCAGGATGAGCAATTACCCATGCGACAGCAAGCTGTACGATGTCTCTCCCTCGGTCGTGAGCCCACTCATCTAATTTCGTGGTAACGTCAAATATCTGCTCGAACAACTTTCCGCGAAAGAAATTGAATAATCTTCTCTCATCGTCTTCAGGAAAAGTGTCGCCTGGTTTGTAACGACCACCAAGCAATCCCTTAGCAAGCACAGAGTGTGGTATTACGCCGATATCGTTGTCGTGGCAGAATTTAAGGGTACGTTCTTCATCATGTCGGAAAATCATATTGTAACGTGGTTGAGAACTCTGCACAGGGCCATGTGACATCGCTTCCTCTGTTTGACCTGGTGAGTAATTAGATATACCAATATAACGAATCTTACCTTCTTCTTTTAGCCGTAAGAGTCCGCCCATAGTTTCTTCCATGGGCCAGCGGGATTGCGGACTGTGAAGTTGGTATAAATCTATGTAATCTGTGCCAAGGGCAGTCAAGCTATTTTCGATCGCGTTACGCATATGAGTCTCCGAATGATCATTACCGGAGAGTTTGGTCGCAAGTACGACCTCATGGCGCCTTTCCGATAATGCTTTCCCAAGAACTGANTCACTGGTTTGATAGCCTTCTGCAGTGTCGATGAATGTCATACCCGAGTCGAGAGCTGCATGTACCGTGGCCACGGATTGGTTGACGTCCANGCTTCCCATACCTCCCCCAATGGGCCAGGCCCCAAAACATATGATGGGTACTTNGGGACCACATTTTCCGAGTACTCTCTGCTTCATTAATAATTCCTATTTGGTTTTGATTAGTTGTNTATCGGCACTGGTATTGATCTAAATTCTTCTGAATCATTTTGGAGNTATATTAATTCAGATTCGCCGGATGTATCTCTTACATAAGTCGGCCTGATTTGTAGCTCGGGTATGTTAGTCCTGATTGGAAGACGTGCAATTAATGTGATGGCCTCCGCGGTGTCCTCTGATGTCACCATCGTTGATCTGGCATCTTTGCTTGGCGGTACTGGACGCTTGTCTAGGATCGGGGTATCTACTTCACCTGGGATTACGACGCTGGCCCTGATGCCGGTATTTCTCAAGTCGCTATTGAGGAAGCCGGTGAAGTTTATAACTGCTGCTTTCACTGCACTGTAGATCATTCCACCTAAGCCGCTAGGATTAACTCCNGCCATAGAGGCNACATTGATAATGGTACCTTCNCCTGCTTCTGTCATATACGGGACAACTGCCTGGGTGCAGTAGATGGTTCCTAGGAGATTTGACTCCACGACTCCCTCAATTTCCTCAGGAGTGGTGGATAGGAGCCTCCTATGGGGCGAACTATGGCCAGCATTATTTAGCAAGACATCGATTGTTCCATATTTTTTGACTAGTTTTGGTACCATNGCACCAATCGACTTTTTGTCCGCGACATCAATAGCGTAACTTTCAGCCCTACCTCCCGATGCCTCTATCTNCCTCTTAACTGTGTCAATTTTTGATAATGTTCGGCCGACNAGGGCGACGANTGCACCTTCCGAGGCCATTTGAATAGCCGTGGCTTTCCCAATTCCGCTGCCCCCACCTGTGANAATACATACTTTCCCATTCAATCCCATCNACGAATCTCCCTCAATNAATTACTCGCTGCTTTTCTNGAAAATGCCTTCAAGGGCTTCTTCCTGAACTTTAAGCATAGTTCTGACACGGTCAACGGGTATTGCATGTCGGATGTTTCCGTCCCTGCCGGTCAGTGTCTGCGATCGGAGGACTGAGTTTACTATTGCTTCTTCAGTCGCTTCTACTATGCCNCTAAACAAAGGTGTGAGATGTGCATCATCAATCTGTGGGCGATCTGGGGAGTTCGAAAAGGCAATTGCGAAACTACCGCTGCCGTGGCTCAATATTCCTCCAGCCCTAGCTAATCCTATCGGCGCTCTGCGTGCCATACGATCTAATTGCCGAGCCGTTACGGGAGCGTCGGTACCGATAACAAAACAAACGGAACCTCCCGATTCATCGNTAGCNCCTGGTGGCATGAGATATTTTCCCACCTGGAGATTGTCTANTCGAAGATCACGGGGATCNCCCATATTACAGAGTGCTAGAACACCTACGGTATATATGCCTTGCAACGACTCACAAACCCTGGAAGAGGTTCCAATTCCCGCTTTCCANCCGAACGCGGACATACCCGCCCCAGCTCCGACATTTCCTTCCTGTATATTGGGTGAGGAAGAGCTTTNTAAAGATTGCAAAACGTGCTCTTTTCGCACATGTCTACCAATTGAGTCATTTAGAAACCGATCGTTACATTCGACAACCACTGGGTTGAAAGATTGAACTCCGGGGTTTAAAGCTGACAAGTAATCGATCATTGAATCTGCAACAGTCCANACGTTTAAGGTGCTTGTTAGAGCAATAGGGCTTTCTAGTCTTCCAAGTTCCATAATTTGTAGAAGCCCCAATGACTTTCCGAAACCGTTGAGGGCGTGAGCTGCTGCGGGCACCTTCTGGCNATAAAGGTTAGAAGAATGAGGCAAAACCATTGTGATACCTGTCCGTATAGGTCCTTCCCCTGGTCTGAGTTGGCCCTCTCCNGTTATTATCGTAGAGTGACCGACCTGTACCCCAGTTACATCTGTGATCGTGTTATATTCGCCGTGCGGGAGCAANCCTATAGCTAAGCCTAACTCAGTGGCTCGGGGTCTCAGTTCTTTTTGTTCTCGGGTCACAAACGACTCCTGTGTTGAAGGTGTGTTCAACGCCTACTAAAGATTCTGTCAGCAGTAAGACAGGAATGGTGCACAATGGTCTCTATAAATTTCTCTCACTACTTCACGCTACAGTGGTTCCTATAGCAAATCCTATTCCATAGGTCACGGCGGCGGCCAATGTACCTGCTATTAACATTCTGGATGCCCCCCACAGGGGATTTTTACCGCTTATAGCAGCCAACGATCCCCCGACTACTATCAGCGCTAACGCNCCAAGAGCCGCGCTCCACAGGACAGCCATAGCGCCTACCCCGAAGAACAAAGGGACTATGGGGACCAATGCGCCCGCCCCAAATGCTGAGAANCTGCTTAATGCTGCNCCCCATGGTGATCCAAGTTCTCGAGGGTCTAATCCAAGCTCTTCCCTNACCATCGTCTCAAGGGCTACTTCTGGTCGCTTCATCAGTCTAGATGCCACAGATCTGGCTTCTTTCTCAGAAAGCCCTTTTGCTTGATAAATTAGGACCAGCTCTTCCTCTTCCTCTTCCGGCCATTGCTCTAACTCGGCTTTCTCCATGTCNATCTGGTGCTCGTAAATATCCCGTTGGGATCTCATGGATATATATTCCCCAGTCGCCATTGAAAAGGCACCTGCGACCAAACCCGCGAGTCCAGCGAGAAGAATGAATTCGGGGTTGCCTCCAGATGCTGTTCCCCCTACGAATCCCATAACGAGGCTGAAGTTCGAAACAAGGCCATCGTTCACACCCAAAACAGCGGCTCTAAGTCCACCGCTGTTACTAA
Source organism: Chloroflexota bacterium (assembly GCA_002708065.1). GTDB lineage: Bacteria > Chloroflexota > Dehalococcoidia > Lucifugimonadales > UBA826 > UBA11795. Next base: position 133,055 of record PAOO01000043.1, read on the forward strand.
ANCTGTGTGCGGGCTCATTGATTATCGACGTAGGAGTAACGGCACTCGAAGANAGCTCTGCAAGAATACGGGCGTGCTTCTTCTCTTCATCTAGAAGATCATGCCCATCTGGATCGTTACTATAGATACCGATCTCTTGAGCCTCGATCCTGGCGAGCCATGGAAGAATTTTGTCAGTACCAAGAAAGTGGCTTACCAATCGGACATATAACAGCTTGAGCGTGGTTTTCTTCGGCTTAATTGACGAGGGGTCAGTTCCAAGCCGTTCAGCCCAACGTCTGGCGTGNCGCATTTCCGATTCNACCAACTGCGAAAATATATTTGACCTAATATTGTTCTTGTCTGCATCGGCAAGTATTTGGTACATCGCCGCAGCTTCAAGTTCGGCNTTGAGATATTCCTTGTACNTTCGNCGGTCTGNATCGGNAACGGNACCTGTNTTNGNCAATTTCAGGCCTCTATTCCCAGTCCCTTGCGCAGAGATTTTAGGCGATCCAAATTCTTCTTGTCCGGCCCGTCGTTCTCAAACCCTGGAACCTCTAAGAAAAACGGTACATTACGGAATGAAAAATGACTCATAATTGACTTGAATCCATCCAAACCAATAAATCCTTCCCCAATATTCTCATGCCGGTCCACGCCTGAACCGAGTTCTACTTTTGCGTCATTGGCATGCACTGCGACCAGTTTTTCCAACCCGATCTCACTNTCGAATTCTTCCATAATGTNACAGATTTCTTTGCTGGAGGCGATGTTGTAACCGGCAGCGAACATGTGCTCAGTATCGAGGCACACTTTCATATTGGGGTGATCTACCCTATTTATCAGAGCTCCNATTTCCTGAAATGATGANCCGATATGCGCCCCCATNCCCGCACTGTTCTCTAGGCAAAGCCATACATTATCAGGGGATTTATCCAAAACCTCCTTCAAACATTCCACTGCTTGCCCTAAAACGGTGTCGAACCCTTTTCCCTTATGGCTCCCGCCGTGGAAAATAACCCCCTCCGCCCCGATTTCGCCTGCCACTATCATGTTGTTTGTCAGGGACTCGATCGATTTTTCAATTTGGTCTGGAGCTCCACCAATGTTTACTAAGTAACTCCCGTGTATATAACAGGGTCCAACACCGCTTTCTTCACTTCGTCGTCTAAAAAGGGCGCTTTCTTCCTCTTTCGGGAACCTGAATCTCCAAGCCCTTGGGGATGAGGCAAAAATTTGTATAGCCTCTGCTCCAATTAGCTCTGCCCGGTCGACAGCTTTGCTTAGGCCTCCCGCAGCTGATACGTGTGCTCCAATTTTCATACTGAAACAAACCCCNTTTCGGAAAGTTTTAACCTCTGATGTTTCCCAAGTTTATCATGTCGTCATTGCTAACTTTTTAACCTGTTGCTCAAGGAATTCGTGACTTATAATCCGGGTTATTATGGTCCGGAAAGATGTTGGCACTTCGNCAGATCGTCAGACAGATCAATTAGGAGANGAATTCTTATGCTGGTNAAGACTGTAGCTATACTTAGCCCGGGNGATATGGGCCACGCGGTCGGTAAGGTGCTTGGTAAGAGTGGCCTAGATGTTATCACCTGCCTTGCTGGAAGGAGTCAGCGGACTTTCGATCTCGCAGAGGCAGGAAACTTTCGTATAGTAGGATCAATGGAAAAGTTGGTCAAAGAAGCAGACCTTATTCTTTCGATCTTAGTACCTGATAAGGCAAAGTCGCTTGCTGAAGAAGTGGCTGACACACTCAGGCTAACAGGTGAAAATACATATTTCGCAGATTGTAATGCGGTCTCTCCTGATTCTGCCAAGGAGATTGCAACCATAATCAATGAATCGGGAGGAAGATACATTGATGGTGGGATTATAGGAAGCGCTCCCACGAAAGGGGACACAACTCGCTTTTATGTTTCGGGACCAGATGCGCATGTCGTTACCGAACTAAACGGGAGAGGAATAATCGTAAAGGCCATTGGCGATAAGGTGGGTCAAGCTTCAGGTATCAAGATGTGTTATGCCGCTTTGACTAAAGGTACGAATACCCTGCAAGTCGCATTGCTGACCGCAGCCCAAAAAATGGGTCTCATTGAAGCTCTTCGAGAGGAATTTTCGTACAGCCAGCAATCACATCTCTCCGCTATGGAAAGAGGGATACCTCGGCTTCCGGCTAATTCCCATAGGTGGATTGGTGAGATGGAAGAGATTTCTGCCACTTTTGAGGCTCTAGGAGTTACACCATACTTCCACATGGGTGCGGCGGAGATGTACAAGCTTCTTAATTCAACTCCCTTTGCAAAAGAGACACCGGAGACCATAGATTCTGATCGCACTGTATGGGAAACGATCAGGGTAGCTTCAGAACTTATTAAGGAACCGAAAAAAGAGGGTATTTAGGTGAAGGCACTCATTTTAAAGGAAGCAGGGGTTGACCCTGCTTTTGACCTGGTAGAAATTGACGACCCCTCAGTTTCTGAAGATGGCGTTGTTTTAGAAGTCGAAGCGGTTGGTGTTTGCCACCACGATATATCTGTGATGGACGGTACCCTGAGACGGGGCGTCAAAGATGATGTCATATTGGGACATGAGATAGCCGGTACTGTGGTTGATGTCGGCCCTTCAACGCAGGGGATAAAACTTGGAGACAAAGCTGTCACCACTCTTACCACTTCATGTGGGCTTTGTGAAACTTGCCTTGGCGGGCTCGAATACCGATGCCCCCAAGCCCATGGGTTAGGGCATGGTATAGATGGTGGATTTGCGGAATACATTTCAGTACGCAGGAATAATTTAGTAAAACTGGAAGACCATATGGATCTTATAGGAGCTTCTTTGATCGCCTGCCCTATCGGGGTGACAGTACGGGCCCTAGAAGACTTATGTGAAGTATCAGATGGACAAAGTGTCGTCGTATTTGGTTCCGGCGGTGGCTTGGGCGTGCATGCTGCACAAGTTGCTTCTTCTCTGGGAGCAGAAGTTATAGCCTTTACTAGGTCGCCAAACAAGATTCAACGTTTGCAGGAACTTGGATTCGGCCAGGTGTTTCTGTTGGAAGAGGGCCTTGACCCTTCAGACCTGGTATACGCACTTACACAGGATCTAGGCGCTGATATTGCCTTCAATCCTGTAGGGTCCGCGGTATTTGAGGCTGCCCTGAGATGCCTCGGAAATGGAGGGAAGATGGTAGTTCTTGGGGAAGTGGAAGGAAATCATTCTTCAGTGAATATTGCAGAATTAATTTTTAGAGACGGGTCTGTGATTGGATCATCAGGAGCTGGAATTAGGCATATTGAGAGTGCTTGTGAACAAGTGAGTTCAGGAATCATTACCCCTGTCGTAGAGGTCATATTGCCTTTTGAAGAAATCGTTCAAGCTTATAAATTAATAAAATCTGGGGATGTTTTTGGCAGAATAGTGTTGACCCCAACCGGTAAGCCTACTTGAAGTTAAAATACTTATGCCTTTTTGCCAAACGGGAGGGCTATGCCCTTCTGCTCCCAGGTCACCAGAATCTGGCTTG